>CAZNCQ010000067.1:0-27352 GCA_964571275.1 uncultured Myxococcales bacterium
CGTCGAGGAAGTGATTGGCGCGCCCCGCGCCCGCCGGGCCCTTGACCAGCGGGATCGCGGTCAACATCTCGGTCATGCCCTGGTCGTGCACGTTGGCGATCGGCGCAAACTGCGTCGTCTCCATGCTCACGCCGCGCAGCACGACGATGTCCTGCTGGAACGGCGCCAGCGGCTGTAGGATCGGCGACAGCGTGAACTGCGTCGAGATCGACGGAGTGGTCTTGTTCGGCGTCGCCACCGACGGATTGATCGCCGTGGGGCGCCAGTTCTCGGGGATGGTCCCGCACGGGCTGAAGAAGACGCCGAACCGCTTGGGCGGCGCCGCCGCGGCCTGCGCGCGCAGGCCGCGCGGGGTCATGATCTCCAGCCACGGGAGCGCCACGCCGATGCCCAGGGCGCCCCTGAGCATGCTCCGGCGAGAAATCCTTCGGGGAATCAAGTGCTGCTTCATGGTGCGCTCCCTGCTGCGGGCGTAGTCGTCGCGGTCGCTGTGGCCGCGAGCGGCATGAGATAGCGAAAGCTGTCGCTCTGAACGATCGACGTGACCAGATCGATGAGCTTGGTGTCGGGCGTGAATCCCGACGACAGCCAGGTCAGGTAGTCCTGGTCGGAGTCACCCTCGAGCCGGCCGTTGGCGAACCGGAACCACTGCGTCGCGTAGCAGCCGCGCGTCTCGGGGTTGGCGACGATCAGCTGCGACAGCTGCGGGATGCCGTCGAATGGCGTCCCTTCCAGCGAGCCGGTCACGTCCAGCGCCATCCCGCGATCGGTGTCGCGCCATTGCCCGATGCCGTCGTAGTGCTCGAACGGCAGGCCGAGCGGATCGATCAGGTTGTGGCAGGTGGCGCACACCGGATCGTCGCGGTGCTGCTCGAACTGCACGCGCATCGTCTGGGTAGTGTCCATCGGCTGGAACAGCGCGACGACCGCCGGCGACGGCGACGGGATCGTCTGACAGAGGATCTGATTGAGAATGAACTTGCCCCGCCGCACCGGGTCGGTCTGGTTGTCCTTGGCCATCGTCGCCAGCAGCGAAGCCTGGGTCAGGATGCCCGAGCGCTGCGACGGATCCAGATCGACGCGGTCCCAGTCGTTGGCTGGCGCGGCCACGCCGTAGAACGCCGCCAGGTCGGCGTTGGCGAACGTGTAATTCGCCGTGAACAGATCGGTGAACGTCCCCGGATTCTTGAACAGCACGTTCGCGAGGAACGTCTGCGTCTCCTGCCCCATCTCGGAAGCCAGCAAGGGCGAGAAAGTCGAATAGACCGTCGGATCCTTGGTGAGCGCGCTGATCGTGTCGACGCCCAGCCACTGCTCGTGGAACAGCACCAGGTGATCCTGCGATGACTGCTGCAGCAAGAGGCGCTGCGCCTGGCGCTTGATCTCCGCCGGATTCAGGAGCTCGCCCGAGTCGGCCGACGCGGTCAGCTCCGCGTCGGGGATCGAGCCGCGGATGAAGTACGAGAGGCGCGTCGCGATCTCGTAGGACGTCAGCGGGAGGCCCTGCGCCGACAGCTGGCCGGTTGCGCCGGTCGCGGATCCGGCCTGGCCGACCTCGGGGCGGAACAGGAACTTCGGCGACAGCAGGACGCCCTCGATCGAGAGCCAGAGCCGGTTCTGGTACGGCACCACGTCGGCGTCCAGCGTCAGCAGAGCGGTGAGCTGCTGTTTCTCCGCGTCGGTGAGCGGACGCCGGTAGGCGCGCTTGGCGAGATCGAAGAGATACGGCTGCGCGCAGGCGAGCTCGCTGCGCGCCGATGCGTCGCAACCGGTCAGCATCGTCGGGTCGGCGGCGACCAGCATGGCGATTGACTCGGCGGCCGCCTCGTACTGCTCGGCCCACACCAGGTTGCCAGTCTGCGAGCTCGAGAAATTCGTGAAGCCGAGCACCTGCGGATCGGGCAGGAACGAGAACTGCGGCATCGTGAAGCCAGGGAAGAGATCGGCCACCGACGACGTATATTCGGCGTTCGTGAGGCGCCGGATCGGGATCGGCTGCGGGCCGGGACCGATCGCTGCGGGGGCCGCGGGCTCGTTCTTGTTGCCGCTACACGCGGCTGCGAGACCACAAACGACCGCCCCCACCAGCCAGGGTGCTTTGGTTTTCTTCATTTCAAATCCCCCGCTGTGCAGATGCTTCGTGCGCCGCCGTCAGAGATAACACGCGGAGCACCACAAGACGAGGGGGACAAGTCGGCGCCGCCCCTGACAAATTCCAAAAATGCTCGCCCCTGTCTCATGGCGACTCGCAGTAGCGGTCACCTGAGAAAGCGGCTCACTCGCGGTTGGCGACCACCGCGTGCGCGTCGGACAGGCGGTATCCGACGCCTCGGACCGTCTCGAGGAGCGGTCCGGCGGCCCCCAGCTTGTCGCGGAGGCGCTTGATGTGCGTGTCGACCGTGCGCGTCGACACATCGGGCTTGTAGCCCCATACGTCCTCGAGCAGATCGTCGCGCGAGCAGAGACGCCCGCGGTGCTCGACGAGATACGTCAGCAGCCGCATCTCGATGACGCTGAGGTGGATCTCCTTGCCCTCGACGAAGACGTGGTGTCCGTCGACGTCGATGGTCAGCGGACCCACCAGGTACTTGCGGCGTCGGTCGGGACTGCCGGTGGCGGCGTCGGCCGGGCCTGACGGCGCGTTCTGGGTCGCCACCGGACCGGTATTGCTCCGGAAGCAGGCGTTCACGCGCAGCAGCAACTCGCGCATGCTGAACGGCTTGACCACGTAGTCGTCGGCTCCGACCTCGAAGCCCACGACGCGGTCGATCTCCTCGCCCTTCGCGGTGAGCATGATCACGGCTGGCTGGTTCTTGTCCGACTGCGCACGGATGCGCCGGCAGATCTCGGTGCCCAGCATGTCGGGCAACATCAGATCCAGCAGCACCACGTCCGGGACGAACGAATCGATCTCCGCCAGCGCGCGCGCGCCGGTGTTGGCGGTCTCGACCTTGTACCCGCCCGCCTGCAGGTTGAACGTGAGAAGCTCGGTCAGGTCAGGCTCATCCTCGACCACCAGGACCCTGCGTTCCGTGCCCTTCGTTCCAGTCATTTGCCGCTGGAGGATATCCCTGCCTCGTTACATCCAGGTGACGAGGTGGTGATTTCGCAGAAACAGGCGCTTTTCCCGGGGGAACCTCTGGCAGCGCGCGCGTCATCGCCAACACGGAAGATCAAGGCAAGACATCCAGCTCGAACTCGGCGAAGTCGACGCCGCCGCGGCTGTCGCGCAGCACCAGCCACACGTGCACGGGACCCGCGGCGGCGGGCGCGACCCAGACATTGTCGGCGGTCAGCGCGGGATCGTCGGCGGTGCGGCCGCTGACGTCGTGGTCGAAGACGCCCGCGGTCGCGAACCAGGAGACGCGCAGCGCTTCACGCTGCGTGGCGAGCGACGCCGAGCGGATGTCGTAGACCGGGAAGGTCTCGGCGTCGTCGGCGGTCCACGACGCCTCGAGCGCCACGCGCTGCCCGGGGGCGATCGCGGGCGCGGCCGGCGCCGGCATGCCCGCGGCGATCGGGGACAGCACCGCCGGCGCGCCGCTGTCGATCGTCCAGGTCAGCTGCGCCAGAGACGGATTTTGGTTGGGCGTGTACCCGCTCGGGTTCTTCGCGGGATCGTAGGGGTTGTTGAATTCGTTGGCGACGTCGCTCGGCGCGTTGGCCAGGCGGCACTGGATGCGCTCGAGATCGAACGCCAGCAGCGCCGGGCCGCCCCCCGGGCTCGGCAACGTGGCGCGCACCGGCTGGTAGAAACCGCCGGTCACGTCGGGATCGCGCGGGCGCGCGTTGGGATCCAGCGGCGGGCGCAGCGGGCCAAAGATGCTGCACGCGCCGCTCGTCGTCGGATCGTCGGGGTTGGCGGCGGTCACCGGCGCCTCGAACGTCGGCGCCGGACCCGCGCTGTCGGGGACGCCGAAGCAGGCGGTCGCGACGGCGCTGTTCTCCGACGGAGGGCGCGGCGCCGTGCACACCGCCCACGAGGCCGGCGGCGCGGGCACCGTGCCGTTGGCGTCGACGGCGAGCAGATCGTAGGTCACCTGCGCGCCCTCCTTGGCCTCGGGCGGATTGCCGCGCACGGCCAGGATCCGCGGCCCAGCGATCACCGAGATGGGCGCGCCGAGATCGGGCTCGCACGCGGCGCTCGACAGCGCGAGCGTGACGGCGGCGACGATGAGGGCGGCGCGCGACATCAGAAGTCCAACCTCGCGCCAAACACCGCCAGCGTCGGCAGGCCGGTGATCGTGCTGCGCTTGCTGAAGTCGTAGTTGTAGATCAGCTCTTCGGGGTTCTTGCGGTTGGTCAGGTTCTGCATGTCCAGGAACAGGCTCAGCTTCACCCGCCGCATCACGATCGACTTCTCGACGCGCGCGTCCAGCTGATAAAAGGCCGGGATCCGGATCGAGTTGTGCGCGCCGAAGATCGGCTCGTAAAGGCCGGTGTTGCTGTTGAAGAACGCGCCCACCACCGGCGTGCGCGGCATGCCGCTCGTGTAGCGGAAGCGGCTGCCGACCTCCCAGCCGTGACCGAGATCGTAGCTCGCGAGGATGCCGAACACGTGGGTCTGATCGAAGTCGAACAGGCGATACGCCTCGCCCGGGTGATCGCGGCGCTCGCTGCGGATCAAGGAATAGGTCAGCCAGCCGAAGAAGCCCTTCTTGATCTCCTGCCGCAACAGCACCTGGCCGCCGTAGCTGCGCCCGGTGCCGTCCTGGGTCAGCGCCTGCGCGACCGGCGGCGTCGGCAGCGCGCTGCGCGAGACCAGATCGTAGTAGTGCTTGTAGAAACCGACCGATTCCAGCGTCAGGGTCGGCGTCAGCTTGTACGCGACGCCGCCGCTCACGTGCAACGCGCGCGACATGCCGACGGTGGGGTTGCCGAACACCGGGCTCAGGTCTTCGGGATCGGCCGGCTGCGCGTAGATACCGCCGCCCGCGGTCAGGGTCAGCCGCTTCGTCGCGCGAAAGACGGCGACCAGGCGCGGATTGGGTGCCCAGCGCAGCGGCGCGAAGTGGATCGGGTTCGCGGGCAAGTTCAGGTGCGAGTAGCCGATTGGCACGGTGCCGGGCGGGGTCGGGAGCATGCGATCGCCGTCGACCAGCGTCGGCTCGAAGCGGACGCCCGGCGTCAGCGTCAGGCGGCCGAGCACCGCTTCGACGACGGCGTAGGGCGCGACCGTGGCCTGGTTCACGTGCCAGCGATCGAAGTTGGTGTCCGAGCCGGGCGGCTGGCCGAACACGACGATGTCGCCCTCGCGCGGCGGCTGATTCACCGAGCCGTTGCGCTCGGCGGTGGTCGATTGCCCCTGGAAGTCGGTGCCGACCGACAGCGTGGCGTGCGGGCTCAGGCGGCGGCGGTACGACGCGCGCAGGGCGTACTGCCAGGTGTCGAGGCGCAGATCGATCGGGATCGTTCCGAACTGCGACAGCGACACGTTGCGATCGAAGCCAAACGACGGCGTCACCACGAAGCTGGAGCCGTCGTCGAGCAGGCGCGTGTAGCGAATGAAGACGCGCTTGTACGAGGTGTCGTTGTTCTGGGTGCGGATCTCCTGCGGGTCGCTGGCCGGGATCGTACGGCGCAGGTGATCGTCGGAGGCCAGGAACGTCACCGCCAGCTCTTCGTCGCGCCGGAGCGACAGCGTCGCGCGCGCCTGGTAGTCGTCGTAGCGCGGGATCGGCACGAAGTCGCCGACGTCGCGCGAGGTCACGGTGCTGAGCGACCGATCGAGGTAGCTCACGCGGCCGGCGATCGCCAGGTGCAGGCGGTGCGCGATCGTCGTCGACACCATCGCCGAGGTGTCGATCACGTCGGCCGCGACGTAGCCGTGCGTGGCGTCGCCGCTGAGCGGGCGCAGCTCGACGCGCACCAGGCCCCCCATGCCGCGCCCGTAGTCGGCGCCGTAGGATCCGGGCGACAGCTCGATGCCCTTGACCAGATCCGAGTTCACCGTCGAGCGCAGGCCACCGACGTGATAGAGCGCCGGGATCTCGACGCCGTCGACGACCACGCGCGTGTCTTTCGGCGCCGAGCCCCAGACGATGAGCGCGCCCGACCCGAACGACGAGCGTCCAACGCCCGGCAGGTTCTGCACGACCTTGAGCGTGTCGCCCTGGGTGCCGGGCACGCGGCGCGCCTCCTCGGTGCGGATGCGCGTCTCCACCGCTTCCTTCTTGATGCGCGGCGCGCGCTCGACCATCTCCTCGTCGACGCCCTCTTCTTTCTCCTCGACGACGTACTTCACCGTGCGGCGCTTGCCCTTGGCGATGCTCTCGTCGGTGGTGACCGTGATCAGCTTGGGGTTGGCGAGCTCGATCCGGTGCGGGCCGACCGGCACGTCGGTGAACGCGAAGGTGCCGGCCTCGTCGGTCTCGGCGGCGACGTTCAGGTCCTTGATGGTCACCTTGACGCCCGGCATCGGCTTCTTCTTGAAGCGCTCGATCACGATGCCGTCGAAGTTGATCTGCGGCCCGGCGGCGACGATCTCGGTGACGATCGTGAAGTCGTAGCGATAGGTGATCTTCACCGGCGCCGGCTGGTGATCGATCTCGGCCGGTTCGAACAGGAACTGCTGCACCGCCGCGACCGCCGCCGCGTCGAAGTCCGCCCCCGCCGACTTGGCCACGTCGACCGCCCCGACCTTCCCATCATCGCCGATCTCGATCGAAAGCAACACCGACGCCGTGATACCCGCGTCGTGCTTGTCCTTGGGATAGACCGCCGGCACGAACTTGATCAGCTTCGGCGGTCTGGTGATCTCCCCTGCCGGAGCCGGGGTCTCGGCTTCCTGCGCGATCGCCGCTCCGCCGGCGCCCAGGAGCCAGAGACAGGCGAACGCCGCGGCGCCGATGACGCGAAGCCTGTCCCACGACCAGCTATGTCTCTTCGTCTTCAAGTTTGTCCGGCGAAGCGAAACCCAATCAGTCGGTGAGCTCGTATCGCTTCTGCAAGACGTAGGTCCCTCCCGCGACCGGCTTGCCGCAGGCCATCGCCGGCTTGAATCGCCACTGTCGCGCCGCCGCCACCGCCACCGCGTCCAGCGCCGGCTCGACGCTGGCCAGCACCTCGACGTCCGACACCGAGCCGTCGGCGGCAACGGTGATCTTGAGCTTGAGCTTGCCCTCGATGCCCTCGGTCTTCGCGGCGACGGTGTACTCGAGATCCGCCTTGAACACCGGCACCGGCTTGCTCGGCTCCTCGGCGCACGGTTCGTCGGCGGCGCCACCGCCGCCCGTCTCGCCCAGGTTCGGTCCGGCGCCCAGCGCCTCGCGCGCGCGGCGCGTGCGCGCCGACGAGACCGCCGAGGCCACGCGCGCGGGCGCGGCCGCGGCCGGCGCCGCTGCGTGCGGCGCGAGCGCGATCCCGCCGGGCGCGTCGTCGTTGCTCATCGCCAGCGCGGTCTCGACGGCGTGCACGGGCGCGGGCCGCGGCGGCGGCGCGGCGACCGGCGCGGCCTTCGGCACCGACGCCACCACGCGCGGCGCGTGATGCACGGGCGGAGGCGGCGGCGGAGGTGGCGGCTTGGGCGCCTTCTTCTTGGCGTCGGTGACCGCGACCGAGATCGCCTTGCGCTTCTCCCCGTGTTGCGCCGCGCCCATCAGCGACATCGCCACGCCGGCGTGGATCGCCGCGGAGACGATGACGGTCGCGCGCTTCACGGCTCACTCGCCCGTTTGCTGGACGTTGATCGCGAACTTGGTGACGCCCGCCATCTTCGCGATGTCCATCACGTGGACCACCTGACCGTGCTGCACCTCCTTGTCGGCGCTGACGACCAGGCTCGCCTCGGGATCGGCGGCGATGGCCGCCTTGATCTTCGCGGGCAGCTCGGCGTCGGTGACCGGCTGCTCGTTCCAGCGGATCATCCCGTTCTTGAACAGCTGCACCGTCGCCGGCTTGTCGGCGGTCCCGTCGGTGGCGTGCGCCTTGGGCAGCTGCACCTTCATCGTCTGCGCGACGATGTAGCTCGACGCCACCATGAGGATCACCAGCAGCACCAGCATGACGTCGACCAGCGGGGTGACGTTGATCGCCGCGATCGTCCGCGACCGGCCGCCGGTCTGCATCGTCCCGGCCATCAGATCACCTCCATCCCACGGGCGACACCGTCGCTGGCCGGCGCCGCGCTGGCGGCCGGCGTGAGATCGGGCGCCTTCGACGCAGGCACCTCGGAGGAGGAGGGATCCGACGCCGGTCCCGCCGACTTCATCGACGCCAGCAGCAGATTGCCGAGCGCCGCGGCGTTCTCCTCGATATCGGCGCCCTTCTTCTGAAAGATGTTGTAGCCGATGACCGCCGGGAGCGCGACGAGGATGCCGATCGCGGTCGCGGTCAGCGCCTCGCCGATGCTGCCCATGACGTTGTCCATGCCCGACACGCCCTGGCTGCTGCCGAGCTGGCGGAACGACGTCATGATGCCGAGCACCGTGCCGAAGAGGCCGATGAACGGCGCGTTGTTGCCCAGCGTGCCGAGAAAGAGCAGGCCGACCTCGACCTCGGACCGATGCTGCCGCACCGACTTGGCCAGGATCTGCTCCACCGATTCGGCGCCGCGCGCGCGCCATTTGATCGCGTCGGTCAGGATGCGCGCCTCGACCGAGCGGCTCTCCGCGAGCACACCCAGCGCGGCGGCGTCACCGCCCGTGCGCAACGAGCGCTCCATGCGCTCGCCGAGATCGATCACGTCGACGCGCCGCCGGCGAAAGAACCACCAGCGCTCGATGATCACGCCGATCGAGATCACCGACAGCGAGAGCAGCAGATACAGCACGACGGCGCTCGCCGGCTTGGCCACGAACATCAGTTTCTGAATCAGCATTTCTTACCTCCTCAAGGAATGCGAAACTGCAGGGCCAAGACGCCCGACCCCTCGGTGTGACTGAAACGCGTATCGCTATCGACGGCCTCGCCGTACGCGGCGTAGACCGGAACCGGATTGCCGTTCAGGAACACGTCGACGTTCCACTGGGCGTCGACCTCGCCGCACAACGACACGGCGTCGACGCGCACGGTGTACGTCCCCGACGGCGGCGCCGCGCCCCACACGACGTTCTCCTGCCGCCGGCCGTCGATGATGCACGATCCGTTGGAGTCGAAATCGAGCACGCCGCCATTGGTGATGTCGTCGGGCGAGTAAGGGTCGAACACCGGACGCGGCGGCAGCGAAGACGGATTGTTGACCCAGACCTCGATCTCCGTCGGCGCCTTGGGATCGGGCGGCGACGCCGGCGCCACCGGGACCACGACGTGCAGATCGAGATCGGCGTCGGTGTCCCAGCTGAGGCGAACGTCGAGCGTGCCCTGGACGTCGGCGAAGTCGCTGATCATCACCGTCTGGATCACGGCCGGGCCCATGCGCCCGTCGGCCAGGACGGCGCGAAGCACCAGATCGTGCCGGCCGGCCGCGATGTCCGACGCGTAAGACAGCGTGGTCGAGAACAGCAGATCCGCTCCGCCGCCGACATCCAGGTTCGCGGTCGCGGCCGGAACGATCCAGTAAATGTTGTCGTCAGCCAACCCGAGCGCGACCGAGAGACCGCCGGGCTGCACGCTGCCCATGAGACCGCGGTTGGTCGCGCCGGCAAACGCCAGGCCGTGAAACTGGTTGATCATCACCTGCGGACCGTTGGTCACCGCCGGATCGGACTGCGACGAGAGCGTCCCCTGCGCCAGCGTTGCGCCCGTCGCCTGCAGAAGCGAACCCAGGCCGGTGCGCCCGCGGACACCGGCGTCACAGCCGCCGGCGGCGACGGCCGCCGCGCACAGCGTGGCGGCGATCAGCCGCTCAGGCGTCAAAAGCTCGCCTCCCCGCGAATGGCGAAGACGTTGTCCATGAGGTTGGTCGGCAAGCCCGACGCCGCGCGCCCGAGGTGATTGCGGTTGATGTCGTATTCGACGATGAGCCGGCCCGACGGCGAGCGGAGCGCGGCGACCAGCGCCAGCGTCGAGTAGCTGGCGTCGTTCGGAACCACCATCCCCAGCTGGCGATCGCTCGCGTCGCGATCCGGGTTGTAATAGTCGTAGCGCGCGCCGACGGTGGCGTGCGCGCCGATGTCCTGCATCAGCGCCACGTACCAGCCGAGCTCGCGGTAGCTGCGCCCGACGGCGCCGATCGCGCCGGTCGGATCCGCGGGCAAGATCGCCCGATCGAGATCGCGGGCGTAGTAGAGCTCGCCGTACGCGGTGGTGCGACCGATTCCCGTCGTCCCCGCGACGAGCAGATCGGCGCCGAGCGCGTGGCGCGGGAAATTGATCGAGGGCTCGGCGGCGCGTCCCGGGACCGGGCGCAGCTCGTTCGAATCGATGACGCCGTCCTCGTTGCTGTCGATCCACTGCAGCCCCGGCTTGGTCGCGGGCGTCCCCTTGTGAAAGCCGGTGCCGTAGAGCCCGGAGAAGCCCGCCACGACCCGCACCGGTCCTTCGCCGCCGTCGATGCCAAGCCGGCCGACCCAATCCTTCTGATGGTTCGGGTCACGGACGGGGAACGACTTCTCGCCGATCGGTTCGCCGTTCTGCGCCGCCAGGCTGTAGCGCAGGAAGCGCCAGCCACCCTGCAGCCGGGCGCCCACATCGTATTCGCCGGGGAAGAGAGCGCGCTCGGTGGTGCTGCGCTCGAGGAACAGCCGCTCGCGGTCGCTCTCGATCACTTCCCAGCCGAATGGAATCTTGAAGAGGCCGATCGTCGCCATCAACAGCGGCACGCCGCCCGGGCCATCGGGACCGGGCAGGCGCAGCGACGCCTCGGCGCCGGCGATGCGCGCGGTCGGCCCGTTCACGGTGTTGCCGTCCAGCTCGAGGAGCCCGGCGACGTACGTGCGGTCGAGCGTCGCGCGCAACCGCGCGCGGCGGATCATGAAACGATCTTCGTTGAGCGGATTGCCGGTCGATGGATTGAGCTGATCTTCGGACGACTGCCGGAAGGCAAGGTCTGCCTGGACGTAACCGGTGAGCCCCAGGCCCAGGCGCGCGGCTCGCACCGATGGCGGCGCATCGGCAGCCGCCTTTGCGCTGGCCGCGACCTGCTCCTTCAATGTCTCGACGGTCGCGCGCAGCTCGGCGGTCTCGCCGGCGCGCAAAATGATCTCGGCGTCGAGGGCTGCCTCGGCTTCCTCGCGCGCGGCCCGCACTGCAGCCTCACGCTCCGCCCGCTCGGCAGCGCGCACGGCCTCGACGTCGATCGGCGGCGGTGGCGGCTGCGGACCCAGAAGCGGCGCGTTCGCACCGCTCGGAGCCGGCGCGGGCGGCGCGGCCGGCGCCGCGACTTCGCCCGGTGCTGACTGCGCCACCGCCCGCCCGCCCGACACGACCCACAAAGACAAGAGAACACCGCGAGAGAGCCAGGCTCTCCCGCGGTGACGATCCCGCGCTAGATCTTGCAACTGTCGTACGAGATCGCAGGCGCCGATCGCGTCACCGGCACGCCGCCGGTCGTCGCCTTGTTGATGATGTTGAGGTGCGCGGTGTGCTGATCGGTGGTGCTCCCCGTATCGGTGCCGCCGTCGGTGGTCATGCCGCCGGTGCCCGTCATCCCGCCCGTGCCGGCACCGCCGCCGCCGCCCACGCCGGTCGCGCCGCCCGTGCCGGTCGCGCCGCCCGTGCTGCCGCTGCTGCCGCCGGTCCCCGAGTTGTTGCCCGACGACGAGCTGCAGGCGGAGATCGAAACGGACAGTGTCAATGCGCCCGCCACCAACAGCGCGCGCCCCAGTTTGCCAAAGTTACGCATAGTCATTGTCCTTTCCTACTCGCAGAAGCCGTGGTGACAGTGGGTCCCGCCGGTGCACGGGGTGTCGTTGGAGCACGCCAGGCAGCCCGAAGGGGTACTCATGGTCACGGTCGCCTCGAAGGCGCAGTTGCAGGAGTCGGCCGGAGTGTATGCGCTGAGGTAGCCGCCGTCGGTCTGGCGCTGCACGCTCATCGCGCAGGTCGGAATGACGTGCGCCGTCGCCTGCAGCAGCACCGGATCGAAGTTCGGCGCGTTGTCGGAGGTCGTGGTGTTGCCCTGGACCCAGTCGACGAAGTTCCGCGCGGCCTGCGACGTCGGCTTGCCCGTCCCGTCGACGCTGACGATCAAGTGCTCGTAACCCCATGGCAGGTAGTGACCGTCGCGCACGTTGCGCTTGTCGAACGTGTCGGGGCTCGAGTCGGCGTAATAGGCCTGCGTCTGCTCGAGACCACGGAACGCGAGCGATCGCAGCGTCGGGCGCCCGGTGCCGTCGTAGGAGTCCGCCGCCAGGAAGCCAATCGCCGTGTTGGGGTCGGCGATCGTGACCATGGGGTTCATGCCGGTCAGCGTCGTCACCAGCGCGCCGCCGGTGGAGTTCATCGTGCCGTGAAACGACGACGCGAGAACGTTGATGCTGCGGGCGATGATGTTCTGCGTGCCCGAGGTTGCGCTGCGCTGCTGGATTGCGCTCTCCACGAGCCACGGCGTGATCATTCCGCGCGAACCGCAGCCCCAAACGTTGGCGGCCTCTTCGGCCGTGATCGATACCGGCGCCGACGTCGCGGTCTTGGGGACGATGACCAGCATCGCCTGTGCCGGACCGGCGAAGTCGCCGACGGCGGTCGGGCGTGGACCGAAACCACAGGTCTCGTAAAAGATGTCGGAGATGCCAACGTCAGCCTTGGGCGGCGCCGTGTCGAGCGTGCAGGTCTGCTGTCCCGCGCCGCCCGAGGAGGTCGTGTAGTAGTGCGCCGAGCCGGAGAGGTTCGACTGGTTGAGAACCGCAGCCACGCCGCTGCACGAGTTGCCGCCGGTTTGATAAATCAAGGTGACCTTGCCGCTGGTTCCGCCGTCGCCGACGGTGCGGCTGTTCAGCTGGAATGCCATGGCCTGGATGACGGGCTCGAACGCGCTCGAGCCCGTCAGGTAGATCGGATTCGGGAACATGGTCGTGTCGTTACAGCTGGGAATCGTGCCGGCGTCCTGAGCGAAGGCTGATCCGGGCGCCGCAAACAAGCCCAGCGCGCCAGCCCCGACCACCAATGCGCCCGTCAAGCGAGCATTCATGACTTCCTCCGAAATAATTGTGAGTGCAATCTCGACGCAGCACGGGTAACAAGGCGTACGGTTCGTGGTCAATCCAATAACTCCCGGGGCAATCAAGTGTTGCGACGCCGTTGCGGCCGCGTCACAATTGAGTCCACGAGTGCTTTTGAAGTTTCGCGAATGTCATCAAACCGATAGTTTCGACGCGGATAGAGTTTCAGTATGAGGCGCATTCTGATCGTCGAAGACGATCCCGATCTGCGTGAGCTGCTCAGCTACGAGCTCACCCAGGAGGGGTTCTCGGTCGACGCGACGGCATTCGGCGCCGAGGCGCTGCGGATGTGCCACCGGCAGACGCCCGACCTGGTGCTGCTCGATCTCATGCTGCCCGACTACTCGGGGCTCGAGATCTGCCGCGCGCTCCGCCGCTCGCCCGAGACCGAGGACGTTCCGATCATCTTCCTCACCGCGTGCGGCGCGGACGCCGACCGCATCCAGGGGCTGGAGGTCGGCGCCGACGACTACGTCTCGAAGCCGTTCCAGATGCGCGAGCTGACGCTGCGGATCCAGGCGCTGCTGCGGCGGACCGATCCGCGAGCCGTCGCGCCGCCGCTGGTCTCCGACCGCGTGGTGCGCCGCGAGCAACTGCGCGTGTGGGAGGGGTTCGCGGCCAATCACATGGGGCGCGCCGAGTGGCACGAGGCGCGAGAGATCTGGCGCGCGATCCTCGCGCGCTTCGAGGCCGACCTGTCGCCGATCGAGCTGTCGCGCGTGCGCACGCAGATCGACGGCTGCGAGCGCGCGCTCGGCGGCGCGCCGCGGGGGCCCTGAGCCGTGCCCTAGTCTAGCTGGTCGTTGGCTCGCCCCAGATCGTCGCGACGATCGAACGCCGGCTGGCGTCGGTGCGATGCTCGCCGAGGTAGATCCCCTGCCAGGTCCCGAGCGCGAGCCGCCCCTCGCGAACGGGAATCGTCACCGAGCACCCGAGCACCGACGCCTTCACGTGAGCCGGCATGTCGTCGGGCCCCTCGGCGGTGTGCTCGAAGTAAGGCGCGTTCTCGGGGACGACGTGATCGAGCCAGCGGGCGAGATCGGCGCGCACGTCGGGATCGGCGTTCTCGTTGATAGTCAGCGACGCCGACGTGTGCTGCAGGAAGAGCTGCAGAACCCCGACCCGCACGCTGGTGAGGTCCGGGAGCGCGGTCACGATCTCGCGCGTGATGAGATGGAAGCCACGCGACCGCGCGGCGAGCCGGATCTCCGTCTGGGAAAAGTGCATGCGCGAAGCTTAGCGCGCACCGCGGCGAGAGGGCTCGACCGTGAAATTCGTCACCTACAAAATGTGACTGGGGTCTCGGCCCCCTACCGGGGTGCCCTGATGAGAATTATTGTCTGGGAGCAACCGTCTAGCTTTTGTCGGTCCTCGACGCTGTCGCCGAGGCCAATCAAGGAGGAAGCCGTGAAGATCGCTCGCACATACTGGATCATCCTTGGAATCACTGCCGCAGTGCTCCTCGGCTCGTCGTCGCAGGCCAGCGCTCAGTACTATGGCCGCCCGCGATACTACGCCCAGCCCGCCTACTATCCGCCCTCGACGTACCGCAATGGCTTGGTGCTCGGAGCCGCCATCGGCGTTGGCGGCCTGACCGCCGATCAGTGCGGTGACCTGTGCGGCAGCGGCCTGTCGCTGGAGGGCCATATCGGCGGAATGGTCAATCCGCGAATGGCGATCGTGTTCGACGCCTGGACGGTGATTCACCCCACCAACAGCTTCAATGGCTCGACGACCGATACAATCTACTCGGGCGCGCTCCAGTTCTGGGCGGCTCCGATGGTCTGGTTCAAGGGTGGCATCGGTCTCGGAAACACCACCGTGAGCAACAACGACCTCAACACGATACAGGGAGCGACGGCGCTGGCCTTGATGGGGGCTGTCGGCGTCGAAATCTTGCAGAACGGGCCGTTTGCGCTCGACCTGCAGGGACGGGTCGGTCACACGTTCTTCTCGGATAGCGACGGCGGACCGATCACGAACTACGCGTTCATGGTCGGCTTCAACTGGTACTGAATCATCGGAGCGCCGCTTCGCGCGCCGGGCGCGAGGCCGCCAGCAGCTGATGCATCGACCACTGGCCGCGCGCGCGCACCAGGTTGTGCTCGCCGCGGCCGGCGAAGCGGCGCGCATCCCAGCCGAAATAGTCCTCGCGAAGCGCGTCGGCGGCGAAACGCGAAGCCAGGCCCAAGCTGACCCACTCCACGCCCAGCAGCAGGCCGGCGCGCTCGTCGGGCTCGAGCGCGCGACCGCGTCCCGCGCGATAGCCGTCGAGCGACGCGCGAAACACATCCAGATCCAGCACGGCTTGTGGCTCGTCCTCGCCGGCGCGGTTGCACCAGGATCGCCAGGCGTCGCCCATCTCGAAGGCCACCGACAGCGGCCCGACGACGTCGAGGTCGATGAGGCAGACCGGCCGCTCGCTCGCGGGCGCCACCGGCCCGGCGAACAGGACGTTGTTGAACTTGAGGTCGCCGTGGCACACGCGCGCCGGCAGCGCGGGCAGCGCCGGCAAGACCGAGGCCGCAGCGCGGATCGCCTGGGCCAGCGCCCCGACCTCGGCAGCCAGCCGATGCCGGGGATGCGCGGCCACCGCCTCGTCCAGGCGGGTCAGGTAAAGGGCGGTATCGTGCACGCCGGCCCGCCTCCCGACGAAGGTGTGGTCGAGCCCGTCGAGCGCGCCGTGAAAGCGCGCGATGAGCGCACCGGCGGCGCGCGCCTGCGCCTCGCTGCCGACGACGTCGAACGAGACCCCGTCGACGTAGGTGAGGATTCGCCAGACCGCGCTGTCAACCAGGACGAAGGGTTGACCGGTCTCGGTCGGGATCAGCGATGGCGTGGTCAGCCCCGCATCGGCGAGCCGTCGGGTGACCGCGGCAATGTTCTGGTGAATCGCGGGCGAGAAGATCGGGTTCACGCGTTGCAGGACCGCGCGGGCGCCGTCGGCGCGGGTGAGCAAGTAGGTCTTGTTGATGAGCCCGTTTCCGAACAGCGTGGCGGTCGCGGCCGCCCAGCCCGGATACTCGGGCAGCACGCGTTCCTGGATCTCGACCGCGTGGGCGTGGGCTTGGGAGGGGGCGCTCGCGTCGCTCATCGGTGCGCTCGCCGACGAAAGTAGCACGCCCGCGAAGGTGCATCGACGAGCGGGCACGGATAGAGTGTCGGCGAATGCGCGCCAGCTGGATGCTCGCCATGGTCGTCTCCATCTTGGCCACGGCAGCCTCATCCGGGCTCATCGCGGCGCCGGCGCCGGCGATGACCTGGTCCGAGGCGCGCGCCGCCGCGGAGCAGCGCGCGCCGGAGCTGGCGGTCGCCGAGCGCCGCGTAGCCGTCGCGCGCGCCGACGTCGAGGTCGCGGGCGCGCTCGCCAATCCCACCTTCACCGTGACGACCGCCAGGGAGACCGCGAAGCTGGCGACCGGCGTGAGCCTGCCGCTGCCCATCTTCGGCCAGCGCGGCGCCGCCGTGCGCGCCGCCAGCGCCGACGCCGACGCCGTCGAGCGCGAGCGCGCCGTCGACGTCAACGACGTGCGCTGGAACGCGACCCTGGCCTGGATCGATACCTGGGAGACCACGGTGCGGGCGCGACTTCTCGCCGACGCCGCCGACGACGCGCGCCGGCTGGCGGTCATCGCCGGCGAGCGCTTCGACGCCGGCTCGGCGCCGCGCCTGGACGCGGTGCGCGCGGCCGCGGATCGCGTGCGCGCCGAGTCCGACGCCGAGTCCGCGCGCGCGCTGGTCGCCGCCGCGGGCGCGCGCCTCGCGGTCTGGGTCGGCATCGATCCGGTGTCGCCGCCCGCCGTCGAGGGCGGGCCCGGCGTGCCGGCGCGCCTGCCGGCGTTGCAGCAGCTGCTGGACGCGGCCGCCGGACATCCGGTGCTGGCGCGCGACGAAGCCCAGCACGCGGCCGCCGACAGCCACGTCGAGATGGAGCGGCGCCTGCGGTTCCCGATCGTCAGCGCCGAGCTGACCGTCGCGCAGGGCGATCCGACGCTGGTGGACATCCACGGCATCCAGCACACCGACGTGATCGGCGGCGCCGCGTTCGAGCTGCCGATCTTGAACGCCCGCGGCGGCGCCATCGCGCACGCCCAGGCGCTGGGCACGCTGGCCGAGGCGACGCGCACGTCCGACGCCGCTCACCTGCGCGCCGATCTGATCGATGCCTTCCGCCGCACCGAGGCCGCGGCCGCGCGCGCGCACGCGCTGGGGCAGCGGGTGCTCCCGGCGATCGAGGAGGCGCGCAGCATGACCGAGGAGGGCTATCGCGCGGGGCGCGCCGACCTGATCCGCGTGCTCGAGGCGCAGCGTGCGGTCGTCGAAGTCCGCCTCGCCGAGCTCGAGGCCATCGGCGCCTGGGCGCGGGCGTTCGCCGACCTGGAACGAGCGGGCGGGCGCGCGTTCCAGGAACGCGAGGCGGGGCATGGCACCCAGTAACGCGCCGGTCGGCGCCGTCGCCATGTCGATGTTGGCGAGGGTGGCGGCGACGGCCGCCGTCACCCTCATCGCGCTCGCTCCACTCACAGGTTGCCGGCGCCAGGCCGCCGCCGACTCGCTCGATCCCGGGGAACCGTCCGGCGCAGGCGCCCCCCGGCGCGTGCACTGCGCCCCGATCGTGCAGCGCTCGTTGCGCCTCGAGGTCATCCTGCATGGCACGGTCGCGCCGCTCCCCGACCGCGATGCGCAGATCGCGCCGCAGGTTCAGGGACGCATCGTCGAGATGCTGGTGCGCGAGGGCGACCGCGTCGCCCGAGGACAGCCGCTGGCCCGCATCGACGACACCGTGCTCACCGATCAGGCGAAGCAGTCAGCGGCCCAGGTGGCCAAGGCCGCGGCGGAGACCACCCTGGCGCGCACCACGCGCGACCGCGTCGCGCGCGTCGTCGATCGCGGCATCGCGGCGCGGCAGGAGCTCGACGACGCGCAGGCCCGGCTCGCCACGGCGCAGGCCGGCGAAACCGAGGCGCGCGCCGCCGCCGGGATCGCCGCGCGCCAGGTCGAGCGCGCGACCGTGCGCAGCCCGCTGGCGGGCGTGGTGCTCAAGCTGTTCCGCAAGTCGGGTGAGCTGGTCGACGGCACACCAGCGACGCCGGTGCTCGAAGTCGGCGATCCCAAGCACCTCGAGCTGGTGGCGACCGCGACCGCGGCCGATCTGGTCCAGGTCCATCCGCGCGACGCGGTCTCGGTGACGCTGCCGGCGCTGCCGGCGCTGGCGGTGCGCGGAACCGTCGCGGCGGTGTCGCCGGCCGTCGACCGCGCCACTGGCCTCGGGTCGATCCGGATCGCGCTCGACACCAGCGCCGACCCGTCGCCGCCGGTCGGCGTGACCGGCGTGGCGCGCATCGCGACGGGAGCCGCGCACGCCGCGATGCTGGTGCCGGCGGCGGCGCTGCGCGCGCAGCTGGGTGACGATGCCGAGGTGGTCCTGTGCGGCGCGGATCGGCGCGCGCACGTCGTGCGCATCCAGCGCGGCGTCGCGAGCGACAAGCTGGTCGAGGTGCGTCCGCGGGGCAGCGACGAGAGCAGCGGAGCCAAGATCGAAAACGGCGCGCGCGTCGCGATCGATCCGGTGCTGGGCCTGGGCGACGACGATCCGATCGAGCTGCTTCCTCCATGACCGCGCGCTGGTTCGAAGCCCTGATCACCCGGCGCGGCGCGCTGATCCTGGTGGCGACGCTGGCGCTGGCCGCCGCGGGCCTGATCGCCGGCCGCGCCCTGCCGAGCGGTATCTACCCCGAGGTCGAGTTCCCGCGCATCGTCGTGGTCGCGCGCGAGCACGACGTCCCGCCCGAGGAGATCGAGAAGTCGCTGACGCGCCCGCTCGAGAGCGAGCTCATCACCGTGATGGGGGTCGAGCGGCTGCGCGCCCGCACGATCCGCGGCGCCGTCGAGCTGTCGTTGCAGTTCGCGCCCGGCACCGACATGTGGCGCGCGCTGCAGCTGACCGAGTCGCGCGTCGCCGAGGCGCGCGCGAGCCTGCCCGCGGGCAGCGAGATCGTCGTCGAGCGTCTGACCACCACGTCGTTCCCGGTGGTGACCTTCAACGTGACCGGTCCGGTCGATCCGCGCCGCCTGCGCGAGGTCGGCGAGCTGGTGCTCCGCCCCGCGCTGTCGCGCATCCGCGGCGTCGGGCGCATCGAGGTGCTGGGCGGCGACGTGCGCGAGGTCGAGGTCGTGCTCGATCCGGAGCGCACGGCGGCGCTGCATCTGCGCCCGTCCGACGTCGTCGAGCGCCTGCGCGCGTCGACGGTGCTGCAAGCGGTCGGCCGCCTCGAGGAGGCGCACGAGCAGGTCACGGTGATGGCATCGGGCGAGCCGCGATCGCTCGCCGACCTCGAGCGCATCCCGGTCGCCACCGGTACCGACGGCAGCCCGGTGCCGCTGTCGGCGATCGCACGGGTCTCCGAAGGCGAAGAGGACCGCCTGTTGCGCGTGACCAGCCCGGCGCCTGAGACTGTGCTCCTGAGCGTGAGTCGCCTCCCGGGCGCGAGCACGCCGCTGGTGGTCGGCGAGGTCGAGCGCACGGTGCGCGCGCTCGCGCCCCACCTGCCGGCAGGCGTCGTCGTGCAGCCGGTCTACGACCAGGCGCTGCTGGTCGCAGAGTCGATGGCGTCGGTGCGCGACGCGATCCTGATCGGCATCGCGCTGTGCGTGCTGGTGGTCGGGCTGTTCCTGCGCAGCCTGCGCGCGGGCCTGATCGCGGCGCTGGTGGTGCCGCTGACGCTGGCGATGAGCCTGCTCGTCGCCGCGCTCGCCGGCCAGAGCCTGAACTTGATGTCGCTGGGCGGCCTGGCCGTCGCGATCGGGCTGGTGATCGACGACGCGATCGTGGTGATCGAGGCGATCGGGCGCCGCATGCACGAGGGCGAACCGGCCTCGGCCGCCGCGCTCTCGGGACCGCGCATGCTGCTCGCCGCGCTGATGGGCACGACGGCGACGACCGTGATCGTGCTGATCCCGCTCGTGCGCCTCGAAGGCGTCGTCGGTCAGTTCTTCACGGCGCTGGCGGTGACGCTGGGCGCGGCGGTCCTGCTGTCGCTCGTCGTGTCGCTGACGCTGGTGCCGCTGCTCGCGCGCAGCTGGATGCGCGCGGCGCCGCGACGGCGCGACGGCACGCGATTGGCGGCGACGTATGCACGCATGCTGCGCCCGTGCCTGCGTTACCCGTCCTGGCTCGCGCTCGGCGCGGTGGCGCTGCTGCTGGTCGGCGCGGCCACGCTGCGCGCCGTCCCCAGCGGCTTTCTGCCGACGATGGACGAGGGCGCGTTCGTGCTCGACTACTTCTTGCCCGCCGGCACGTCGCTGGGCGAGACCGTCAAGGTCGCGCGCAAGATCGAGGCCGCGCTGTCGCGCGCGCCCGAGGTCGAGACCTACTCGGGCCGGACCGGCGCCGAGCTGGGGCCGGCTGCCGCCACGCTGGTCAGCCGCGGCGACATCATGGTGCGGCTCAAAACCCGCAAGGATCGCCGCCGCAGCGCCGATGAGGTGATCGCCGCGGTGCGCGCGGACGTCGCGCGCGAGGTGCCCGAAGCCCGCTGCGAGTACATCCAGGTGCTCCAGGACGTGCTCAACGATCTCGCGGGGACGCCGCGGCCGATCGAGATCAAGATCTTCGGCGACGACGACGCCACGTTGCGCGGCCTGGGCGCCGAGGTCGCGGGGCGCATCCGCGACGTGCACGGACTGGTCGATCTCTACCCCGGCTTCGAGGACGAATCGCCCGAGCTGCAGTTTCGCATCGACCCCGAGCAGGCCGCGCGCCTGGGCAGGACCTCGGCCGACGTCGCCGCCGATCTCGAGACCGCGTTGCGTGGCACGATCGCCGCGGTCTTTCGCCGGCCCGACCGCCCGATCAACGTGCGTGTGCGCTTCCCCGACGACGTGCGCTTCGATCCAGCGCGCGTCACCACGCTGGCGATGGCGTGGAGCCCCGCCGGCACCACGCCGGTCGCGGCGGCGGCGCCGGCCCAGGCGATCGCGATCTCGACGCAGCGGACGCGCGAGAACTTGCGCCGGGTGGTGATCGTCACCGCCGATCACGAGGAGCGCGATCTCGGCTCGGTCGTGCGCGACATCCAGCAGCGCCTGGCGGGGCTCCCGCTTCCGGCCGGTTACCGCATCGAGCTCGGCGGCCAGTTCGAGGGCCAGCAGCGCACGTTTCACGAGGTAGGCCTGGTGCTGGTGTTCGGGCTGCTCGCCGTCGCCGTGGTGCTGCTGGCACAGTTCCGGCGCGCGCGCCACGCGGCGGTGGTGCTGGCGACGGCGCCGCTGGCGATCGTCGGCGCGCTGGTGACGCTGCTGCTGACCGGCGTACCGCTCAACGCGTCTTCGCTCATGGGCTGCGTGCTCCTGGTCGGGCTGGTGGTGAAGAACGGGATCCTGCTGCTCGAGCAGTTCGAGCTCTCGCGCGCCGAGGGGCTGCCGCTCGACGACGCGCTGGTGGCCGCGGGGTCGCTGCGCGTCCGGCCGATCTTGATGACGACCATCGCCACGCTCGCCGGGCTGGCGCCGCTGGCGCTGGGTGTGGGTGCGGGTGCGGAGATTCAGCGGCCGCTGGCGATCGCCGTCATCGGCGGCCTGACGGTCTCGACGGTCATCAGTTTGCTGGTGTTGCCGGCGCTGGTTCGCCTGAGCTGGTCGTTCCACGGCGGCGAGGCGCCGCACTAAATAAATCGGTGCCGTCCGCCGATGCCATGTGTGCGCGGCGAGCACCAATGGACATCTCTCCTTCCAAGCCTCCCGACGGAAATCTGCTCGCGCGGGGCGCGACAATCGGGCGCTTCCAGGTCATCGCGCTGGTGGGGCAAGGCGGCATGGGCGAGGTCTACGCGGCGTACGACCCCGAGCTCGACCGCAACGTCGCCATCAAGCTGCTGCGCGCCGGCAAGAACAGCGAGTCCGATGAAGGGCGCGCGCGCATGATGCGCGAGGCGCAGGCCACCGCGCGCGTCTCGCATCCCAACGTGGTCATCGTCTACGACGCGGGCACGTTCCAGGACCGCGTCTTCATCGCCATGGAGTTCGTCGAGGGCCACACCCTCGGTTACTGGATGCACGCGCGCACGCGCAGCTGGCCCGAGGTGCTGGAGGTCTTCACGTCCGCGGGGCGCGGGCTGGTGGCGGCGCACGAGCGCGATCTCGTCCACCGCGACTTCAAGCCCGACAACGTCATGATCGCCGCCGACGGACAGGTGCGCGTCATGGACTTCGGCCTGGTGCAGATCGCCGGCGAACGCATGACCGCAGCCCAGATCGCCAACGGCGATGGCGACGGCGATGGCGATGGCGATGGCGATGGCGATGGCGATGGACGCGCCGACGGCGGCGCTGCCGGTGGACGCGTCATGAGCGTGCACGATGACGTGACTGCCGAGTATTCAGCGGGAACGAACCGCGGCGCTGGCGCGCCCGTCACCTCCGGGGGCCCCGATTCCGGCGATCTGCTGACGACGCGCACGCTCAGCACCACGCCTGGGCGCGGCATCTGGCGCGGACCGCGTAGTGGACCGAACCCGAATCTCACGCAATTCGGCGCCAGCATGGGAACGCCGGCCTACATGTCACCCGAGCAGTTTCGCGGCGAGCCGACCGACGCCGCCACCGACCAGTTCAGCTTTTGCGTCGCGCTCTACGAAGCCCTCTACGGCGAGCGGCCGTTCTCGGGCCGCAGCCCCGACGACCTGGGCAAGAACGTCATCGGCGGATTCGTGCGCACGGCGCCGCAGGGATCGCGCGTGCCCAGCTGGATCCGCGAGGTGCTGCTGCGCGGCCTGGCCGTGAACCCGGCGGAGCGCTGGCCGTCGATGAGCGCGCTGCTCGTGCAACTCGAGCAGCAGCCCGCGGTCGCGAGCCGCCGGCGTTTCGCCGCCGCCGCCGTCGCCAAGCTGTCCGGCGTCTGGGAGGTACCGCGCGGCGATCGGCCGAGCGAGATCCCCACGCGCGCCGAGATTCGCCGGGCCTTTCTCGCGACCGGCAAGCCGTACGCGAAGAAGGCCTGGATCAACACCAGCCGGATCCTCGACGAGTACGCGCGGCGCTGGGCCGATCTCTACGTGGAGTCGTGCGAGGCGACCCACGTGCGCAACGAGCACTCGACCGAGGTGCTCGACCTCCGCATCGGCGCGCTGCAGGAGGGTCTCGAGGATCTGAAGGCGCTCTGCCGCGTCTTCCGCCGCGCCACGCCCGAGGTCGTCGAGAACGCGGTCAACGCCGCCAACGCGCTGCGCGGCCTCGACCGCTGCGAGAACATCGAGCTGCTACGCGCCGTCGTGCGGCCGCCCGAGGACGCCGCCACGCGCGCCGCGGTCGCGCGCCTGCGCACCGAGCTCTCCGACGTGCGCGCGCTCTTCCGCGTCGGCCGCCTAAACGATGCCCTGGCCGCCGCGGGGCCGCTGCGACAGCAGGCCGCCGCGCTGGGCTACGCGCCGCTGCTGGCCGACGTGCTGGTCACCGTCGCCGCCGTCTATGGCGAGAAGGGGATGGTCGACGAAGGCGCGCACCTGTTCGAGGAGGCGCTGTGGACCGCGCTGCGCTGCCGCCACGACGAGACCGCCGCCGAAGCGGCGACGTACCTGGTCTTCCAGGTCGGCTCGCTGCAATCACGCACCGACGCCGCTGAAACCTGGAGCCGCCTCGCCGAGTCGTTGCTCGAGAGGATGGGTGGGCACGAGATCATCTGGGGTTGGTTGCTGACCAACCGCTCCGCCCTGCGGCAGAGCCAGGGCCGCCCGGCCGAGGCGCTCGAAGACGCGAGGCGCGCCGTCGACGCCAAGGAAAAGGTCCTGGGTCCGGCCCACCCCGACCTTGCCTACTCGCTCAACAATGTCGCGCTGTGCCTCGACATCCTCGGCGACGTCGCGGGAGCCGTCGACAGCCTCGCGCGTGCAGTGCCGATCATCGAGAACGGCCTCGGCGCCGACCATCCGCGCACGGCCTGGATCCTGTCCAACTACAGCGAGCTTCTGAACCGCGTCGGGCGATTCGCCGAGGGCCGAGACGCCGCAGCGCGCGCGCTGGCCGTGTTCGAGCGAGAGAGCGATCCCCAGGGACTGTTCATCACCTACGCGCTGGTGGCGCTGGGAACCAGCGCGCTCGGCCAGGGGAGCATCGAGGTCGCGCTGACCGCGCTCGAGCGCGCCAACAAGATCCGAGACGCCAGGGAACCTGACCCCGCTCGACGAGCCGAGGCGCGCTTCATGCTTGCGCGCGCCCTCTGGGAGCAGGGCGCGGATCGGGCACGCGCGCACACGCTCGCAGTGACCGCCCGCGACGAGCAGAGGCAATCTCCCGACACCCCCGCGCGCACGCGCGAGCTGGCGGAGATCGAAGCGTGGCTCGCGTCGCGCGCGGCGGGCTGAAGGTTCCCCCGCCGCTCGCGAGACTGGGCGCCAGCGCGGTGCGCTAGTTCGCGATCGCGATGGTCCACTGCTGGCTGGCAGCGGCGGTGTAGCTTTGCTGCACGACCGCGGCGCCACTCGCCGCGCTGGCCGCGCGGACGCCCAGGCACAGGCCGCCCGCGGCATTCGAGCCCCAGTTGCAGATCGAGTACGCTCCGCCGCCGATGGGACGAACCATCCACTGCTGGTAGGCCGCCTTCGTGAACGCCGACTGCTGCGCCTGCAGATCGGTCGCCGTGCTCTGCTTGGGCAGCGTGAGGCTCTCGCCGCTGTTGCGGTTGACGATGTTGTAAGTCGGGAACGCATAGAGGCCGCTGGTGTTCGACATTGCATTGAACCCGAACTTCTGGCTCGCCGACGACTTGTATGCCGTCTGAGCGATCAACGCGCCAGCCTTGGTGCTGGAGCCGGCAACATCGAGGCAGAGCCCGCTGGCGCGGTTGCAGATCTTGTAGTTGGTGGGGGCGTCGAAGTTCCGGTAAACCGTCAGTACGTTGCTGTAGCCGCTACACGCCGTGTAGCCGTCCGAGGCCATGCCGCCGATGACCGACGGATAGCTGTTGGTGATGTCGAGGTGGGTCGCGGTGCCGTTCGATGCCGTGCAACTGGTTCGGCACAGGCCAGGCGTCCCGAAGGGATTGGCGTAGGGTGCACCGACCTGACCGGATCCGAGCCGCCCGGGAACGACCCCCGAGTCGAAATCGTTGCCGTTGCAGTAGTACGCTTGCGGCGACGAGGTGAAGATGTTGCCGAAGAACGAACCCTCTTGATAGGGATAGTCGTATGTGTAGCCCCAACCCACGTCGGGATCGTTGCTGACGAGCCAGAGATTGATGTGCTGGCCCGTCGTATTGACGTGCGCCATCAAGCAGGCGGTCATGATCTCCTGGCAATGCGTGTCGCACGTGCCGGTCTCCCATTGCGGAGCCAGGCCGAGCGCGCCGTTGAAGGTGTACGACGTTCCAGTGCTCGGATCGGTCTTGGTGATGCTATGCCCGGTCGGCAACGCGCAACGCACCAGATAGGAGGCGGTCGATCGCGCGTCGGCGGTGCCGAGAAAGCCGTTCGACATGAACAGGCCGTTCGACATGAACAGGCCGTTCGACATGAACAGGCCATTCGACATGAACAGGCCGTTCGACATGAACAGGCCGTTGATGTCCGGCAAGCCGTTGGTCGTGAGCAGATCCGAATCGACGCTTTGCTGGCTCTCGGTTCCCCGTGTCCCCGCACATCCCCCCGCACCCGCCGCCAAAAGAACACACCCAACCAATGCCGGCCACCGGCCGATTTCGAGACTGCTCATTCTCTCTCCCTTCGAGGCCAATCAGTATTCGATTGCGATCTGACAACTCTCGGGAGAAGCAGTATCCCTGCCAAGATTTGTAATTCGAAATACGGGTCGTCACGCGTGCCAGCACGCGTGGCGGCGCAAATTCCGTTGTCACATGAAGCCAATGCGTTGCGCGATGAGCAACAACGCGACGCTTCGATGGCGGGCCGCCGGCCACGCCGACAGCGAAGAACATCGCGGTACCACGCGCGTAACAGCGCACATGGCCCCGCACGTCAGTGAGTGGCTGGCCCTGTCAGCGAAACTCGATGGTCGAGATCCGGCCGATCTTCGTGGCGTCGAACAGCTTCAAGAGCACGCTGTGCGTCCCCGAGACGCCGCGCGCGTCGATTGACACGGTCTCGTCCTGCTCGGCGTCGCCGGTGCGCTTGACGTCGAGCACGCCCAGGCGCTTGCCGTCCTCGAGCCAGACTTCGATCCGCGCACCCGCGCGGTGGGCCGCCAGGTGCGCCGTGAACGTACGGACGTTCCCGCCGCCGCGGCCAAAGTCGACGCGCTCGAAGCGCGCGGCGCTCAGCTTGGCGCTCGGCTCGAACGCCTCGTTCTTGGCGGCGCGCGTGCCGTCGAGCTGGTCCGCGTTCCCCGCCTCGATCCGATTGCGCAGGTAGGTCGTGATCGGGGACGACCAGCGGCGGCCCTGAGGGTCCTTGCAGCTGGTGGCCGCGCATCGCTCGCTGCCGTCGGACAGCCGCGTGCAGCGCATGTCGCACGCGTCCTCGCAGCGGCCGGCATCGGCGAACTCGGCCAATCCCGTGCAGCTCGCCGGCTCCAGCGCGCAGAAGCGTTTCACCTGCGCTGCCTTCTCGACGTCGCGGCCGCGGCACGCATAGGCTTCGCCCGAAAAAACATTACCGAAAAACGCGCCCTCCTGGTGAGGAAATCCCAGGTCGTCTTCATTCGGCGACAAGGTCGCCGCCAGAGACGGGGCGGTGCTGAGCAGGCTCAGCTGCACGTGCTTGCCCGTGCGGTTGATGAGCGCGATGAGACACGAGGATACTTTCTCCTGGCAGCTTCGATCGCAGGTGCCGTCGCGCCACTCGGGAGCGAGGCCGAGCATGCCCGGAAGCTTGTCGACGTGGCCGCCGGCGTCGGGCGGGCCGTCCAGAGACTGATCCGAGCGAAGAGCGCAGCGGGCGGCGTACTTGAGCAGCATGGCCTGAAACTCGCTTTGCTGCTGCGCCGCCACCGTCGATTGCGCCGTCGGCAGGCCGTTGATGATCACTCGAGCGGGCTCGGCGCGAGGCGCCTCCACCAGAAACGGCGCGGGAACCAGGGCCGCGATCAAACCCGCGGCGATGATGCTGGTCGGGAAGAGAGAGCACACGCCCGCGGTCCCCTGCGAGGGTGAATTCGACAAGGGTTACTTCTGCGCCGCCGTCGTCGACGACAGGGGCCGGCTCGGGTCGATCCCGTTCGACGTCCAGATCGCCGCCCGCGCCGCGCGCACCTCGGACGAGGACGGCAGCCCGTTGATCGCGCTCAGTCCGTTGATCGCGCTCAGTCCGTTGTGCAGGTTCAGCCCGTTGTGCAGGTTCAGCCCGTTGATCGAGTTCAGCCCGTTG
>CAZNCQ010000068.1:0-27210 GCA_964571275.1 uncultured Myxococcales bacterium
GCACGTCGCGCTCTTCCTGGCGACGTTCCTGACCACGACCGCCGCCGGCGCGATGTATGTGCACGGCGACGATCGCATGATTCCGATCGCCGACGGGCTGTCGTACTCGGTGCCGCTGCTCCTCATCCTGGTTTGCCACGAGCTCGGCCACTATTTCGTCGCGCGCGCCCACGGCGTCGACGCGTCGCTGCCGTATTTCATCCCGCTGCCGCCCTGGCTGGGTCTGGGGACGATGGGCGCGGTGATCGGAATGCGGGACGTCACCGCCGACCGCAAGAAGCTGATCGACATCGGCGCCGCCGGTCCACTGGCGGGCATCATCGTCGCGATCCCGGTGATCCTCTACGGGCTGGCGAAATCAAAGGTCACGCTCGTCGCCGGCGACGGGCTGCAGGAGGGGAACTCGCTCCTCTATGCGTTGCTCAAGCACGCCGTCAAGGGCGAGTGGCTGCCGCAGGGCCGGCGCGACGTGGCGCTGCACCCGACCGCATGGGCGGGCTGGGCCGGCCTGCTGGTCACGATGATCAACCTGCTACCGGTCGGCCAGCTCGACGGCGGTCACATCGCGACCGCCTACTTCGGCAACCGCTACAACCGCGTCGCGCGCGCGCTGCACCGCGCGCTGCCGCTGATGGCGATGGGCGTCTTCGCCTGGGTGATGCACGTCGTGCGCGGCGAAGCGGGCGCGCGCTGGGACTGGCATCTCGGCGCTTACATCGCCGGGAACGCGGCGCTGTTCTGGATGGTCTGGTACGTGTTGCTGTCGATCCTCGGGCGCGTCTCCGGGGCGGGGCTCGAGCATCCGGCGGTCGACGACCAGCCGCTGCCGGGCTCCCGGCGCGCGTTGTTCTGGCTGGTGCTGATCGTGTTCGCGATGATCTTCATGCCGGTGCCGCTGCGGATCGCCCTGGGAGCGGGCGTGACGGCGGGCGTGACGCCATGACCACGTCGAAACCGAACCAGGACGCCGCCGCCCCGACGCCGGTGCCGTCTTCGGCCATCCCGCCGCTGGATCCGACGGCGACCGCGCTCTTCGCCGCGTGCGAGCAGGCGTGGGACGACGACGCTCGCCACGACAAGTTCGTGAAGTACTGCTCGTCGTCGGGGCTGCTCTCGTCGGCGGCGCGGCAGTATCGCCTGCGCCTCCAGCAGTACCCGGAGGATCCGCTCGCGACGAAGATGCAGCAGCGGATCGTCACCATGGCGAGCTTCCTGCTCACGACCCACCAGCCGCCGCCGGCGCCGCTCACGCGCTCACCCTGGTTCCTGGCGCTGGTCGGGCTCGCCGCGCTCGCGGGCCTGCTGGCGGCGCTGCTCTACCGGCAATGAAGGTCCCGTCGTTCGACCTGCCGCTCGACGAGATCCGTCGCAGCCTGGCGGGTCTGCGCCGCCCGCTGAGCATCGCGATCCTGCGCGCGCGCAACCCGTTCAACGTCGGCGCGATCATTCGCGTGGCGCACTCGTTCCTGGTGCGGGAGATCCTGCTCATCGGCAACGAGCCCTACTACGAGCGCGCATCGATGGGCATGGAGCGCTTCGAGAACATCGTCACCGTCCCCAGCGAGGCCGAATTCCTGGCGCGCCCGCGCGCGCCCGCGCAGAAGCTGGTGGTCTTCGAGAAGGAGCACGCGGAGGTCGACCTCTGGCGCGCGGAGCTACCCGAGGATTGCGTGATGGTCTTCGGCAGCGAAGTGAGCGGTGTGTCGCGCGAGATCATCGACGCCGCCGATCTGGTGGTCGGCATTCCGATGTACGGGATCAACCATTCGTTTCCGGTGACGGTCGCCGCCGGGATCGCGATGGCGGAGTGGACGCGACGCTACCACCCTGGGCCGTAGCTCAGGGCGCCGTGCAGGTGACCTGGCTCAGCGACGGAACCGGCTGGCCGCTCACGGTTTCGCTCGCGGTGAAGTAGCTGCGTCCGTCGAGCGCCCAGGTGACCGCTTCGCCCTGCGGCTCGACGGCCACCGGCACGCGCAGCGGCGTCGCGCCGAACACCGACGGCACGGTTCCGCCCGTCAGGCGCGTGAGCTCGAACAGGCCGGTCGTACCGGTGGTCCGGATCAGCGCGCGGTCGCCGCACGGGTGAAAGGCGCCGTCGGTGACCAGCCCCTCGGCCGGTGGGATCGCCAGCGTCGCGACCTGCTGGAGAGTGACCTGCACGTCCTTTTGCAGCGGGAGCGGCATCTCGTAGACCGCGGCCGGGACGCCGGTCTCCTTGAGCACGATGAAGACGCGTCCGGTCTGCGGGTGGACCATCAACGTCTCCGCGTTGTGCGGTCCGTCGGGATAGACGAACGGAAACGACTCGTAGCTGGTCAGGGTCACGACGCTGCCGTCGCTGGGCAGCGTCGCCGGCTCGGCCACGCGGTAGATCACGTACTGCGTGCGATCGACCTTGTTGTCGCCGGTGTCGCCGACGTAGACGCAGCTGCCGGCGGGGCATGGGCCGACGGAGATGTCTTCCCAGTCGGTCGCGGTCGCGCCGCTGAGATGGATCTCGGCGGCGATCTGCGCTTGCTGGGTGAGCGCGAAGAACCGCGCGCTATCACCCGAGTCGTTGTGCGTGTAGAAGAGACCGGGATGCGCGTGGCTCGCCGCGAGCCCGGACAGCTCGACCAAGACCGAGGGCGAAGGGCCGAGCGCGACCGGAGTCCCGAACGTCGTGCACGTCGTACAGATCGGCGTGACGTCGGTCGTGCTGCTCGCGTCCATGCGCGCGTCGCTTGCGGCATCGGTGCGCGCATCGGCCGGTGAATCGGTGCCCGCGCCGTCGACGTTGGACGGAGTCGAATCAGCGCGCGCATCGACGTCAGGTGCGGCATCGACGGCGGCCATCTGCCCACCGAGCGCGCCGTCGGATGCTCCCGCTTCACCGGCGCGTCCGCCGCTCGCGGAATCGCCAGTGGATGAATCCCGTCCACCGATTCCCGGAGAGTCGCTGCTCGATGCGTCGGACGCAGGTGTCAGCGTTGCCACGCTGCATGCTGCCGCTCCGAACGCCGCGGCGGCGACCGCACCAACTAACGCAAGTACCTGAGAGCGCTTGGCCAAATGAGAAGACAAGGGGGATCGATTTACGTATGAGTGTCTCGGTAATGCAAGGAAGACTACTGTCCGTGGGCGACTCTTGGGTGGAAGTACACGGAAAATACCTACCTGGACGCTGACACGACGTGTTTTCGGCAGAGTAATCCAGCAAACTTATTTGCTCGTCGGGCCTTGCCCCGTAGGTTGATGTGCGCTTCAATGCATGCCGTGCTTGGTTCGACGATTCCTGGTACTGGCGGGGGGAGTGCGTCCGACGGTGGACCGAAGCCTGGCGATCTGATCGCGGATCGCTATCAAATCGAGCGTTTCATCGGCCGCGGCGGAATGGCGGAGGTTTTCGCCGGGCTCAACGTGCGCACGGGCAAGCGCGTCGCGCTGAAGTGGATCCGTCCAGCGCTGGCGACGACGGCGGAGGCGCTCGCGCGCTTTCGCCGCGAGGCCGTCGCCGCGGGGCGCATTCACCATCCCAACGTCGTGACCGTGTTCGACGTCGTCGAGCACAAGTCGGCGACGTGGCTGGTCATGGAGCTGCTCGAGGGCGAGACGCTCTCGGAGATCCTGAATCGCGTGGAACGCATGGATGCCGAGGAGGCCGTGACGTTGCTCATTCCCGCGATGCGCGGCGTGGCGGCGGCGCACGCGCACGGCGTGGTTCATCGCGACCTCAAACCGGACAACATCTTCATCTGCCGCTCCTCGGACGGCCAGCGACGCGAGGCCAAGGTGCTGGACTTCGGCGTGTCGAAGCTGTCAGACGAGGCGGGCGGAGAGCAGGTCAGCATCACCGTGACCGGCAACCTCGTCGGGACGCCGACGTACATGGCGCCCGAGCAGGTGCGCGGAAATAAGGTCGTCGATCCGCGCTCGGACGTGTACTCGCTGGGTGTCGTGCTCTACCAGATGCTCGCCGGGCGGCCGCCCTTTCACGGCCAGGTCTATTCGGCGCTGATGATCGAGATCGCCACGATGGATCCGCCGCGGCTGCGCACGTTTCGTCCCGATCTGTCGGCCGATCTCGAGGCGATCGTGCACAAGGCGATGGCGCGCGATCTCGACCGTCGCTACCCGGACGTCACCAGCTTCGTGCACGCGCTGGAAGCGTTGATTGGCATGGATTCCGGGCCGGTCGTCACGCGCATGCAGGCGCTGCACAGCGAGCAGATTGACATTCGGCCGGGCAGCGGCCCGGGCGCCATTTTCTCGAGGGAGGACACGCACACTCTGGAGCTGGCGCGCCAGCGCGGGCGCCGGATTCGGTTGATCGCGATCTCGGTCGGGGCCGCGGTCCTGATCGCGTTCGGAATCAAGATGATCGTGACGTCGCGCGCGCGTCGCCCGCTGGAAGCGCTCGAACAGCGGTCCGAGGAGCTCGCCCGCCAACCACCGGCACCGACGGCCGCGCCCCCGATGCCGGCGCCCCACACCCAGACGGCCGAAACGGCGCCTGCCGGGGCGGTGGTTCCCAGCGGTCCGGAAACGGGCGCCTTGCGCGAACGGCGCTCTCCGGCGGAAGCCGCTGAAATGTCGGGTGTCTCCGCACGCTCGCACGGTCGTATGAAGCTCACGGCATCGAAGGTCGAGCGTCTCGCGAGTGACAAGCCCACCGACAAGCCGGTCGCGGCGACGCCACCAGCGGAGCCGGTTCGACCGCCGGCCGCGACTCCCGCGCCACCGGCGTCGCCGCCGTCGCGCGCCGGGAAGATCTCGATCGATGACTTTTGAAGCATAATACCGTAACGTAATTAGCCTTCATCGATGAACGCGAAGGCTTGGACGACTCGGTTGGCGTTGGGGGTGGCGGTGCTGGCGGCCGCCAATCAAGCGATCGCGGCTCCCGCTCCTGCGGCGCAGGATCCCGGCGAGACCAGCCAGTACCGCGCGATGCTCGAAGAGGCGGTCTCCGAATACGACGCCCATCGCTACGAAGAGGCGCGCGCGCTGTTCCGGCGCGCGCACGAGATCTCGCCCAACGCGCGCACGCTGCGCGGGATCGGAATGGCGTCCTTCGAGCTGCGCGAGTACGTCGAGGCGCTGCGTTCGCTCGAGGCGTCGCTGGCCGACAAGCGGCGAGCGCTGACCGCCACGCAGCGCCAGCAGGTGGAGACGCTGATCGAGCGCACGCGCGCCTTCGTGGGACGCTTTTTCCTGAAGCTGTCGCCCAAGGAGACGCTCGTGCGCGTCGACGGCACGCCCGCGGCGATCGAGACAGACGGCAGCCTGCTCCTGAGCTTTGGGCGGCATGCTCTGGCCGCGGAGGCGCCGGCGTCGGTCTCGGAGAATCGCGAGATCAACGTGATCGGCGGCGAGCGCCAGGAGCTCTCATTCCAGCTGCGCCCCGAGGCGTCGCCGGCGGTCGCGGCCAAGGCTGGGGCGACCGGAGGCGCCACCGCGCCCGCGGGCGGCGGCGAGGCGGCTGCGTCGTCGCGAGTCACCTACTGGCTTGCGGGCGCGGGCGTGCTGGCAGCGGGCGCGGTCGGCAGCTTTCTGTGGTCGCGACACGAGAGCGACGAGCTCAACAAATGCGATCAGTCGAACGCCATGGGAGTCCTGTGCGACAACCGCGGATCGATCGCCACCAACCACAACCTGGCGTTGGGTGTGGCTATCGGGAGCGGCGTGGCGGCGCTGGCCCTCGGAATCGTCGGAACGGTCGTCTGGTCGACCAACAGCAAGCCGGAGTCGGGGACGGCGCTCGCCTGCCTTCCCACACCGGGGGCGGTGAATTGTGAGCTTCAACTTCGCTTCTAGTCGATCGGTTGTTGCCGGGTCGTTGCTATGCGCGACGGCGCTGGCATTGTCCGGCGTCGCTTGCGTGAACGCGCACATCATCGCGGGCGGCACCGGCGGCGGCAGCGGTCAGGGCGGCGACGGCCTCACCGGCGTCGGCGGATCGGACGGTACGGGCGGCGCGGGTGGCGTTACGGGCACGGGCGGTGGTGGCACGGGCGGGAAGGCCACCGGAGGTACCGGTGCCGGAGGCTCGGCGACGGGCGGCACCGGGATGGCCGGAGCCGGGATGGGCGGTGGAATCGTCGATGCGGGGGCCGGCGGCTCGAACATCGACGCGCCTTACGACGGCCCGACGGGGATCACGCCGTTCGCGGCTGGCCAGCTCGTCATCACCGAGATCATGGCCGACACCAACGACGTCCCGGACGAATCGGGTGAGTGGTTCGAGCTCTACAACCCGAGCGCGACTGACACATACGACTTGATTGGTTGCGTCGCCCAGGACACGAACAACTCGAACGTAATCGCAAGCCACGTGATCGTTGCTCCGCTTTCGTACGTTACGCTGGCGCGCTTCGCGACGGCTGTTAGCGGATTTGTCCCCACATATGACTATCACACGACGTTGAGGACGGACGGATCAGGAATGCTCGACGCGACCAAAGACGTCAAGTTCAGCAATAACGGCGACAGCGTTCATTTGGTATGCGGCCTTGTACCAATCGACGCGGTCGACTTTCACTCATGGCTCGGCAGCAATGGGATGGTTCCCAACGGAAGAAGCTACAGTTTGGATCCCTCTCACTACTCATCGACCGACAACGACATCGAGGGAAACTGGTGCGTAGGGAGCCACGTCTACAACTCGACGGACCGCGGAACGCCAGGTAGCCCCAATCCACCGTGCTCCTGTATGGACGGTGCAGCAGACGGCGGATGCGTGTTCTTCTAAGCGCCTAGGGGGCCGGTTAGTTAGTCTGAAGAAACCCTAAAGTTTCACCTCCCTCAGCTGTCGCCGCGCCTTTGCGCCGAATATGTTGAGTGATACGGACGTTCTCCGGCGTTCGATCCGAGTTGCTATCGAGATTCCGAATTCGTCGTCGGTGTCGGGGCCAGTTAGGATGATGGGCTGCTGGGTGGCTGTAAATCCGCTTGCGCTACCGAGATAGATGTACACGCGGCCCAGGCAATCCAAAATGCCGTCGTTTGTCGTCGCGACATCCGCGTATCCGTCACCGTTGATGTCTCCAATGCCGGCTGCGCCTACACCTAGATTGTCTGGATTCGTCAAGACTATCGAACGTGCACTCGAGACGCCGGCCGAGCTTCCTTGGAACACGATGTTGCCAGCGATGATGTCCGCATAGCCATCGCCGTTGACGTCTCCCGCGCTTGCGAGCTCGATACTCGCTCCGAGAATTGCTGGTTGTTGAGTCGCAGAAATGCCTGGAGAACCACCGAGGTAAACGAAGACATCTCCAACGTTGTCGCCGACAGACAAGTCTGCGTATCCATCGCCGTTGACGTCGCCGGCATTGGTCGCCCTTCCGAAGAAGCCGTTGGGCCCATTCGGACCGGTTAAAACGGTCGTCGGTGTCTCGTTGCTTACAACACCCGAAGGGCTCCCGAGGTAGAGGTACGCTCGTCCGGTGTTATTCAATGCATCGGACGCTCCTATCACGAAGTCCGCGTAACCGTCTCCGTTGACGTCGCCGGCTGACGCCACTGAGCTACCGAAAAGACCATTGTCGGGACCATTCAGGTCTATCCGCAGGGCCGACGACAACCCTGATGGTCCACCGAAGTAGATGTGTGCTCGCCCAGTCCCGAGCGGAACGCCTCCGCCGACACCGAGAGCGCCGACGAGAACGTCGGCGTATCCATCGCCGTTGAGGTCGCCGGCACTCGCAACGGTTTCTCCGAAGTTGCTGCTTTGTCCGTCAGGGCCGGGAAGCATAATCGGTTGCGATGACGCCGAAATTCCAGATGCGCTGCCGAGGTACACGTAGACGCTTCCAACTTGGCTCAAGTCGCTGAACGCGCCTACGATGAGGTCACAATATCCATCTCCGTTGACGTCGCCTGCGCTTGCCACCGCGAATCCGAAGCGACTTCCGGCAGGCCCAGTCAGCTTGATCGGCTGCTGTGCCGACGTAATCCCGGCCGCGCTACCCATATAGATATACGCGCGGCTCACCTGGTCACCTCCGACGACGACATCGGCGTAGCCGTCGCCGTTCAGGTCCAGCGTCGTGCCCCAGGACGTGTTCACCGGCGCGGAGCGGGCGCCGACGTTGAATTGCCAGGTCGGCGTTGACGTCGTGCCCGTGAGACCGCCCGCGCGGCCGAAGGCATGCCAGAAGACGACGCCCGCCGGCAGGTCGACCCCCGGGGCGCCCGCGGCGCCGCTGGTATCGAAGGCGACGATCGGGTTGCTGCAGGCGCGATCGTGGCAGATCTCGACGTGCGCGCCGTCGGTGCCGTTCGGCAGCACCCAGTGCAGCAGCGGCCGGCGCGACGTCACGGTCGCGGTCGAGAGCGGTGCGATCAGGCGCGGCGGCGCGATCTTCGTGAGATCGGGCCCGGTGTCGACCGCTCCGTCCGCCGCGGCGTCGCCGCGGGTGCTGTCCGCCGGCCCGTCGACCGGGAGACCTTGGTCGGGCCCGGTGCCTTGGTCCTGCCCAGTGTCGATCCCCGCATCGTTCGGCGCGACGCCGCCGTCGGCAGGGGCGTCGCTGGTCGAGCGGACATCGCTCCCGAGATCGCTGCCTCCGTCGTAGGGGACGGCCGTGTACGTCTTGCAACCGAGAGCCGACAGCAACAGCGTCAGGGCCAGCCGGCGACACCTCGAGCCGGTGACGGCTCGTTCCCAGAGATCACTCATCGTGGCACGGATGGTCGGCCTCGCGCCAGGGTCCGGTCAAGAGCAGCACCACGACTTATCGCTGCGGGCGCGCGGAAGTTGCGCGCGACGACAGCCTGCGCTCCTCCGTGATATTCGCACCGTCGCAGGACGTAAGGCCTCTCACCTGCGGTCTTCATTGTGATACGGTGCTGCTCCCGGTGAATCTGTTCAGCCGGCGGATTCGGAAAGGAGCTACGCATGCGCGCGCGTCTTCTGGGAGCGTGGGCGATCTTTGCCACGACACTGGCCCTGACGGGTTACGGCTGCGGGGGCGGGTCGAGCTCACCACCGCCGGTCGACGCGCACGACGCTGGCCGCAGCGACGGTAGCGCGGATCGCGGCCCGGATCTGCGCGCCGACGCCGTCCCCGACGCACCGGCAGACGCTGTCGACAGCGCATCCGACGCCCCACGCGACGGAGCGGGCGACACGCGCGACGCCGCCGACGCGCGCGACGGCGGTCCGGCCGAGGCCGGGACCGACGTCGCGGCGCCGACCTGCTCGGACCACGTCAAGAACAGCGACGAAACCGACATCGACTGCGGCGGCCACTGTGGCAAGTGCGCCCCGACCCAGGGCTGTCTCGTCGGCGCCGACTGCTCGTTCGGGGTGTGCAAGCTGGATCATACCTGCGGCGAGTGCAACCTGGCCTCGGACTGTCCGGGCGCGGAGACGGAGTGCGTGCACCGGTCGTGCACCGCCGGGGTCTGCGGTATGTCGCTCGCTGCGGACGGCACGGTGCTGGCGCAGCAGACGGTCGGCGATTGCCAGAGCCGGCAGTGCGCCGCCGATGGGACCGTGAAGATGGTCGCCGACAACAGCGACGTTCGCGACGATCGGAACTCGTGCACCGACGACACCTGCACGAACGGAGCGCCGATGAACACGGTGCTGCCGGTCAACAGCTCGTGCGGCGGACAGAACCGGTGCAACGCAGCCGGCCAGTGCGTGGGCTGTCTGACCGGAGCCGACTGCCCGGGCTCGGACACTGTCTGCCAGACGCGAACGTGCAATGCGGGCGTGTGCGGCTTCATCTTCAAGCCGTCGGGGACGACGCTGAACGATCCGACCGCCGGCGATTGCAAGGGCCAGCAGTGCGATGGCACGGGGAACATCATGTCGTTCAACGACAACACCGACCTGCCTGTCGACGGCAACCCGTGCACGACCGACGAGTGCACGGCGGGCACGCCCGCGCACCACCCGGTCGGGTCGGGGACGTCTTGCGGCACCGGCCTGGTGTGCGACGGCGCGAATCACTGCGTTGCCTGTCTGTCGGCGTCGACCTGCCCGGGCACCGACACCGAATGTCACACGCGCACGTGCATCAACGGCGCGTGCGGCGTCAGCAACACCGCCGCGGGCACGGTGACGAGCGCGCAGGTGCCTCGCGACTGCAAGCGCCTCGAGTGCAACGGCAGCGGCGGCACTTTCACTGTCCCCGACGGCACCGATCTGCCGGTCGACGGCAACGCCTGCACCAGCGACATCTGCAACGGCGACACGCCGGCGAACCCGGCGATAGCCGCGGGCACCAATTGCGGCGGCACGTCGGTCTGCGACGGCGCGGGCGCCTGCGTCGGGTGCCTCACCGCCGCGACCTGCCCGGGCACTGACAGCGAGTGCCACACGCGAACCTGCAGCGCCGCGCACATGTGCAGCATCAGCAACGCCTTGGCCGGCAAGTTGCTGGCGATTCAAGTCGCCGGCGATTGCCGTAAAAACCAGTGTGACGGGAACGGCAACTCGCAGATCGTCAACGACGACACCGACCTTCCTGTCGACAACAACGTCTGCACGCAGGACCTGTGCATGAACGGCGCGCCGTCGAACCCGCCGCTCTCGCAGGGGAGCAGCTGCGGGCCGAACTTGATGTGCAACGGAGGCGGCGCGTGCGTCGGCTGCCTCACCGCCGCCGACTGCCCGGGAATGGACACGGCCTGTCAGACGCGCAGCTGCGGCGCAGCCGGCCAGTGCACGGTCAACAACGCTCCCGTGGGAACCGCCGCGGGCACCCAGATGGCCGGCGATTGCAAGCGTAGCCAGTGCGACGGCATGGGCAATATCGTCACCGTCGCCGACGACAACGATGTGCCGGTCGACGGCAATCAGTGCACACAGGACGTGTGCATGAACGGAGTCCCCTCGAACCCACCCGCGCCCGCGGACACGGCCTGCAACCAGAACGGCGGCTCGCGCTGCAGCGGCTCCGCGGCCTGCGTGCAGTGCAACACCGCGAGCCAGTGTCCGGGCGGCACGGACACCGAGTGCCACACGCGCGCCTGTAGCGCCGCCGGCACGTGCAGCGTCGTCAACACCGCGTCGGGCACGGCGGTGTCGACGCAGACCGCCGGCGATTGCCTGCGCAACCAGTGCGACGGCGCGGGCAATGTCATCACGGTCACCGATGCGACCGACGTCCAGGACGACGGCACCAGCTGCACGATCGACACCTGCGCGGGCAGCACGCCAGCGCACACGCCGGTGATGCCGGGGGTGTTCTGCGGCGATCACGGCGGATCGGTCTGCAACGCGACGGGCGCTTGCGTCGGCTGCAACGTCGCCAGCGACTGTCCCGGCGGACCCGACACCGATTGCCGCGTTCGCGCGTGCACTCAGGGCGCATGCGCCGTGACCTTCACCGCAGCCGGTACCGCCGTGTCGGCGCAGACCGCCGGCGACTGCCACCAGGACATCTGCGACGGCGCCGGTGACTCGGTGTCCGTGATCGACAACACCGACGTCTTCGTCGACGGTCATCAGTGCACGCAGGACCTGTGCACGGGCGGTGTCGCCTCGAACCCGCCGGTCACGAGCGGCACGATGTGCACCCAGAACGGCGGCTCGCTGTGCGATACGGCCGGCACCTGCGTGCAGTGCTTGACCGACGCCAACTGTGACAGCAGCCACGACACCGCGTGCAACAAGATCCACTGCGTGGCCGGCGCGTGCACGTTCGTGCCCGAGCCGGCGAACACCGCGGTCGCTGACACCGCGACCGGTGATTGCCACACGAACGTGTGCGACGGGATGGGCGCGGAGACGTCGATCGTCAATGACAACGACGTGCCGGTCGACGGAAACAGCTGCACGCAGGATGTCTGTACGGGGGGCGTCACCACGAACCCGGCCCTGACGCCCGGCACCGCGTGCAGCCAGAACGGCGGTACCCGCTGCGACGCATCCGCCTCGTGCGTGCCGTCGTTCATGGTCGCGCGGATCGGCGATGGGACGAGCACGACGCTCAGCAGCGCGGGGACCGCGATCTTCGTCGAGGAGCGCATCGCGAGCGACGGCACGCTCGTGCGCGTGGTCAACGTGCCCAGCGTCGCCGGTCCGCCGAACCCGCTGACGATCTCGGGCACCGCCGACTCCGAGGGCGCGCTCGCGCTCTCGGGCGACAAGCACTCGGTCGCGATCGCGGGCTACTCGGCGGCGGCGGGCACCACCGGCGTGGCCTCGACGGCGGGGACGGCGACCCCGCGCGGGGCCGCCCTGATCTTCGCGAACGGCACGGTCGACACCTCGACCACGTTCGGGACGACCGCGTTCAGCGCCAACAACGTGCGGAGCGCGGTGAGCAGCAACGGCACGCAGATCTGGGCCGCCGGCGATGGTCCCAACGCGACCCGAGGCGTGTTCTTCGCGGTGACCGGGGCGACCACGTCGACATTGATCGAGTCGACGACGAACGCCGGTCGCGTCTGCGAGATCACCAGCGGAAGTCTCTTTTGCGACGCTGCGAAGGGCGTCCAGGGCATCTTCACGTTCGGTGCCACGCTGCCTACGGCGGCCACGACACCCACGGCTCTTTCGGGGACGACGGCCGACACCAACGGCAGCTACTATGCGTTTGTGCTGCTGGACATGATCGGCAACGACGGTGTGCTCGACACGATGTACGTCGCCGACGATCGCGCGGCGGCCCCCGGCGGCATCCAGAAGTGGACGCTGTCGTCGGGCACCTGGAGCCCGATCTGGAACACCAACGCCAGCGCCAGTACGACGGGCGTGCGCGGCTTGACCGGCTACGCGGTCGGTGGCAGCGCGGTGCTGCTGGCGACGACCGCATCGGGCAGCCCGACCCCCAACGCGATCATCCGCCTGGTCGACAGCGGCACGACACCCACCGCGGCGAGCATCACCACGCTCGTGCCCGCAGTGACCGGCCAGGTGACCGTCTTCCGCGGCATCGCGCTCGCGCCGCAGTAGCTTCAGTTCGTCGCGGCGATATCGCCGTACAGGATCCCGCGCCCGTTGGTACCCACGTACACGCGGCCGTAGACGCGCGGGTCGCCGGTGAGCGAGCCTGCCGTGGCCCACAGGTGCTGCGCGTCGTCGACGCGTGTCCAGGTCGCCGCCGTGTCGTCGGAACGGTAGACGCCGACCGCGCCGCCGACGGTCCCGAGCAGGTACAGCGCGGGATAGGTCTTGCCGGGCGGCGCCTTGCCGTAGCCCAACGCCAGCGGCGTGGTCGCGGTCGCCACCGCGGTGAACGTCGCACCCGAGTCGGTCGAGTGCCGCAGCCCGGTCGACGTGACCAGCCAGATGTCACCTTCGATTCCGGCGACGGCGCGCTGGCGCGTGTTCACCCCGCGCGGCAGGCCGGTCGCCGCGCTCTGGGTGAAGCTGGCGGCTGCGTCGGTGCTGACGTAGAAGCGCGGCGCCGTGGCGGCCGTGTCGAACACGTAGAACTTGTTCGGGTTCACGCGATCGGCGAAGACCGGGCGCAAGGCGCCGATGCCGGTGCTCGCCGTCCAGGTGCCGCCGTGATCGCGCGACACGTAGAGGCCGCCCGGGGCCGGCGGTGTCGCGCGTGTGTTGGCGGGAATGTCCCAGACCAGCGTCGAGCCGTCGGCGGACACCGCGATGTTGGTGACCGCGCCGGCGCCGATGGGCGGCAGCGACGCGAACGGCGCCCAGGTGGTGCCGCCGTCGGTCGAGAGCGCGCCCGTGGTGGTCGTCGTCGTGACGTTGTTGGTGGTGGTGCTGATGCGGCCCGCGCGCGCGACGATGGCCGGCGCCAGCTCGGCGAAGTCGATGCTGTCGGTGTTGGTGAGCACCGGGTTGTTGAACATGCCGCCCGCGGGCGTGGCGTCGACGTCGTCGTGGCGGAAGCCGCCGATGTCGCCGACGGCGCTCCACAGCGACGGTCCCGACGGCGGGCTCGCGAGATCCAGCACCGCGGTCTCCTCGATGCCGATCGAGCGGAAGTCCCAGTGCATCGGCGTGCCGGCGTCGTTCATGTCGTCGGAGCCCCAGATGCCCTGGCCGGTGACGTAGAGGACGCGCGCCGGGTTGAAGGGATCGATCTCGACGTCGGCCATCCAGCCGGTGTAGTTCGGCTGCGGGGAGTGGAACGTCACCCACGGCACGGCCGTGATGTCGTGCGCGGCGTGCGCCGCGTTCAGCGGCGTCCAGGTCGCGCCCGCGTCGGTGCTGCGGAAGATCTCGTCGCCGATGGTCCAGCGGTCGAGCGTGCTGACGACGACGGTGTTGGGGCTGGTGCCGTCGATGCTCACGCCGGCGTAACCGAAGGTGACCGACCCCGCCGCCGGGCTCGGCGTGATGTCGGTCCAGGTGCCGCTCGCGATGTCGAGCTGCTGGACCGCGCCGGTGATCACGTTGTTGGGGCCGTCGCCGTTGTTGCCGGTGCCGCCGCCGTAGGTGACGTAGAGCTTGCCGGTGGGGCTGACCGCGGCGTGGCTGGGCAGCAGCGTCGTCGGCTGCCCGGCGAGCGAAGTCCAGGTGGAGCCGCCATCCACGGATCGATACAGCGACGTGCCGGTGGCGCCGAGCCCGACGTAGACCGTGGTCTTCCCGCCCGCGCCGCACGACAGCGGGTCCAGCACGACGAACGCGATGCCGACGGTGTTCGGCGTCGTCGCCGCGCCCGGGAACGACGTCAGGTGCGTCCAGGTGGCCGCGGCGTCGGTGCTCTTCCACAGGCCCATCGTGCGCGAGCCGAAGTACAGCGTGTTGCCGTCGTTGGGGTCGACGATCAGGCGCTCGCCGACGGAGCGGCCGTCGGCGTTGCCGCCCATCGGCAGCGTCATCGTGGTCGCGGTGAACGTGCGGCCCTGGTCGCTCGAGCGCAAGATCGCGGTGTTGGTCGAGCTCAGGTACGTTCCGGCCGCGACGTAGACCTTGTTGGCGTCCATCGGGTCGACGGCGATGCTCTCGACGCCGCCCCAGTTGGCGTTGGCGCGCGTCACCCAGTCGAGCAACGGCACCCAGCGCTTCGCGACCGGGTTCCAGCGGTAAGCGCCGCCGATGTCGGTGCGCGCATAGACGACGTCCTTTTGCGCCGGGCTGAAGACGATGCCGCTGACGAAGCCGCCCGCGGTGATGTTGACGTTCTTCCACAGATACGGCCCCGTCGCCGCCGGCGGCGTGGCGGTGTCGCCGGGCGCGGGCGTGGCGTTGCCGCGCGGAGCGCACGAGCTGGTCACCATCGTCGCGTCGGGCGGCGCGCCCTTGTCGGTCGCGGCGTCAGGCATGTCGGCGCGGTCGCCGCCAGCGCCGCCGGCCGACGATCCGGAGTCGGGCAGCTGAATCGCCGAGCTCTTGCCGCATCCGGGACTCACGGCGGCCACGGCGATGAGACCGGACAATGAAACCAGCGCGGCGGCGCGCTGCGTGAAGTTAAGCACTCGACGTACCTCCCAGGGGATGGACCGGACCATACTACGTGGCCTCGAGCAGGCAGTGACCTCTTGTCGAAAAAGCGGACCATTTCCGGTCACTGCCCCTGGAATTCCACAACCGCCAGCACTTCGATGTGCGGCGTGTGGGGCAGCATGTCGAACGGCGTGAGCGACTGCGTCCGGTAACCGCGCGCCGCCAGCCAGGCCAGATCGCGCATGAGCGTCGTCGGATCGCAGCTCAGGTACAGGATGGTCCGGGGCGCGAGCCGCACGACCGCGGCGAGCACCGGCGGCGCGCAGCCCTTGCGCGGCGGGTTGAGCACGACCACGTCGGCGCGCAGGCCCGCCTGCGCGAGCTCGCCCAGCCGCGGCGCGACGTCGCCGGAGACGAAGCGGGCGTGGGTCACGCCGCTCAGCGCCGCCGACGCGTTGGCGTCGTCGACGGCAGCGGTGTTCTCTTCGACCCCGATGACCGCAAGAGCGCTCGGCGCCAGCGTCAGCGCGATGCCGCCGACGCCGGCGTACGCGTCGACGACGGTCTCCTTGCCGGTCAGGCGCGCGGCGGCGGCGATCGCGCGATAGGCGAGCGCGGCGACGTCGCGGTTCGCCTGCAGGAACGCGCGCGGCGACAGGCGCAGGCGTACGCCGTCGAGCTCGTCGTACAGCGCCGGGGCGCCCGACAGCACGAGATCTTCGGCGCCGTAGATCGCGTTGCCGCGCGTCGGGTTGACGTTCTGGACGACGCCGACGATCTCGGGGCGCGCGGCGCGCAGGGCGGCGGCGATCTCCGGGCCCTGGGCCCAGGCCCGGCGCGCGGTCACCAGCGTCGCCAGCACTTCGCCTCGGTGGTTCACGCGCAGCACCGCGTGGCGCAGGTCACCGGTGAACGTGCGCTCGTCGTACGGGACGGCGCCGGCCCGCGCGAGCACGTCGCGCAGCGCGACCGCGACGTCGTCGAGGGGCGTCTCGGCGATGCGGCACCCACCCACGAGATCGACCACGTCGTGCGAGCGCGGCGCGTACGCGCCCAGCACGACCTCGCCGTCGTGCGCGCGCGCGAACGCCAGCTTCGATCGATTGCGGTAACCGAGAGGCCGCGGCGCCGCGACGCAACCGGCGACCGGGACTTCATGCAGCGCCGGCTCGGCCGCGGCGATCGCGCGCACGCGCGCCGTCTTCCAGCGCAGCTGCTCCTCGTACGCCAGGTGCTCGAGCACGCAACCGCCGCACACCCCGAACGCGCGGCACGCAGGCGCCTGGCGGTGTGGCGAAAGCGTAACGATCTCGCGCAGCGAGGCCCAGGCCTCGGGCCGGTGCGGCGACCGGTGGTCGATCGTCGCGATCACGGTCTCGCCGGGCAACGCGCCCGCGATGTGCACGCGCATCGCCGCGTCGCCGTCCCCGTCGGTGCCGGTCGCCGCGCCCTCGTCGTCGAGGTCGTCGCAGACGACGCGGACGTCAGACATCCGCGCCCAGCGCCGCGGCCAGCTTGGGCAGCGACACCTCGTAGCGATAGTTGATCGAGCGATGCCCGTCGTCGAACTCCTGGTGCTCGAACCGCACACCGAGCGCGGTCAGGCGGCGCGCCAGCACGCGCGCGCCCAGGTCCAGGCTCCACTCGTCGCGCGTGCCGGCGTCGATGAACAAGAGCTTGAGCTCGCGCAGCGCGGCCGCGTGCGCCTCGGCCATCTCCACCGGATCCCAGGCTTTCCAGCGCCGCCAGACGTCCCAGTCGATCTCGCCGGTCTCGAGATCGAACGGCAGCGCGATGCCCAGCGGCTGCTTCGCGTCCGGCGAGTAGCAGGCGCCGAGCGCGAGCATCATCATGGTCGTGATGTCGTCGGAGCGTTTGGCCTCGGTCGCGGCGAAATAGCGCACGAAGCCCTCGATGCCGCCGTGGCGGCGCAGCGTGCGCACGGTCTTGGGGATGTCGGGGATCACCGACAGCTCGAAGTAGGCGTCACCGGAATGGCACGCGACCGCCGAGAAGAGCGCCTGGTGCCGCATCGCCAGCACCAGCGCGCCGAAGCCGCCCGATGACTTGCCGCCGATGCCGCGCGCAGCGCGCGCCGCCTGGGTGCGGAAGCGCGCGTCGATGGCCGGGATGACCTCGCGCACGATGTGCGTCTCGTAAGCGCCCGACGACGGTGAATCGAGGTACTGTCCGCCACCCAGGCGCGTGAACCCGTCGGGCGCGACGACGATCGCCTCGCCCATGGTCCGCTCCGCGACCAGGCGATCCAGCCGCTCGCCCAGCCCGGGTTGCCAGGGGCTGCCCTGGAACATCATCTCGCCCGTGCCGGTGTACCCGGCCAGCCAGTAGATCACCGGATAGCGCCGCTGCGGCGACGATTCATACGACGGCGGCAACCAGACCGCCACGCGGCGGGTCGCCGAATCGCCGAGCGGGTTCGCGCGCAGCGCCGCGCTCTCGACGAGCTCGATCCTCAGCGTTCCGGGCATGCGTTCGATTTTATGCTCTCGCGGCGGGTGTGTCATAGTTGGCCGCCGCATGCAGACGTCCACGCCGATCAACCGCTGGCTGTTCGTGCTCCCCGTCTTCCTCGCCCTCGCACCGCCGCCCGCGCTGGCCGCGAACGCGAAGGGCGCGGGCAAGTTCGTGGTGCCCAAGGTCGAGGTCGTCTCCTGGGCGCTGCCCAACGGCCTCAAGGTGCTGTTTCTCCCCGACCACAAGGCGCCGATCGCGACGGTGCAGGTCTTCTATCACGTCGGATCCAAGGACGAGCACGTCGGCATCCGCGGCGTCGCGCACATGTTCGAGCACATGATGTTCAAGGGGACGGAACACGTGGCGCCCGAGGAGCACGCGCGCCTGCTCAAGGAGGTCGGCGGCCAGGTGAACGCCTTCACCACCGAGGATCTGACCGCCTATCACGACACGGTGCCGCCGTCGTACCTCGGCTTCGCGATGCAGCTCGAGGCGGAGCGCATGCGGTCGCTGAAGCTGTTCCCGGCGATCATCGACTCCGAGCGCAAGGTCGTCGAGGAGGAGAAGCGCCTGCGCATCGACAACAACCCCATCGGCAAGGCCATCGAGCGCTTCCGCGCGCTCGCGTACACCAAGCATCCCTACAGCTGGACCGCGATCGGCACCATCGAGGACCTGGACAAGGTCACGCCCGAGGATTGCCAGAAGTTCTACGACACGTACTACCAGCCCAACAACGCGACGCTGATCGTGGTGGGCGACGTGCACGAGAGCGAGGTGCGCAGCCTGGCCGACAAGTACTTCGGCGCGATCCCGCGTGGCGCGGAGCCGCCGCGCCAATACGTCGAGGAGCCGCCGCAGACGGCGACGCGCAGCGAGAACATGGCCATCGAGGTGCAGGTGCCGGTGGTCGTCGGCGGCTACCACATCCCGCGTGCCGCCGATCCCGACACCGCGCCGCTCGAGGTGCTGGCGGCGATCCTGTCGGGTGGCGAATCGTCGCGCATGCACCAGCGCCTGGTGCGCAAGGATCACCTGGCGATCGCGGCCGGCGGCGTCACCGAGAGCATGGAGTACCCCGGCCTCTTCATCGTGTTCGCGGCGCATCTTCCGGACCGCGACCAGCGCAAGGTGAAGGACGCTCTGCTCGACGAGATCCGGCGCGTGCGCACCGAGCCGGTGACCGCACACGAGCTGGAGCAGGCGAAGAATCAGCTGGCCGCCGGCTACATCTTCGGGTTGCAGACCGTCGACGGAATCGCGCAGCAGCTGGGCCAGTACCAGTATGTGTACGGCGACTGGCGCGAGTTCATCAAGGGCGCGAGCCGCTATCTGGCGGTCAGCGCCGCCGACGTCAAGCGCGTGGCCGCGAAGTACCTGGTCGACACCAACCTCACGCTGGTGACGTTGCAGCCCGTGGGGCCCGGGGCCAAGTCGACGACGGGAGGTGCGCCGTGATTCGTCGCGCGGTCCTTGCCGTGGCGCTGGCGCTGTCGAGCTGCGCGAGCACGCCGCCGCCGGCGAACAAGCCGGCGAGCAGCAACCCATCGACGGTCGACGTCCAGTACGAGCCGGTCGACAAGAAGCCGGCGCCGGGCGCGTCGGCCGCCGCCGCGCCGGTGCCGGGCGGCGCGGCGCCGATGCCCGACTTCTGGAAGAATCGTACCGATCTCATCAAGGCGCCGCCGCCGCCGGTGCCCGCCGAGCTGAGCCTGCCCAAGGTCGATCGCTGGCAGCTGAAGAACGGGCTCGAGGTGCTGGTCATCGCGCGCCACGATCTGCCGGTCGCCAGCTTCAGCATCGCGGTCAAGGCCGGCGGCTACGACGAGGAGAAGGGCAAGACGCTGGGCGTGGCCGACTTCACCGCCAGCATGCTGCGCAAGGGGACCAAGGCGCGCAGCGCCGACGAGATCGCGAGCGCGATCGACTTCGTCGGCGGCGCGCTCGACACGCAGGCCAGCAGCGAGAGCTCGTTCGCGTCCTGCTCGGTGCTGTCCAAGGACGCTCGCCTGTGCATCGACCTGCTCTCGGACGTCCTGCTGCGGCCGACGTTCCCCGAGACCGAGATGGCCGAGGTTCGCGACCAGGTGATGGCGGCGCTCGCGGCGCGTTACGACAACCCGCACGAGCTGGCGAGCGAGCACTTCGACAACCTGCTCTTCGGCGAGAAGAACCCCGACGGGTGGGTGCTGATGCCCGAGGATGTGCAGAAGATCAGCCGCGCCGACCTGGTGACGTTCTGGAAGACCTACTACCGGCCCGGGAACGCGATCCTCGCGATAGCCGGAGATGTTGACGCGGCGAAGCTGCGCGGCGAGCTGGACAAGGCGTTCGGCAGCTGGGAAAAAGCCGACGTTCCGGTGCGCGCCGAGCCCAGGGTGCCGCCGCTCAAGGCGACGCGCATCCTGCTGGTCGATCGCCCGGACCTGACGCAGGCGACTTTGATGTTCGGCCACCCCGGCATCAAGCACGTCGACCCCGATTGGTACGCGGTGACGTTGATGAACTACGTGCTCGGCGGGTCGGATTTCTCGTCGCGTCTCATGACCGAGGTGCGCTCCAAGCGCGGGCTGACCTACGGCATCGGCTCGTCGTTCGGCGCGTCGCTTTACCAGGGCGCGTTCCGCGTCTCGGCTTCGACCAAGAACAGCAGCGTCTGGGACGCGCTGGTGGCGTCGGTGAGCGAGCTCCGGCGCATGAAGGCCGAGGGACCGTCGGAGGAGGAGATCGCCAAGGGCAAGGGCTACTACGCCGGCAGCTACCCATTCAAGTTGCAGGGCGCGGGCGAGATCGCCGGCAGCATCGTCGCCGCCGAGATGCACGGGCTGGACGTCTCGTACGTGAAGGATTTTCCGTTGCGCCTCGGCGCGATCGGCACGGCGGCGGCCAAGGCAGCGGCGGCGAAGTGGCTGGAGCCCGACGCGCTGTGGGTGGTGATCGTCGGCCGCGCCGCCGACATCGAGCCCCAGATCGCGAAGAGCGGCCTACCTTACGAGCGCATCGACTTCAAAGCGCCGATCAGCTACGCCGCGCGCGCGAAGTTGCGGCGCCAGCAGGAGCGCGAAGCTCACCCGGTCTTGCCGGCGCCCAAGTGATTGACCGGGCTGTCGACCGCTTCGCTTTCGGCCTCGTCGACGGCTGCTCGCTCGATCGGCGGGTTCCCGGCCACCGCGGCGCGCGCCGGTAGCCCGCGAAACGCGAACGCGCGCGCGATGAACGTCAGCGCGTAGCCCGAGATCACGTCGGCGACGAAGTGCTGCTTGGTGGTCAGCGTCGACAGCGCCAGGATCGCGCCCATGACGATCGTCAGCAGCCCCAGGCGCGGGCGATCGCGGTAGAGAATGAACGCCAGCGTCGACGTCTGCGCGACGTGCAGCGACGGGAAGACGTTGCCGGGCCGGTCGATCCGCTGCACCCACGCCATGAACGCCGTCGAGACGTCGGGGTAGGGCGGGTGCAGCACCGGGCGTGGATACTCGGCGCCGATGGTCAGGTGGCAGATCGCGCCGACGAACATCACGAGCGCGACCGCCTTGAGCCCGCGGTCGAACAGAGCGCGCGAGCGAAAGCCGGCGATCGCGATGATGAAGATCGCGGCGTAGAACGGCAGGTAGAACCACGACGTCCAGGTCCAAAATGGGATCGCGTCGTCGAGGCGCGTGCGCAGGAGCTCGGTCGAGCGGTGGAGCTCGAGATGGCCGATGCCGAAATAGAGCGACGACTGGATCGCTCCGGCCAACAGGCCCAGCGTCCATTTGTAGCGGCTGCTGGCGACCTGATCGCGGCTCACGATGACGGTGGAATCATACCCTGCCGACGGCGAACTTGAGGTAGTTGCCCTCGGGAAAAAATGGCGCGACCGGATGGTCGGGAGCGGCGCCGCGCAGCTCGTCCAGCGTGAAGCGCCGGCCCGCGTCGGCCGCGCCCTCGTCGATGGTGCGGGCGAACGCGTCGGCGCGGACGTGGCTGGAGCACGACGCCGCGCAGAAGATGCCGCCGGGGGCGACCACAGTTGCGCACAGCCGGTGCAGGCGTCGATACGCGCGAAGCGCCGCCGGAAGCGCCTTGCGGCTGGGCGCGAAGCTCGGCGGGTCGGAGATCACCAGGTCGTACGAAATCCGGTCACCGATAGCGCGCTCCAGGAAGGCGAAGGCGTCGGCGGCGTGCAGCTCGGCCGCGCCGAGCGGCAGCTGGTTGCGCTCGAAGTTCCGCCGCGCCGCTTGAATCGCCTCGCGCGCCACGTCCACGGTCGTGGTGTGGGCGGCGCCGCCGGCGGCGGCATAGATCGAGAAGCCCCCGGTGTAGCCGAAGAGGTTGAGCACGCGCCGCCCGCGCGCGAGCGTGCGCACCAGCGCGCGATTGTCTCGCTGGTCGAGGAACAGCCCGCCCTTCTGGCCGTGTGCGAGATCGACGCCGAAGCAGAGGCCGTTCTCCCGCACTTCGATCTCGCCCGACGGCAGCGCGCCCACCAGCGCGCGCGCGACCTCGCCGTCGCCACGCTTGCCGCGCTCGATCACCGACGTCACGCCGAGCCCGCGAGCGCGCGCGACGGCGCTGAGCACCGCGGGCAGCTCCGCGCGCTCGAGGTAGAACGCGCGCGCGCCGCCGCCGTCGAAGCGGATCGAGATCGCCTCACCATAGAGATCGGCGTGAACGCCGGGCAGTCGATCGGCCTCGCCGTGGATCAACCGAAACGCATCGGTCCGGACGTCCACGCGATCGATGAACGCGAGCCTCCGGTCGATGGCCTCGACGACGCGCGTCTCGACGGCGTCCGTGTCGCTCTCTCGTTCGCCGGCGAGCTCGAGCACGCGCACGGCGATCGCGGAGCGCGCGTCCCAGAAGCCGGTCGCCAGCGGTTGCCCGTCGGGCGCGGTCACGGTGACCCACGCGCCGTCGGGCAGCGTGGGCGGCGTGCGAAGCGCGTCGCGAAAGATCCAGGGGTGCCCGCGCCGGATCGATCGCGCCAGGTTCTTCGCCAGCACGACGCGGGCCGACGGCGCGCGGCTCACCGCGCCTTTCGTCCGCGCCATCGAATCACAGGTGCGGCTTCGGCGGGCGATCCGAGATCGGCGCGTTGGTGACCGCCGACGGACGTTCCAGCGTCGAGACCGCCTTGGCGCAAGCGAGCACGCGCACGCCCGCGGGGAACGCGATCTCGATCTTGCCCGGGCCGGGCGTTCCCGTGACCACGCCGGTCCCGAACGCGGGATGGGTCAACCGCTCGCCGGCGCTGAAGCCTTCCTTGACGGTGTACGGCCGCGGCGGCTTCGACGGATCGAACGGTGGGATCACCGGCTGCGGCGTCTCGACCTCGCGCCGCGAGTACCGACGCGGCGCCGACGGTCGCTTCCCGTCGCGGCTCGCGGCCGGCGCGCCGGCGTCCGCCCCCTCGACCTTCTCGATGCGGTAGCCGTGGTGCCCGCCGCAACGCTTGCACACCACCTTGGCGATGCGATCGCCCATCTTCGCCATGACGACGTGCCAGACCTGGCCGCAACGCCCGCAGAGAGCCTCGATGTCCTCGCCAACCGCTGGAGTCGCCATCAATTGTACCTTTCAATCGCGTGAACAGAGCTGTTAGACATAGCCGGGATCTCGATATTCGCCGAAGCTCTCGCGGAAGACCTGGCAAATCTCGCCGAGCGTTGCCTCTTTCTTCACGGCGTCCAGCACGGCGTCCATGAGGTTGTCGTTGCCGTCACAAGCACGGCGCACGCCGTCGAGCCCCGCGCGCGCCGCCAGCTCGCCGCGCCGCGCGCGCAACTCGCGCACGCGCCGCACCTGCTCGCGCTCGGGCTCGAGATCGATCCTCAGCGTCGGCGGGCTCTCTTGCTTGTCGGTGACGTGTCGGTTGACGCCGACCACCACGCGCTCGCCGCTGTCGACCTGGCGCTGGAACGCGTACGCCGACGCGGCGATCTCGCGCTGCGGGAAGCCCTCCTCGACGGCGCGAACGATGCCGCCCATGGCGTCGATCTTCTCGATGAGCGCCAGCGCCTCGGCCTCCATGCGGTCCGTGAGCGACTCGACGAAGTAGCTGCCGCCCAGCGGATCGGCGACCGCGGGCAGGCCCGACTCCTCGGCGATGATCTGCTGCGTGCGCAGCGCCAGCGCCGCCGCCTCTTCCGTGGGCAGCGCGTAGGTCTCGTCGAAGCTGTTGGTGTGCAGCGACTGCGTGCCACCCATCACCGCCGCCATCGCCTGGATCGTCGTGCGCACGACGTTGTTCAGCGGCTGCTGCGCCATCAACGACACACCCGCGGTCTGGGCGTGCGCGCGCAGCAGCCACGAGCGCGGGTTCTGCGCCTTGAAGCGATCGCGCATGACGCGCGCCCAGATGCGGCGCGCCGCGCGGAACTTCGCGACTTCTTCGAAGAAGTCGTTGTGCACGTCCCAGAAGAACGACAGCCGCGGCGCGAACGCGTCGACCGCCAGCCCCGCCTCCAGCCCCAGCTCGACGTAGCCGATGCCGTCGGCGAGCGTGAACGCCAGCTCCTGGACCGCGGTCGCGCCCGCCTCGCGGATGTGGTACCCGCTGATGCTGATGGTGTTCCAGCGCGGCATGCGGGCCGTGCAGTGCACCAGCATGTCGCGGATGATGCGCATGTGCGGCCGGATGCCGCAGATCCACTCCTTCTGCGCGATGAACTCCTTGAGCATGTCGTTCTGGATCGTGCCCGCCAGCCGATCGGCGCCGATGCCGCGGCTCTCGGCGACCGCGACGTAGAACGAGAGCAGCACCACCGCGGGCGCGTTGATCGTCATCGACGTGGTCACCTGGTCGAGCGGGATGCCCTCGAACAGGTCGGCCATGTCCGCGACCGACGAGACCGCGACGCCTTCGCGTCCGACCTCACCCAGCGAGTGTGGGTCGTCGGGGTCGAAGCCCATGAGCGTCGGCATGTCGAAGGCCGTCGACAGGCCGGTCTGGCCGTGCGCGAGCAGGAACTTGAAGCGGCGGTTGGTGTCGGCGGGCGTGCCGAAGCCGGAGAACATCCGCATCGTCCAGAGCTTGCCGCGATACATCGTCTCGTGCGGCCCGCGCGTGTACGGGAACTGTCCGGGCGCGCCGAGCTTGTCGTCGTATGACCAGCCGGCGCCGAGATCCTCCGGCCCGTAAATGCCGGCCAGCGGCAGACCCGACATGGTCTCGCGCGGGTGGCTGCCGAATACGTGGCGCCGGTGCGCGCCCGCGTCGGTCGCAGCCGGTGGGCGGCGATCGGTCTTTTTGGCCGCAGGTGACATGGTCGCTGGACGCGAAAGTTTACTCCGAATGGCGCGCGGGTCGGCTCGAATCTTCCGCCGTCGTTGAGTGCCGTCGCGTATCGTTGGGCCCGTGGCGACGTTCGATCTGGCGATCTTCGATCTCGACGGCACGCTCGTCGATTCGCTGCCCGACATCGCCGCGGCGCTCAACCGCACGTTGCGCGGTGCGGGGCGCGAGCCGTTGCCTGCGGCCCAGGTTGGCGCCTACGTGGGCGACGGCGCGGCCAAGTTGGTGCAGCGCGCGCTGCCCGAAGGATTTCCCGCGGATGCGCTCGCGCGTCTCATCGCCGATTTTCGGATCCACTACGCCGAGGGCCTGTGCGTCGAGACGCGACCGTATCCGGGCATCGAATCGATCCTCGAGCGGTTCGCGACGGCGATGCCGCTGGCGGTCTTCACCAACAAGCCGAGCGACCTGGCGCGCCCGTTGCTGCAGCAGCTGGCGCTCGACCGCTACTTCGCGCACGTCATCGGCGACGGCGACGGCTACGCGCGCAAGCCGGCGCCCGAGGCGGGGCGCTGGCTGCTCGAGCGCCACGGCGGCGATGCGGGCCGGGCGCTGGTGGTCGGCGACGGCGTGCCCGACATGCGCTTTGCGCAAGCGCTGGGCGCGCGCGCGGCGGCCGTGACCTGGGGCTACAGCCCGCGTGATCGTCTGGCCGCGGAAGGTCCGACCTGGATCGTCGATCGCGCGGACGAGCTGGTCGATATCGCGTTCGGCGCTCCCTGAGAGACCGCCGAACGCGTGCGGTTTACGCCCGCGCGGTGACTTCCGAGCTCGCTGGCTCGCCGGGCCCCGGTACGACCACCGGCGCCTCCTCGAGCCCCAGCTCCAGCACCTCGTCGATCTTCTTCACGAACGAGAGCTCGAGGTCCTGGCGAACGGTCTCGGGGATGTCGACGATGTCCTTGCGGTTGCGCTCGGGCAGCAGCACCCGCTTGACGCCGGCGCGGTGGGCCGCCAGCACCTTCTCCTTGATGCCGCCGACCGGCAACACCGTCCCGCGCAGCGTGATCTCGCCGGTCATCGCGACATCGCCGCGCACGCGCCGCCCGGTGAGCAGCGAGACGAGCGCGAGGGTGATCGCGACGCCTGCCGAGGGGCCGTCCTTCGAGACGCCGCCCGCGGGAACGTGCAGGTGGATATCGGTCTTCTCGAAGTCGGTGGTGATGCCCAGCTCCTCGACGTGCGTGCGCACCCAGGAGAGACCCGCGCGCGCCGACTCCTTCATCACGTCGCCGAGCTGTCCGGTCAGGATCAACTGCCCCTTGCCCGTCATGCCCGACGCTTCGATGAACAGGATGTCGCCGCCCGCCGCGGTCCAGGCGAGACCCGTCGCCACGCCCGGGATCTCCGTGCGCTCCGCCGCCTCCGAGTAGTACTTCTGCGGGCCAAGCAGGTCGGCCACGCTCTCGGCGGTCACGTTGATGTCGTACGGCGTCTCCTCGGCGATCTTCACCGCCACGCCGCGGATGACGTTCGCGACCTCGCGCTCGAGGTTGCGGACGCCGGCCTCGCGCGTGTACTGCTCGATGATCGTCGTCAGCGACTCGTTGGTCAGCACGATCTGCTGGTCGGTCAGGCCGTGCTCGGAGATCTGCTTCGGCACCAGGTGGCGCCGCGCGATCTCCAGCTTCTCCTCGCGGGTGTAGCCGGGGATCTCGAGCACCTCCATACGATCGAGCAGCGCCGGCGGGATCGGGTCGAGCATGTTCGCGGTTGCGATGAAGATGACGTTCGAGAGATCGAACGTGACCTCCAGGTAGTGGTCCGAGAACGTCGAGTTCTGCTCGGGGTCGAGCACCTCGAGCAACGCCGCCGACGGGTCGCCGCGGAAATCGGCGCCCAGCTTGTCGATCTCGTCGAGCATGAAGACCGGGTTCTTGGTTCCGACCCGGCGCATGCCCTGGATGATTCGACCCGGCAGCGCGCCGATGTACGTGCGCCGGTGGCCGCGGATCTCGGCCTCGTCGCGCACGCCGCCCAGCGAGATGCGGATGAACTCGCGCCCGAGCGAGCGCGCGATCGACTTGCCCAGCGACGTCTTGCCGACGCCCGGCGGTCCCGCCAGGCACAGGATCGGCCCCTTCTTCCCGGGCGCGAGCTTGCGCACGGCCAGGTACTCGAGGATGCGCTTCTTCACCTGCTTCAGATCGTA
>CAZNCQ010000069.1:0-18587 GCA_964571275.1 uncultured Myxococcales bacterium
GTCGTGCCCTTGCGCCGCAGATACTTGGCGATCGAATAGACCAGCTCCTTGAACCGTCTGGTCGATGACACGCCGATCGCCATCGAGGTCAGGCTGTCGAACACCGCGCGCCGCGCGCCCAGCTCCGCGACCAGGCGGCGGGCCTCGAAGAGGAAGCGGTCCGTGGACAGCTCGACCGGCGAGGCGTAGCGGATGGTGATGAGACCCTGTTTCTCTCGTTCGACCAGATCGAATCCCAGGCCTGTCGCGATGGCGCGTGTCTGCGCGGGCGTCTCCTCGAGCGTGAAGAGGACGCCCTTCTCGCCGAGGCGCGCCCCCTCCAGCAGAAAGTGCAGCGCCAGGATGGTCTTGCCCGCACCGGTCCCACCCTGGAAGACGGTGGTGCTGCTCCGGGGCAAGCCGCCCGCCAGCATCTCGTCGAGACCCTCGACCCCGATGCGCGCGCGATCCTCGAAGGACTCCACCGCCGTCGGGTGCGGATCCGGAACGCGCACCCGCGGGTAGACCGCGAAGCCCTCGCTGGTGATCTCGCTGAAGTGACGTCCCGAGACGTAGTTTCCTCCGCGCAGCTTCACGATCTCGAACTCGCGAACCGAGGTCAGCTCGTGTGGCTCGACCCCGAACCGGATGATGCCATCCGCGATCGCGAACTCCGGGAAGATCGTGAACTCCTTTCGGGTGTACTCCCCGACCAGCAGGGCGGTCGTGTCCAGGGCCGCCAGCCGCACGGCCAGGTCATAGACCAGGGCCCGGCGTCCCTGCAGGCGGGCGTCGTCGATGGCGCGAAAACTGTCCACCGCGATGAGGCTGGGCTCGAACGCCTCGACGCGCGCCATCATGGTCTCGATCACCTGGGCGCCGCCCTCGCGGAGCGCCGCGCCCAGGTCCACGAACAGGAGGTGGCTGTCCAGCAGGTCAGGGTCGAAGAACTTGAAGTACTGCATGTACTGCACCAGCTTCATCGCAGGCTCCGAGAGCGTGGTGAAGTAGATGCTCTTCTTTCCGAGCCGCGCCGCCTTGAAGAGCATCTGCAGCGTGAAGATGGTCTTGCCGCTGCCCGGCTCACCGGCGATGACGGTGAGCGAACGGGTGGGAAATCCGCCGCCGAGCAGGGTGTCCAGGGTGGGATCGCCGGCGCTTTCCAGTTTGAGACTGGGAGGTTGGATGGTCATGAGAGTTGCTCCCGTGAGAAGCGGATACCGCTGCGGCGAAACTGGACCAGGTTGTCGAGACGATGTGCCACGGCGATGCCGGTGAGATCGTAGAGGATGGGTGAAAGCTCTCCAGCCAGGTCCCGGAACGTCGAGAGGGTCTCCGCCGAGTAGGCGCGCCACGATTCGGGGCTGACGTATCGATACTCGAATCCCTCCCGAGTGATGAGCAACGCCTCCAGTTCGGGACTGCGTGACAGCAGGGCTTTCATGCTCCGTCGCAACAACGTCGCCGTGGCCGCGCTGCCGAGGAGGTCTGACAGGGTGACCCAGAGCAGCTCGAAGAGATCGGCGGCGGTGAGAGGATCCGCAACAGTCGCGTCAGCGCGTGGGTCGGAAGTCACCGCGACCGCCATCGAAGGCCTTTCGGCTCGGGGAAATTCCCTGTTGGCGCCAAAAGGCGTCGTTGGAAGCGTCGCTGGTTGGGCATGGTGGTCGCTGATCTCGAAGACGCGCGCCCAACGAAGATGCCGAGGCGCGCCCCCCTCCCGCCACCGTCACCATCGCCAATCCCGGCGCTGCCTGGGCTCAAGTGTTCACGACGACCGGGGGTCCGGCAAGCGCGACCTCGAGCTCGTGAGAACGAGGGGCTCGTCGGCGGGTCACGCGATGTTCTGCTGAATCACCTGGTATTCACCCCGGAGCTCGATCGCGAGCCGTCCCATCATGGCCTCGGGAATGCCGAATTCAGCGGCGCAGCGCTCGACGACCGATGCGGCCCAAGGGGTCACGGTCGTGGGATCGGCCTCGCCGCTCAACGCCGTGGCGAGGTGGTCGCCCAGGACGAAGAGGCACCACCAGGACGCGTCCGTCGCCGGAGGGGTGTCCCGGTGGTGTTGCGCGATGACGGAGGACAGGAGCTTGTCGAAGCTCCAGCGGTCGAGCATCGCCTTGCCGAGATCCTCGTGGGTTCGACGCATCACCTGCAGAGCCACGTCGGTGTCTCGCAGATCGTCGGCCGTGAGGGTTCCCTGCGCCTTCTCGCTGACAATCCACAACAGCAACGACGCACCGACATCGGCCATCAAACCGACCAGGTAGGCGGTGTCTCCATTCAGGCCCTTCGCGATGTGGCGGGGCTCGAGCAGGTCGCACAGGGCGCGCATCGCGACGGCGCGCGCCACCGAGCGACGCCAGACCGACTTCAACAGGTCGTGGTAGGCGCCTTCGCCCACGTTGCAGAAGCCTTGCATGAAGATGGTTTGAACCAGGTTGTGCACGTGGCGCAGGCCAAGCCGGCTCACGGCGGCCTTGGCGCTGGTGGCGCGCGGCATGTGGATGTACTGCGCCGAATTCGCGGTGCGCAGGATGTCGACCGCGATCCGTGAGTCGCTCTCCACGATGAGCGCGACGTCGTCGATCGAGGAGCGGGGATTCTCGACCATCGATCGCAGCGACATCAGAACCGACGGGATGGCGGGCAAGACGATCTCGCCCTGACGCAGCTTGGCCTGCAAGAGCGCGAATCGATCGAGCGAGGAGCTCGGCTTCGCATGGGCGGGTGCGGGCGTGGGCGGAGACGGATCATCGGGGCTCGGCACGAGCTCTCGGGGCTTGCGATGGAGCTCGAGCCCGCGCGTCACCGCCGCCATGAGCTCGGTCAAGTTCCACGGCTTGCGGAGGTAGTCGACGGCACCCCGTCTGAGGATCTCGATCACGTCATCCATGTTGCCGCGCCCGCTCATCACGATGACCGAGGGTGCCGAGGCGTGACCGGCGGCCTGGAGCCGGCGGAGGAAGGTATGTCCATCGACGCCCGGCATTCTGAGGTCGAGAAAGATCACCTCGGGATTGCAGATCGCCACCGCGGCCAGCCCAGCGTCGGCGTCAGCGGCGCAGGTGATCTCGAACCCCAGCCGGCGCAGCGCTCGACCGAGCGCGATGCGAATGGGCTCCTCGTCATCCACGATGAGCACGCGCCCCTGGGATTCGTGCACCGGCGCCACAGAACCTGTCGTTGGGCTCATCCCTCACCCTCCGCTGGATAGTGCTGCGCCATGCACGCGTCACACACGGTATGGGTGAAGCTGGCATGCGAGGTTTTCGTCACATAAGTCTCCAGGTTTTCCCACGTCTTGTCGCCCTGGCGAATCCGACTGCAGTGCATGCAGATGGGCAGCATTCCCTGGAGCTGACGCACCTGACTGCGCGCCTCCTCGAGCTGCAGGACCTTCAGGCGCAGGGACTCTTCCAGCGCGCGGCGTCCGGTGATGTCGCGCATGACGGTCACCAGCATGGCGCGGCCCGGAAGCGTCTCGGTCACCGCGGTCTTCAGCGACACCGAGAGGACCCCACCCGGAGTCGTGACCTCGACGTCGGCCTCGACCGCGCGCGGGCTCGACAACGCCCGATCCTCGTGGCGAACGACCGCGTCCAGATTGAAGCCCGTGGCGTACTCGACCTGTCGCCCGGCCTCGTTGGACGTCAACAACGATCGGCTGGTCACGTCACGCACGAAGACCGGGTCCGGGATCGTCTCGATGATGTCCTTCAACAGCGCGCGCTCTTGAGCGATGTGGGCGATCGCGATTCGATGAAGCATCGACGCGCGATACGTGCTGATGCCGAGGGCGAACAGGACGCTTGCCATGCCCAGCAACCACTCCATTTGAAGAGGCGCGGGATGCCCCAGCAGGACGACCATGAGGATGCTCGCGCCCAGGCAATAGGCCGAATAGATCGCGGTGATGAGAAAACGCGTGAAGACGGCGCTGATCGTCACGAAGACGATGAACGTCCCGACGGTATAGGGAATAGCGAGGTCGTTTCTCCACACCAGGGACAGGTGATGGGCCGTGACCAGGAACAGCAGGACCTGCTCGGCCGTCTCGCGGTGGCGCCGCAAACGGCGGGTTCCGAACGCCAGCAGCGCGACGATCATCGCGGCGCTGACGACGAGTCGTTCGGTCAGCGAGTCGCGCGCGCTTGGCATGACCGACACCAGGACCCAGTGCCAGGCTGGATAGAGCAGCGCGGTGGCCGCGAAGATCAGATCGGTCACCGTGCCGGTCCGGGGCGCGCCGCTGGCCTCGGCGTGCGGGTTCGCGAGCGGGTTCAATCGTTCGGAGGTATCGTTCTTGGTGATATCGGACAAACCGGTACGTTCGGCCTTTCTTGTCGAGGGATCGCCCCGCCATTGACTCGCTTCGTGCGCCGCCGGCTAGCGAAGCGACAGCGGTGACTCCTGGCGCAGCTCGACGCGCCGGTTCGCCTTCCGGCTGACAGCGTCGTGCTGTGGTATCGCGGGGTGCTCGGCTCCGAACCAGTGCGCCTGCAGTTGCTGCCCGGCGACGCCGTGCGCGACCAGCCAGTCGACCGCCGCGCTGGCGCGCCTGTGACTGAGGTCCTTGTTGAAGGTGTCTCGACCCTGGTCGTCGGAGTGTCCGTCGACGCTGAGCTTCAGCTCGGGTGCCGCCTTCAGCGTGGCTGCCAGGCGCGTGAGCACGTCGATCGATCCGGGATCGAGGTCGGCGACGCCGGCGGCGAAGAAGATCTTTTCCGTGATTGGCGGCGCGACAGCCCGGGGCGGGCACCCATTCAACGCCGGGTCGTCATTCTTGACGCCCGCCGCGTTGGGGCAGCTATCGGCGCCGTCGCCGATCCCATCGCCGTCAGCGTCGGCCAGCGCCGGCGGGCAGCCGTTGGTCTTGGGATCGGAGGTGGCGACACCGGCGATGGTCATGCAGGCGTCGACGTCGTCGGGCACGTGGTCGCCGTCCTGATCGGCGACCGGGTCGGGCAGCTTGACGGGCGGGGCTGCGGGCGGCGCGGGCGGAGGAGGCGGCGGCGGTGCCTGGACGACCTCGAGTGTCGAGCGCACCGGATGGTGCTCCGCGATGCGCGGGCTCCAGTCCGTCGAGAAGAGCACGCGCTCGGACGGCGTCCCCAGTCCCTTGCTGACGCCGGCCGCGCCGGTCGCGCCGAGCCGCCACTCCGGCGTGACGCGGTAGTGCGCGCCCAGCAGCGCCTCGATGGGGAATTGCTTGAAGGCGCTGTTGCCGGCCCACTGACCCACGCCGGTGGCGCCGTAGACCTCGGGGCCGACGGTCAGCCGGCGATCGAGCACGGCCACGCCGGCCGCGGCGGCGAAGGTGAGGTCGGTGCCACGGTCGACGCCGGCGAACTGGCGCTGCTCGCGCAGCATCAGGCCCACCTGGGCGCTGTACATGAACATCGACGCCGTGCCCGCGGCGGCAACCCGCGGCATGGCGCGGACCGACCCCTCGCCCAGGAACTTGTCGCTGTTGCCGGTCGGCAGGAACAGCTCCACGCCGGCGCCGAGCGTGAACGGCTGGCCGTAGCGCCCCAGGATCCGGGCGTCCAGCGCCAGCGATAGATCACCGACGCCGCCCGACTGGGGACCGGTGATCGAGGTGCCATTGAAGACGGCCGATTCCCCCGACTGATAGGGCGAGATCGGAAGATCGACGGAGATCCGGTAGCGCTCCCACACCGACAACGAGCCACCGGCGCGCAGGAAGAGCTGCCCCTTGACTGGCGTCGCTCGGCGCGAACCGTCAGCGTTGTAAAGGACCAGAGGGTCGACGTCATAAGCGGCGCTGATCCCGAACACCGGGCGGAGCTGGCCTTCGATGCGCAGCGAGTCGCCGGCGAACCAGTCGCTGCCGGCGGCGCTGGGCAGGAAGCGGTCGAGCGCAAAGCCGCGCGACACGCTCTGCGCGCGCGCCGCCCCCGGCGACAGGGTGGCGAGCGCCGCGAGCGCGATGGGTGCGAAGAGGAGGGCCCGTGCGAGGAGCTTCATTTTCCACGCTCCAGATCGAGCCGCCGCGCATCGCGCCGGGACCGCGGCCGGCGGCGCAACAGCCAGCGCGCGCCGAAGCCGGCGAGCGCGATGAACCAGATGTCGGCCGCGGGCGGCGCGCCGGGTAGAACCGCGCAGCCGCCGCCGCCGATGCTGCCGGCGTCGTTCTTGACGATGACTTCGAGCACGGCGGAGGTGGCCGCCCCGAAGCTCTCCTCGCCGTCATACTGCGCCAGGAAGGTGTGGGCGCCGAGGCTGCCCACGCGATAGGGAACCTGGGTCGCGCCGTCGTGCGGGGTGACGTCGAAGGCCGGCGCGCCGTCGATGATGATGTGCACGTTGCCGGTCGGCACGCCGAGTGGCGAGCTCAGCGTCACCAGGAGGTTCATGGTCTGGTGCGAGGAGGGCGTCGTCGTGTCGGCGGTCAGGGTCAGGGTCGTCTGGATCGCGTCGTTGGTCAGCGCGAACGTCGCCGCCGTCGCCACGCCGGAGACGGTGGCGCTCACGTTGTATGCGCCCAGCTTTCGGTTCGCCGTCGCGGTGACCTGGGCCTGGCCCTGGCCATTGGTGACAGCGCTCGCGACGCTGAGGCCGGCGCTGGCGCCATTCGTGGGTGCGCTGAAGCTCACCGTGGCGCCGGGCACCGGGTTGTCGAAGGTGTCAGCGACCCCGACCACCAGCGGTGCGCCGAAGGGCGCCGACGCCATGGTGTGTTGCCCGTCGCCCGAGACGGTCTTGAGGCGGCTGGGCTGGCCGGGGTTGTTGGTCAGCGCGAGGAGCGCGGGCGCCGCGGCGCCGGGCGCGCTGGCGGTGACGGTGTAGCCGCCGGTGATCTGGCCCGCATGCGCCGTGACGTGGGCCTTGCCGGTGCTGTCGGTGATCGCCGTCGTCGTGTCGAGCGCAGCGCTGGCGCCGTGGTCCGGCGCGGCGAACGTGACGGTCACCTCGGGCGCGCCGTTGCCGAACTGGTCGCGGACGATCACGGCAAGCGCGGCCGGGAAGGCGGTGGCGACGGGCGCTGCCTGGGGTGACCCGGCCGTGACGCTGACCGAGCTCGGGGCGTCTGCGAGGTTCGTGAGGTTGAAGCGCGCCGGCGAGGCGGCGCCGGCGACCGATGCGGTGACCGCATAGCTGCCGGTCGTCGAGGAGGCGGTGGCGTTGACCTCGGCGTGGCCGGCGGCGTTGGTGGCGACGCTGGTCGCGCTCAGCGTCGCGGTCGCGCCGGGCGCGGTGGCCGCGGTGAAGGTGACGGTCGCCAGCGGCGCGGCGTTGCCATAGGTGTCCTCGACAAGAACCTCGAGGGCGCCCGCGAACGCGGTCGCGACCGTGGTGCTTTGTGGGGTGGCGGTGCCGATCGGCTGGATCGATGCCGGCGCGCCGGGCAGGTTGCGCAGCAGGTACGCGGCCGGCGCCGCGGCGCCGGCGGTGGTCGCCAGCACGGAGTAGGACGTGGTCGAGGCCATCGTTCCGGCCGTCACGCCGACAGTCGCCAGTCCATTCGCGTCGGTGACCGCGGTGGCGCTGTCGAACGTCGCGGTGGCGCCGGTGGTCGGCGCCGTGAAGGTCACCGTGCTTCCCGGGACGGCGTTGCCGAACCCATCGCGCAGGCGGGCGCCCAGGCGCAAGGCGAAGGCGGTGGCGACCACCGCGTCCTGGCCAGCGCCGCTGTCTGCCACCAGCGCGCTCGGCGCGCCGGGCAGGTTGGTGAGTGAGAAGGTCGCCGGCGTGACCAGCGGCGCGACCCTGGCCGTGACGGTCACGGCGCCCGCGATCGTCCCCGCGGTGGCGGCGACGCTGGCGGACCCGGATTCGTCGGTCGTGGCCGAGGTCGTCTCCAGCGTGACCGTCGCGCCGGTGCCCAGGACCGCGTAGGAAACGGTCACGCCCGGAATCAGGTTGCCGTACCGATCGCGCACGGTGGCGCCCAGCGAATTGGTGTACGACGTCGCGACCCGCGCCGCCTGGGGCGTTGCCGTGAGCGCCGCCGTGATCGTGGCGGGCGCGTCGGGCGTGTTGGTCAGGTCGAAGCTCACCGGGGCGCCGCCGCCCTCGACGCTGGCCGAGACCAGGTAGTGCCCGGTCCGGGTGTTGGCGGTGGCGGTGACGCTGGCGGTGCCGGCGCTATCCGTGGTGCCGGTGATGGCGCCCAGCGCGGCGGTGGCGCCGGTGCCAGGCGCGTCGAAGGCGACCTGCGCGCTCGGGACCGGGTTGCCGAAGGCGTCGGTCACCACCACCGTGAGGGGGAGACCCGTGCTCAACCCGACCGTCGTGCTCTGCGGCGAGCCGCTGGCGATGCGAATGTTCGCTGGCGCACCGGGACTGTTGGTGATGGTGAAGCTCGCGGTCAGGCTGGTGCCGGTCACGATCGCGGTCACGCCGAACGTGCCGGGTGTCGTGTTGACCGTCGCGGTCACCGACGCCTGTCCGCCGGCGTTGGTGACCGCCGTCGGGCCCGACAGGGTCAGGCTGGCGCCCGAGGAGGGGGCGCTGAAGGCGACCGAGGTGCTGGGCACGCCGTTGCCGAACTGGTCGGTCACGGTGACGCCCAGCGGCTGGCCGAGCGCGCCGTTGACCTGCGCGCTCTGCGGCGAGCTGCCGTTCGCGACGGCGATCGACGCCGGCGCGTCCGGGCGGTTGGACAGCGAGAAGCTCACCGACAGACCACCGGTGATCGCGGCCCCGACGCTGTAGTCGCCGGTGACCGTGCCGGCCGACGCCGAGACGCTGGCGATCCCGTTGCTACCGGTGACCGCGGTCCCGCCCCCGAGAGCGGCGGTTGCGCCCGTGCTGGGCACAGTCAGCGTCACGGTCACGTTCGGCACGCCGTTGCCGAGACTGTCTCGCACGATCACCGCCAGCGGCAGCGCGAACGGCGTGCCGACGATGGTGTGCTGGGTGCTGCCCTCGCCGCTGAACGCAATGGTCGCGGGCGCGCCGGCGCCGTTGGTGACGGTGAAGGTCGTCGCAAGCGACGTCGAGCCGACCGTCGCGGTGATGGGATACGTCCCCGCGATCGCTCCAGCCGTGGCGGTGATGCCGGCGGTCCCGGCGCTGTCGGTGGTCGCCAGCAACGCGGACAGTGTCGCGGTCGCGCCGGTCGGCGGGCTGGTGAAGTTGATGATCGCGCCCGGGACCGGATTGTCATTGGCATCCCGAACCTGCGCGGCCAGGGACGTGGCGAATGGCGTGCCGGCCACCGCCGACTGGCCGCTGCCGGTCAGGACGGTGATGCTGGCGGCCGCGCCCGGATTGTTGGTCAGGGTCAGCGTCCGGGACAGCGACGTCCCCATGACGGTGGCGCTAACCGAGTAGCCGCCGGCGATGCTGTTGGCCGTCGCGTTCACCGCCGCTCGTCCCGTGCTCGCGGTGGTGGAGCTCGCCGGGGCGAGCACGGCGCTGGCGCCGCTCGCGGGCGCGCCGAACACAACGGTGGCGCCGGACACAGCGTTGCCGTGGCTGTCGGTGACGACGACGGCCAGCGGGGTGGCGAACGGCGCGCCGACGGTGGCCGACTGTGCATTGCCGGTCAGGACGGTGAGCTGTGCCGGACCGCCCGGCTGGTTGCTGAGAGCGAACGTGGTCGACAGAGCGGTGCCGTTCACGGTCGCGGTCACGCTGTACGCACCGGCGACCGTACCCGCCGTTGCCAGCACGGCCGCAGCGCCGCCCGACGATGTCGTCGCGCTCGGCGTGCTCAGGGTCGCGCTGGCACCACCGATTGGCGCGGTGAAGTTGACTGTCGCGCCCGGGATCGGATTGCTGCTGGCGTCGCGCACCAGCGCGCTGAGCGGCGTGGTGAACGGAGCGCCGGCGGTGACCGACTGGCCGCTGCCCGTGAGGACGGTGATGCTGGCGGGAGCGCCTGGGCCGTTGGTGAGCTCCAGCGCCAGCGACAGCCCCGTCCCCATGACCGAAACCGTGACCGGATAGCTGCCCACGACGCTATTGGCGGCCGCGATCACCGCGGCTTGCCCGGTGCCGCCCGTTATCGCGCTGCCGGCGCCGACCATCGCGCTGGCGCCGCTGCCAGGCACGATGAACAGAACGGTGGCGCCCGGGATGGGGTTGCCTCCAGCGTCGGCGACCGCGACCGCGAGCGGCATCGCGAACGGCGTTCCGACCGTGGCCGTCTGGCCGTTGCCGGTGAGGATGATGAGGCTGGCGGGCGCGCCCGGCGTGTTGGCCAGCGAGATGTTGGTGGACAGGCCGGTCCCATTCACGGTGGCCGTGACGCTGTAGGCGCCGGCGACGGCGCCGGCGGTTGCGGTCACGCTGGCGGCGCCGCCCGCCGTCGTCGTGGCGCTGGGCGCGCTCACGATCGCGGTCGCGCCGGTCAGCGGCGCGACGAAGTTGACGGTCGCGCCCGACACCAGATTGCTGCTGGCGTCGCGTACGAGCACCGCCAGCGCGATCGGGAAGGCAGCGCCGGCCATCACCGATTGCTCGTCGCCGGAGGTCACGGTGATGCTGGCCGGCGGGCCGGTGAGGTTGACCAGCGCCAGCGTCGTCGAGAGCGCGGTCGCGCTGACGGTCGCGGTGACGTTGTAAGCGCCGGCGACGGTGCCGGCGGTGGCGGTGATCGTGGCGATCCCGCTGGCGTTGGTGGTGGCGGAGGCCGCGCTCAGCGTGGCGCGCGCGCCGCTTGCCGGCGCCACGAAGTTGACGACCACGCCCGCGACCGGAACGCTGGAGGCGTTAGTGACGATCACCGACAGCGCCGTCGCGAACGGCGAAGCGACGATGGCCTGCTGTCCGCTGCCACCATTGACGGCGATGCTGGTGGCCAGGACGGCCGTGTTGGTGAGCGCGAACGCCGCGGCCGTGACGACGCCGGTCACCCCGGCGGAAACCGAGTAAGCGCCGGCGGTGGCGTTGGCGGTCGCGGTGACGGAGGCCAGTCCGGAAGCGTTGGTCACCACGGTTGCCGAGGTTCCGCTCACCTCGCCGTCCGAGACGGTGCACGACGCTCCCGAAGCCGGGCAGGTGAAGGTCACGGTCGCGCCCGCCAGCGCGGCGCCTGACAGATCGGTCACGCGCGCGGTCAGCGCCGTCGCAAACGCCGCGCCGACGTTGGCGCTCTGTCCGCCGCCCGCGTTCGCGGCCACGGCCGCCGGCGAATGGGAAGTCCAGACGTAGACCCCGGCGACGCCCGGAGTCCGGTTGGTGCAGGCGGCATTGCTCGCGTTGAGCAGGAAGTTGGGGCTGAGGCATGCGGGCGCGAGCGTCCCGAAGCGGGTGGTTGCAACCGTGCCGGTCTCGCCATTGCCGCCCGTAGAGGTGCCGTCGGCGAAACCGGCGACCGAGCCCGAGCCGCCGAACTGAAGCTGGTTGTAGCGAACCTCGGCGGCGAAGTCGTCGCCGGTCAGTGCGGTTCCACCGCCGGTGTTGTGGATGCGGATCTGAAAGCGGTTCCTGGAGGCGGAGACGCTGCAGCATTCGAGGACGTCGTAGAAGGTGAGGGTGACCACCGGATCGGCCACCGTGGTGTCGTACGACAGGAACAAGGATCCGACTTTGTTGCCGACCGCGTTGCTGTAGTAGAGGTCGTTGTACTGAGCGGCGATCATCGGTCTCTTCGAGAACTGGATTCCCGAGGGGGAGAAACCCGCGCTGCCCGCGCCGAAGGTGACGTACCCGTTGGTCCCGATGAACATGGTCGTGTAGTGGATTCCGAAGAAGTTGATGCCGTTCGGAAACACCGACGCGAGGTCGACCTGCCAGAAGCCGTCGTCGAGATCGCCCGACCCCAGCAGCACCGGCGCGCCGCCGGCGGCGTTCAGCGAGCCGAAGGAGCCCGTGGTGGCGTCGCTGGCGACGAGATCGAGGGTTCCGAAGCCGAGCACGCCGCCGAGGCCAGTCACCAGCGTGTTAGCGCCTCCCTGGATCGTCAACGCCTCGCTCACCCGGGCGACCGCACCAGACGAGGATGACGACGGGGTGTTGCCGCACCCGAGCGCCGGCGCCAGCGCCAGGGTCAATGCCAGCGTCGCGGCCCAGCCCAGCCGAAAGAAGCATCGTACGTGGGCGGACTCTGATCGCGAGTGAAGCTGGCAAGCGGACCTGGTGGAAGCAATCATTGAAGGGCTCCTGCGGTTGTCGTCGGCGCCCGTGAATCGGGATCGCGCATCAAATACTGAAGTCCTGGCGTCACACGGCTGCATCTGCGCGGCGGGACGACGCGGAACGATCAGCAGGCGCCTGATCGTTGACTCTTCGCCTGCGGGACGCGCATGATGGAGGTCGATTCGACGTGCGCTCGTGCTTGCGCCGGGTCGTGGAGGTTGGGTGGCGAGATGTGGCTAGCGAGGAGAACAGCGGATCCGACGGGCTTTGCCGATCGAGACGACGAGGCCCGGGACGTCATCACGCCAAGGGGTGAATGATAGGCCTCGGAGGTCGGGCGGATCCCCCGGCGAGCGTCAGCAGCCGCATCGCCGATCTCGAGCGGGATGCGCTTCTACGCGACGGAGAGACGGCGGAGATGGTGCGGGTCCATCTCGATCGCTACAAGTCGCTGGTGCTGGCGCTGGCCCAGGTCATCTGGACCAACGATCCCAACGGCGAGATGGTGGGCGAACAGCCAAGCTGGGCGGCGTACACGGGCCAGACGTTGGCGCAGTATCAGCGCGCCGGCTGGTTCGAGGCCGTTCACCCCGACGATCGCGCGCGAAGCCGCCACGTGTGGGAGCTGGCCGTCGCCGCGCGCGGGCCCTGTGAGTACGAGCATCGCCTGCGCCGCCATGACGGGGAGTACCGCTATTTCTCGGTTCGCGCCGTTCCCGTGTTCACGGACACCGGTGCGATTCGCGAGTGGGCTGGTATCCACTCCGACATCACCCAGCGCAAGCTGACCGAACAGTCGCTGCGCGACGGCGAACGGCAGTTCCGCGAGCTGGCCGATGCCATGCCGCAGATCGTGTGGGGCGCGCGCCCCGATGGCGTCTTCGACTACTACAATCGCCGCTGGTACGAATTCACCGGCCGGCCCGAGGGGCCTGGGGGCGACGGCAGCTGGTCCGACGTCGTCCATCCCGACGATCAGAAAGAGTCGCTGGCACGCTGGCACGCAGCCATCCGGTCGGGCCACGCCTACGAGATCGAGTACCGTCTCAAGACCAAGGAGGGCCAGTTTCGCTGGTACCTGACCCGGGCCCTGCCGGTCCGCACCTCCGATGGCGTCATCACGCGCTGGTTTGGCACCTGCACCGACATCGACAAGCGCAAGCGGACGGAGGACCAGCTCCGTTCGTCGGCCATGCTGCTGGGACAGAGCAATCGCGAGCTGGAGCAGTTCGCCACCATCGCGTCGCACGACCTGCAAGAGCCGCTGCGAAAGATCCAGGCGTTCGCAGAGTGCCTGAGAGAAGAGGAGGCCGCCACCCTGAGCTCCGGAGGGCGCGATTATCTGGATCGTATCCAGAACGCGGCGTCGCGAATGACGAGTCTCGTCGCCGATCTCCTGGAGTTCTCTCGGGTCTCCTCCAAAGGCAAAGGGTTCTCACCCGTGAACCTCAACGAGGTGATCTCCGGCGTCGTCTCCGACCTGGAGACGCGGCTGTCCCAGACCGGCGGGCGTGTGGAGATTCTCGATCTACCGACGGTCGCCAGCGATCCGATCCAGATGCGTCAGCTCCTGCAGAACCTCATCGGCAACGCGCTGAAGTTTCATCGCAAGCACGAGCCGCCCGTGGTTCGCGTCAGCGCCGAGATCATCGGCGCCGTCGACGAAGGTGGCCGAGGCACGACCGGCGGAGTGTGCCGGCTGTCCGTGGCCGACAATGGCATCGGCTTCGACGAAAAGTACCTGGACCGCGTGTTCACGATCTTCCAGCGCCTGCACGGACGCGGCGAGTACGAGGGCAACGGGATCGGATTGGCCATCTGCCGCCGCATCGCCGAACGGCACGGCGGTGCCATCACGGCACACAGTACACCGGGAAACGGCGCGACCTTCATCGTCACGCTACCCCTGTTGCAGGTGACCGCGGAGACCCATGGACAGTGACACCAGGGCCGTCGTGATTCTTCTCGCGGACGATGATCCCGACGATCGAGAGATGATGCGTCGGGCGCTGGAGAGGAACAATCTGGTGGGCGACTTCCACGCCGTCCGTGACGGCGAGGAGCTGATGGACTATCTCCACCACCGGGGCAGCTTCGCGCCGCCCGCGGCGTCACCCCGGCCGGGGCTGATCCTTCTGGATCTCAACATGCCCAGGAAGGACGGCCGGGAGGCGCTGGCGGAGATCAAGGCCCACCCCCAGCTTCGCCGCATCCCCGTCGTCGTCGTCACAACCTCGAACGCGGAGCAGGACATCTCGATCGCTTACGACCTGGGGAGCAATTCGTTCATCAGCAAGCCGGTCACCCTGAAGGGGCTGGTCGAGGTGACGAAGGTGCTGGGAGAATACTGGTTCAAGACCGCCTCGCTCCCCGATGCCAACAAGGGGTCCGAGTGAGCGCTGCGCATATCCGCGTCCTGCAGGTCGAGGACGACGAGGAGGACTACCTGCTGACCAGGCGGCTCCTGGTCGGCAACAACCGCACCGCGTTCGAGGTGAAGTGGGTTCGCACGTGCGACGCCGCGCTGGCGGAGCTGCGGAACCCCTACGACGCTTGCCTGGTGGACTATCGCCTGGGACCCGACAGCGGGCTGGATCTGATCGAAAAGGCGATCGCGGACGGCTATCCGGGCCCGATGATCCTGCTCACCGGGCAGGGCGATCACGATCTGGACGTCGAGGCGATGAAGGCGGGTGCCGCCGACTATCTGGCCAAAGATCAGATCACGCCCCAGCTCATCGAGAGGGTGATCCGCCATGCGATCGAGCGCAAGAGCGCGGCGCTGGCGCTTCACCGCAGTGAGGATCAACTTCGCCAGTCGCAGAAGATGGAAGCCATCGGCAGCCTGGCCGGAGGAATGGCGCACGACTTCAACAATCTGCTGTCGGTCATCCTCAGCTACAGCGAGCTTCTGGCGCTCGACCTCAAGCTCGAGGATCCCATGCGGGACGACCTGCGCGCGATAAACGAAGCCGGCGTGCGCGCGGCCGCCTTGACGCACCAGTTGCTGGCGTTCAGCCGGCAGCAGGTGCTGCAGCCGGTGGTCGTCGACCTGAATGAGATCTTCGCCGGCATGGAGCCGATGCTCCGGCGCGTCCTCGGCGAGGACCTGGAGCTGTCATCGCTCCCCAGTCGGGCGATCTGCCTGGTCAGGGTCGACACCGGACAGATGGAGCAGGTGATCATGAACCTGGTGGTCAACGCTCGCGATGCCATGCCCCGCGGCGGCAAGCTGACGATCGAGACCGCGGAGATTCTTCTGGATGAGTCCCACGCCGGGCATTACGTCGGCGCACAGGTGGGACCGCACATCATGCTGGCGGTGCGGGACACCGGGTGCGGTATGACCGACGCGATCCAGACACGGATCTTCGAGCCTTTCTTCACGACCAAGGCGCCAGGCAGGGGCACGGGGTTGGGGCTTGCCACGGTGTTCGGCATTGTCCGGCAGAGCGGTGGTGGCATCAGGGTGGACAGCGAGCCCGGGGTGGGAACGACCTTCAAGGTGTACTTGCCCGCGGCCACAGCAATCGACGCCGGCAGCAAGGCATCACCGCCGCTCGAACGCCGCACGCTCCGCGGCTCCGAGACCATCCTGCTGGTCGAGGATGAAGAGCGCGTTCGCAGCCTGGTGCACACGATCCTGGCCAGGTATGGATACAACGTTCTCGAAGCCCAGAGCGGTGGCGACGCGCTTCTTTTCTGCGAACAACATCCGGCGGCGATCGACCTGCTGCTGACCGACGTGGTGATGCCCCGCATGAGCGGACCGCAGCTGGCCGGGCGATTGCTGGCCCTCCGCCCTCAGATGAAGGTCCTGTACATGTCCGGCTACACGAACGACGCCGTCGTGCTGCACGGCATTCTCGACTCCACGATCGCGTTTCTTCAGAAGCCGATCACGCCCGACGCGCTCGCGCGCAAGGTCAGAGACACCCTTCGCCCGACCTCGCGCGCAGCGGCCTGAAGCCAGGGCGTTTGGCGGCGCGCACGCACCCTGGCCACCGAGGTGGGGCATGCCCACGCCCGTGGCCCGGTCTGGCCGTCAGCTCGGCAGAGTGTCGAGCCGGTCCGGATTCGCGGCGTCGCCCGACGCCAGCGGTCCCGTGACGACGTGATTTCGTCCCAGGCGCTTGGCCTCGTAAAGCGCGGAATCGGCTCCTTCGATCAGCGCGGAGGGCGTCTTCATCTCGGCCGCGAAGAACGCGGCCCCGATCGACACCGTGACCGGCGACGCTGGTAGCGACTTCTGGAAGTGGCTCTCGATGCGCCCGCGCAGCCGTTCCGCGAACTCGGCGGCGCCGGCCAGCGGGGTGTCGCGCAGCAGGACCGAGAATTCCTCACCGCCATAGCGATAGGCCGTGTCGGTATCACGCAGGGTCTTCTCCATCACTTGCCCGATCGCTTCCAGAACCTCGTCGCCCTTGATGTGGCCGTAGCTGTCATTGAAGCGCTTGAAATGGTCGACGTCGATCATCACGAAGGACAGGGCGCTCTGGTACCGCCGCGAGCGTTTGACCTCGATCACGAGGTCCTCTTCGAGCCGACGGCGGTTGTATAGTTTTGTCAGACCGTCGCGGTGGCTCCGCTCCTCGACCGCCTGGTGCAAGCGGGAGGACTCCATCGCCGCCGCCCCGTGACTGGCGAGGATCTCGAGCATCTCGCGCCTTTCGGCACGGAGCCGGTCGACGGAGCCGCCAAGGAGCTGCAATACCCCCACCACGCGCGCGCCCACGATCAAAGGCACGGCCATCTCTTCGGGCGCCCTGGCGCTTTCTCCGGCCGCCAGCCCCGCGTCCGGGGTGACGGTTCGCCCATGACGAGCCGCTCGGCCTACCAGGCCGGAACCGATATCGGTCGGCGCCAGCGCAAGCGGCGCGCCCTCGGCCACGTCGCTGTCGAAGTGGGCGTTCAATCGGCTCCCGGCGTCGTCGAAGATCCAGATCACCACGCGCGGGGCTTCGCTCGCCGCGCAGGCCGACCGGCCCAGAGTCCGCAGCACATAGCGCAGGTTCAAGCTGCCGGAAAACTCCCGGGCGCTATCGAGGATCTGTCCGAGAGACGCGGCGCGCTCGCTGGCCTCGCGCGCCCTGGCTTCGCGCGTGGTGCGCTCGCTCGCGAGCGCGGTAATCATGTCGTCGAGGCCAGCTTGAATGTCCTTGAGCTCCGACGGACCTGGCTCGCGCTTGACGGGATCCAGCCGGCCATCGCCCACGGCGTGAATGACGCCCAGGACGGCGGCCACCGGGCGAACGATCTCTCTCAGGAGTCGCCGCATGCGCCGGCGGCTGATCACGAGCGCCAGTCCGAAGAAGGCGAGCTGCGCCGCAGCTCCGGTGATGAGGATCCGGCTGCGGACTCCGGACAGGCTGTTCAAGCGGCCGTCGAGGCCACGCTCCAGCCGGGCTTCGTGGTCTCGATAGACATCGAAGAGGTGCTTGCTGCGATCCAGATCGACGCTGCCAGACCGGATCGTCGGTTCGGCGATCTGGATCGTCCAGGCCTCCTCGGACAGCCGCACGCCGAGATATTCCCCCGATAGATCCGGCCAGCCATCGAGCCAGCCAATCAACGCGTCCATGTGGGTCAACTCGCGGCGGCCGAACTCGTACGGCTCGAGGTAGCGAGGGTCGTGCGTCAGAATGTAGCCTCGCAGACCCGTCTCCTGGTTCAACATCGCGACGTGACTGAGCCTCACCGCCCGCACGGCGGACTGCAGCTTCTCGGTGCGCGGGGATGTGTACAATGTCTCGACGCCGAAGGTGGTTCCCGACACCAGCAGCAACCCCACAAGGACGGCTCGGTTGACCGACCCCATCCTCGCAAAGTGATCAGCGAGCGTCCCGCCGTTGCTCGATCGACGGTCGGAGGGATCGCTCACACGAGCATCATATACGTCCGCTGGCGTCAGCTGCCTTCTTTCTCGACCCGCTCGCCAGACGCGCGGGACGGCCAAGACCGCGCTCCGCCAGCGCAATGCGCCACCAGCCCGGCGTTTCGCGGGTCTGGCCGCGCGCAGCATCGCCGATCTGTGCGTTGATAGTGACGACGCTTCGCGGCCCACCACTCTTCATGACGACGCGACGAGTGACGATTTCATCGGTCGTCCCCTTGACTGTCCAGCTTTGAGACAAACTGTCCTTGCAGAGAATGAAGATCGATGGTGGCGGCCGATTCCCTGAAGACGGCGCTGCCCGCGATCGGCGACGTGATGCGCGCGCAACGCGCGCGATTTCCCGTTCGATCCGTTCGCTCGCTTGCCCGGCGATCCTGTTGCTGTTCGGCGCCGCGAGCGGGTGCGGTGGTTCATCGCCGTCGGGCGATCGCGATGCGGGCATCGATACGCGATCGAGCGGTTCGGGCGGTCTGATCGGCTCCGGTGGAATCGGTGGCGCGACCATGCAGACCGGCATGGGGGGCGTGGGCGACGGGGGTGCGGGCGTGGGTGGTTTCCTCGACGGAGGCGCGGGTGCCGGCGACGGTGGAGCCATCGGGACTGGTGGAGCCGTCGGGAGTGGCGGAGCCGTCGGGATGGGTGGAGCCGTCGGGAT
>CAZNCQ010000069.1:18687-26873 GCA_964571275.1 uncultured Myxococcales bacterium
GGTGGAGCCGTCGGGATGGGTGGAGCCGTCGGGATCGGTGGCGACATCGGGATCGGTGGAGACACGGGCGCGGGAGGAGCGACTGGAGGCGACGCCGGCGGAAGCGACGCGGGAGCTGGAGGAGCCGTCGATAGCGGTGGAGACGGCGCCGGCGGAACCGATGCGGGAAGTAGCGTCACCGACGGGGGCGACACGGGATCCAATGACGGCGCCATCGCTCCGTCCTGTCCCGAGGTCCCCGCGGCCGGTCCGCCTGTCGGCGTGAGTGTAGATTTCGTCACCGGCGTGACCGTCTCGACGTTCGCCGGCTCGGGGATTCCGGGCACCGGCGACGGCAGCGGCGCGGCGGTCGGGCTCACGAACCCGGTCAGCGTCTCATTGGCGCCGAACGGCAATCTGTTCGTGGCCGAGTACGATGACAATCAGATCCGGCAGCTCACCCCCGCGGGTGACTCGAGCACGATCATCGCTGACGGCATCTTGAACCAGCCGTTCGGTCTGGTCGCCGCCAGCAACGGTATCCTCTACGTCGACACCGATCATGATCCGCAGGGACAGAAGTCGTTGACCAGCGGGACGATCTGGCGCGTCGACGTGTCGGCGCAGACGGCGACGCCCGTCAAGGCCGACATCGGCCGCCCGCGCGGCGTCGCGATTCTGTCCGACGGGCGAATGGTGTTGTCGGACTATCGCAATCACCGCTTGCTGCTGCTCGATCCGCAGACCGGGGCGGTCACACCCCTGGCCGGCAACGGTTGTCCCGGCTACGCCGACGGACAGGGGACGGCGGCGCAGTTCAACATGCCTTACGGCCTGGCGGTGCGGCCTGACGGCTCGCTGGTCATCGCCGATTGGGGAAATCATCGCCTGCGCACGCTCACGCTCGACGGCACGGTCGGCACGCTCGCGGGCGACGGCGTGAACGGAATGCTTGACGGCGATCCCGCTGCGGCCCGGTTCAATTTTCCCGAGGCCGTGGCCGTCGACGCCAGTGGCGCGATCTACGTCTCGGATCAAGCCAACCATCGCATCCGCCGGCTCGCGGGCGGCCGCGTGCAAACGTTGGCCGGCGACGGCATCGATGGGTTCGCCGACGGCGCGGGGGACGACGCCGAGTTCTACGGTCAGGAAGGCATCGCCGTCACGCCCGATGGCCTCACGGTCTATGTCGCCGACGGCACCAACGGTGGCGCCGGGCCCTATCACCGCGTGCGCGCCGTCGCCGTTCCCGCGACGCCCTGAAGCGGCCGCGCGCCGCTCCGGCAATTATCCCTCCGAAGGGGCATCCTTCCCGGGGCAAATCTTTCTTCACCTCTGGCGTGATCAATCTGGCGCTGTGACGGAATAGTACTTGGCGATGTCTCGCCCCCAGCGCTCCTACAGGTCTGTATGCGTCATTGTCGGTCTCGCCGGAACGGCCTTGGCCGCCTGCACCGGCTCGGTGCTGAGCAACGAACCCGATGGGGCGGGAGGGTCGTCCTCCTCGGGAGCTGGCGGGTCGTCCGATCAAGCCGGGGCCACGGGGACGGCCGGGGCGGGGCAGGCGGGCGCCACCGGTACGGCCGGAGCGACCGGGTCGGGCGGCGCGATCGGGGGCGGCGGGGCGATCGGAATCGGTGGACGGACGGGGACGGCGGGGACGACCGGCGCGGGCGGCCGGACCGGCGCCGGCGGCGCGACCGGGACGGCGGGAGCGACCGGCGCGGGGGGCGCGGGCGGCTCGACGGTCAACTGCGCGGGCACGTTGCCCGCGGGCGGAACCGTGCACACCTCGATGAATCTCACCGGCGGCACCGGCGCGCTCGCCTGGTCGATCTGGACCAACACCGCGCCGGGGACCATCACGACCTACACCACGCCCGCGTTCGGCGCCACCTGGACCAACTCGGGCGACTACCTGGCGCGCCTCGGCTTCGAGTGGGGGAACAGCGGCAAGACGTTCGACAAGTTCGGAACGATCACCGCCGAGTTCGCCGAGACCAAGAGCGGGACCGCGGGCGGCTTCTCGTACATCGGGATCTACGGGTGGTCGACGACTCCGTGCATCGAGTACTACATCATCGACGACTCGTACAACCGGATGCCGGTCAATCCGGGCACCACGACGAGCAAGGGTACGGCGATGATCGACGGCGCTCTATACAACTTGTACACGCGTCCGACGACCGGCACCGGCGGATCGCGATGTGGCGCCAGCGTCGGCAGCTGGACGCAGTTTTACAGCGTGCGGCAGACGGCTCGCCAGTGCGGGCAAATCTCGATCACCGAGCACTTCAAGGCCTGGGCCGCGGCGGGCATGACGCTGGGAAACATGCTCGAGGCCAAGGTTCTGATCGAGACTGGCGGCGGCACGGGCAGCATCAATTTCACGACGGCGTCCGTCACGGCTCAGTGAAACAATGAAGCGGAGAGTCGGCCTCGCCACCAGAGTCCCCAGCTGGCCGTCGTCGCTCATGCCCCAACGTTGCACCTCACCGGTCGCGAGCGCGACGCAGGTGTTGGCCAATCCGGCCGCGATCGCGACCGCGTTCGACACGCCTGGGACTACGAGGGGTGTCGCCGACGCGCCGGGCGTCTCGAATGCATCTCCGTTGCCGAGCGCGTCGTCTCCGTTGTAACCCAGCATTCCACCGATCCGCCCCCTACGATCGCGCAGGTGTGACTGGTGCAATCCGGTCACCGTTGCGGGAGTGGCGGAGAAGTCGGAAAGGGGGATGCCCAGCTCGCCCGAATTGTTGAGGCCCAGCACTTGACGGTTCCGTTGCCGAGCGCGGCACACGTGTGAAGGGGGACAACGATCGAAGCAACCATGCGTCAATCTCCGATAAAGACTTCTCTGTTCAACGGCGGCGGTGCCTGTTTGCCCTGGAGCACCCCTTCCGGCCCTGCGAGCGCCCATCCGGCGCCGATTGACGGCGAACCCCCAACTGCGACAGTATGCCGTCGCCAACGGCCCCTTTCGCCGGCGCGCCTCACAATGAAGATTGACACAGCCATTTACCAACTCCGCAGCCAGCCCCAGCTGTTCTTGGGAACCAACTTGCTGAACCTCGCCGGCGCTCCCGCGTCGGGGCCTCGGGTGAGCTACTTCTGCCGCTACGATGGCATAGCGCACACGGTGAACGAGGGCTTCTGTATCCGGCCGACGCCTATCAACTCGATAGCAACGGGCATCGACGGCAAGGCCTACACCGCCATCGGCGTCCACAGCGTTCGAATGAACCCCAACACCGAGGATCTGGACGTATCGGCTATCGAGCCGTACGTCCTCGGGGTAGGCGGGCCGGACATCATGGTCACGGGGCAGCTCAGCGCATGCATCTTCGTGGTCCAGCAGGTCGGCGCGCAGCTCATCGTGGCGCACATCCAACCCGGTGGTGGACGGCAGACGGCGACGACGCTGCGCCAGACGTTGAAATTGATGGGGCGCTTCGCTGGCTACGGTCGTGCGACGCACGTCTTTGGCCTTGGCGATTACCCCGCTCGCGCCTACGTGGTCGGCGTACGGCAAGCAGGCACCTGGCATCTCTACGGGCAAAAAGTGGTGGGCGCCGGGGGGCCTATCCAAGGTGTCACGCAGATCATTTGACGGCGCAGGCGGGTCGTCTACTGGGTGCGCGTGAGCCAGTTGCGGAATGATCCGGCTTTTTCTTGGCCATGAATGAATTGACGAGCGTCGGCAATCACCCCGCTTGACAGGAGCAGACAACTAGCGCTCTAGCGCCGCCCGATGTTGAGGGGCATGGTCATGGCTGCAATCTTGTTCTCGCTTGGATGCGGCTCGGTCGCCTCGCGGAATCCGGATGCCGGCACGAGTCTCGGAGGCCACAGCGCGGGGGCGGTGTCACAGGCTCTGGTGGTGCGACGGGCGTCGGCGGCGCCGCGGGCATGACGGGAGCTGGCGGCGTGACCGGCGCCGGAGGTGTGACGGGCGCTGGCGGCGTGACCGGCGCGGCGGGGGCCGGCGGTTCCGGCGTTGGATCGCCGTGCGTGCTCGGGCAATCGACCGTGGGAGGATGCACCCTTTTCGAGATCCCGGCCCGCGTAAAGGCATGGGGGATCCGCATTGGGATTCTGGCCCTCTTGTTGGGGTCGGCGGCCGTCGCCATCGCGGCGGGGCCGCTGCACGTCTGGGCAACCGGAGACACCCTTCAGGCGACCGATCTGAATGGCGCCTTCAAGAACCTCGACGATCGCCTGACCGCGCTCGAGGGGCAGGCTCACGCGCCGTCCGCGTTCCACGCCACCCTGACCGCCGCGACGTCGATCCCGGCCAACGCAATCACGAAGGTCATCTTCGATCATGTTGACTACGATCTGGCGACGACGGGGGGCGCAGCTGGCGAGTATAACCCTGTGACCGGTACGTTCGTTCCCAACGCCGGGGGCGTCTATCTCATCAACTGCCTGGTGGAGTTTAACTTCGCGCCGGCCGCGACGATCAACTGGGCGGTCTTGCTGTACAAGAACGGCGCCGTCCTGGCGAACACCGATACAACCGTGATCAGTGGTGCCCTTTCACAGACCATCACCCAGCAGGTCACCCTCGCTGCGGGCGACGCGATCACGTGTGACGCATTTCATGACTCCGGGACCGTGAGTCTCGAGATCCAGTCCGGCGTGGTTCGAAACTCGTTCAGCGCTACGCGCCTCTACTGAACCGCGATACCGAGGGTCTCGAGAGAGCCGCCGACCGCTGCCCCCCGGGCGAGTTTTAATGCTCATCTTGCTCCGATGGTTGAAGCAATCGGTTTTGTCGGGCTGGGACAGATGGGATTCGAGATGGCGTCCCGCCTCGTCGGCGCGGGTTTTGCCCTACGGGTGTGGAACCGGACGCGCGCCCACTCGGAGCGGCTGGCGGCTGCCAGTCCGAACGTGAATGTGTGCGGTTCGGCGCGGCAAGCCGCGAACGGCGCTGCGATCGTCGTCAGCTCCCTGGCCGATGACCGAGTCGTCCGCGAGGTCGTGCTCGGCGACGAAGGCGTGGCGGCCGGCCTTGCCGAGGGCGGCATCCACGTGGGGGCGAGCACCATCTCCCATGCCCTCGCTAGCGAGCTGGTCGAGTTACACGCGAGACGCGGCCAGTTGTTCGTGGCCGCTCCGGTCTTGGGACGGCCAGACGCTGCCAGCCGGGGCGAGCTGTGGGTTTTGACGGGCGGCGACCACCCGGCCGTCGCTAGGTGCCAACCGATCTTCGAAGCTATCGGCCGTGGCCAGATACACTTGGGAGGCGCCGCGCAGGCGATGCTCGGCAAGATCATCGCCAACATGATGATCGCCGGCACCATCGAGCTCTTGGGCGAAGCGACCGCGCTCGGCGAAAAGGGCGGTCTTCCCGCCGCGGAGGTCATCCGGCTGCTAACAGACACGCTGTTCGGATCGCCAGTGGTCCGCAGTTATGGGTCTCGCATCGCGACCGGAAAGCACGAGCCGGCTGGTTTCCGGGTCGCGCTCGGTCTCAAGGACGTAGAGCTCGCGCTGGCGGTCGGTCACGAGCTGCGCGTGCCCCTCCCAGTGGCCGGCTTGACCCGAGATCACTTGATTGAAGCATTGGCGCGCGGGCACGACCAGTGGGACTGGTCCGGCCTGGCGGCCATCGTTCGAGAAGCGGCTGGCCTGCCTTCCGGCAACAGCTGACTCATCGAGCCCCGCTATGCTTCGTGCTTCTCGAGCTTGTTGTAGAGGATCTTGCGATCGAAGCCGAGGATCTTTGCTGCCAGCGTCTTGTTATCCCCGACGGCCTGCATCACACGCGCGATGTAGCGGCGCTCGACTTCCTCCATGGGCACCAGCTCTGACGGATCTTCGGCGGCGATGAGGACGTGGGAAACGTGATAGTCGCGGATTCGTTCCGGCAGATCGTCGACGGTGATCTCGGCGAAGCGGATGACCGCAACCGCCCGCTCGATGGCGTTCTCCAGCTCCCGCACGTTGCCCGGCCAGCTGTAGGATAGGAGGCGCCGGGCGACGGCCTCCCCGAGGCCGGTGACTCTTTTGCCCGTACGCGCGGCGAACTGCTCGACGAACGATTGAGCCAGCAGAAGGACGTCGTTTCCGCGGGTGCGCAGGGGCGGCACCGCGATCTGAATGACGTTGATGCGGAAATAGAGATCTTCACGAAAGCGTTGCTCTGCGACGGCGCTGTCGAGATCGCCAGCGTCAGCGCCAGCGCCTCGACGTCCACCGGTTTGGTGATGAAGTCGTAAGCCCCCGCGCGAATCGCGCCGACCCTCGTGCTGCGGTGGTGGAAGGCAACAAGATCCGCTTCGTTCCGATCGAAGTGGGCTCGAGCGACGGAAACCGTACCCAGGTGACCAAGGGCCTGAAGCCGGGTGAGCTGGTCGCGAACGATCTTCCAGCCGAGCTGGGCGACGGCGCTGTGATTCGACCCCTACTGCCATAGGAGGCATAGGAGGCAGATATGAAACGTGACGAAGACGCGTCTGGCGCTGGCGAGAAAACGAATGATCCGGACGACCTCGTATTTGGGCCGCCTGCCCTTGCCGGCCAGTCTGCCCGACCCATAGGAGATCGCGGGTCATTCTGGAGGTATCGTGAATCGATTCGTCCTGCTCGCCGTTGCTGTTGTCCTGTCAGTCTCGTGCCGACCTGTCTCGGCGGAGCAGAACCTGCTGCGCAGCGTGACGGGCGTGCGAGCCAAAGTCCTCAGCGAGCACGACCAAAAGCGTGAGATCCAGCTCGTGTTCGAGCCTCACGCCGCGATCATGGCGACGTTGAGCGACTTCATCCTCGCCAACGGCTTCAAGGCAGCGGACTTCAACGCGCTGGGAGCCGCCACCGACGCGGTCATTGGTTACTATGACCCCCCTGCGCGCGACTACCGGCGTACGTCCTTGCGCCAACAGATGGAGATCGTGTCACTCATCGGCGACGCCGCGCCGACCAACGGAGGCGCGGGGATCCACGCACACATTGGCCTTGGCTTCGCCGACGGCACCATGCACGGCGGCCACCTGTTCGAAGCGCACGCATTTCCAACCTTGGAGATGTTCCTCGTCGCGTCGCCGACCGCGCTGCAGCGGCGGCACGACGACGCTTTAAACGCCGACCTCCTGGTCCCGTGAGACGCTGCCGATCTTCGGAGGATGCGATGACAAAAGTGGCTTTGCTCGGTACCGGAACGATGGGCGCCGCCATGGCGCGACGAATGCGAGCGCATGGGTTGGCGGTGCGCGCTTGGAACCGCTCGCGCGCCAAAGCCGAGGCGCTCGCGGCCGATGGCGTCGAGGTTGTGGAGAGTCCCCGCGTGGCGGCGCAAGGGGCGGATGTCCTCGTCACCATGCTGACCGATGGGGTCGCCGTCGAGGCCGCCATGCTCGGGCCGCAGGGAGCGCTCGCCGGGGTCACGCCCGGCTGCACCTGGCTGCAAACCAGCACCGTGGGGATCGCCGCGTGCCGCCGGTTGGCCGAGCTGGCCACACGTGGCCACCTGGGCTTCGTCGATGCGCCGGTGTCTGGCAGCAAGGAGCCGGCGGAGCGAGGTGAGCTCATCGTGCTGGCCGGGGGTGCGCCGGAGCTCGAGGCCAGGGTGAAGCCCGTCCTCGAGGCGATCGGCCGCAGGACCGTGTGGCTGGGTGAGGTGGGCGCAGGCACCAGAGCGAAGCTGGCGATGAACGCTTGGGTGACCGGAGTCGTGGCGCTGCTCGCCGAGACCATCACTCTTTCCGAAGGGCTCGACCTCGATCCGCGCCAGTTCCTCGATCTGCTGAGGGGTGGGCCGAGCGATTCGCCGTACGCCCAGCTGAAAGGCAAGGCGATGATCGAGGGGCAGTTCGCGCCCAGCTTCTCTCTGCGCCTCGCGCACAAAGACCTGCGGCTCATCATCGAGGCGGGCCGCGAGGCCGGGGCGTCATTGCCAGTTCTGGCCGCGATCGAGGAGAAGTTCGATCGGGCCGAGCGCCAGGGCCGCGGCGACGAAGATCTGGCTTCGGTGATCGCCGCCGACAGGAGCAGGTGAGCTGCGTCGCCGGTCATCCCGCGACGATCCTCCGGCGTCAGTCGCTGCGACCGCCGCGGAGATCGCGCCACGGGCCGCCGTGGGCCGGCGCGGTCTTCGCCTGGTCCAGTTGCAGGACCATCCACCGCGGGGACTGGATGCCGGGGTCGGAGAGAAGTCGGCGCCGGGACCTGTCAGGGCTTCACGAACCGATAGGCGAAGCGATCGG
>CAZNCQ010000070.1:0-26692 GCA_964571275.1 uncultured Myxococcales bacterium
AGGCGGCGGCAACGACCGGATTCTCGGTTCGCGACCTCGTGAACACGCTGGTCACATCGAAGGCCTTCATGTATCGCCGGCCTTCGCCCGGAGAGGCGCTCTGAGACGGCGATATCGGTTCGCCGGAGTTGGCGCCTGGTGGCTCGCCGTGCTGAGCGGTGCCCTTGCTTGCCGCCCGTCGAAGCCGGCGCAACCGGACGTCGAGCCCTGGGCGCGCTGGCCGATGCCCAATGCGCACCTGCCCGGCCTCCCCAACCCGCATGACTACGACGTGAGCAGCCCCGGAGTGGTCGTCGATCGAATCACCGGGCTCATGTGGCAACGCCGGCTCTCGAACACCTTTGTTTCGTGGCAAAAAGCGCAGCTGCAGTGCGCGTCCCTGTCTCTGGCCGGCTACAGCGATTGGAGACTGCCGTCGCGGATCGAGCTGGTCACGCTCCTCGATACGACCCACACGCAGCCGTCAATCGACACCGACGCGTTCCCCGCGACGCCCACTGATTGGTTCTGGACGTCGTCGCGCGCCGCCGACGACCCCAACTCGGCCTGGTACGTGTACTTCTACTTTGGCTACCCGAAGACCGACGACATGGGTAACACGTTCTCCTTTCGTTGTGTCCGAACCGCCCGGCAACCGCCCGCGGTCGAGCCCAGGTACGAGACGCAGGCCCACGATGTCCGAGACGTCGCGACAGGGCTGCGGTGGGAGCGGGCGCCGACGACGCAAACCATGTCGTTCGAAGGTGCGCGCACCTACTGCGATGGCCTGAACCTGGACGGACACGCGCATTGGCGAGTGCCGACGCTGGCCGAGTTGCTCACGTTGGTCGACGAGCGCGCGCCCGCCCCGATGATCGATCGAACGGCGTTCCCCGGAGCGCCGGCGGACGCGGTCTGGACCTCATCGACCTTTGCCAATGGAGCGGAGCTGGCGTGGTACGTGCGATTCGATCGCGGGAGCGGGCTCTACGGGCGGCTCATCGAGCCGTTTCACGTGCGCTGCGTGCTGTGACACCCAATCAGGAGCTCCGAAGATGATGCGGCTTCAGAAGATAGCCTCGGTGGCGTTCGCTCTCTGTGTAGTCGGTTGTGTCAACGCGGGGAGCGACCATCCGAGTGCGAACGGTGGGCACAATGGTCCCGTCAGCACGGCAGGCGGAAGCGACGGACGCAATGAAGGCGTCGGCGGCGCCTCGAATGACGGCGGCGCGACCGACAACGGCGGCTCAGGCAACGCAGGGACCAGTGGCGCGGGAGGAGCCGGACCGACGTCGACGGGCGGCAGCGGTGGTAGCGGTGGCTCGACCCGTCCGACGGGCGCCGGCGGCAACTCCCCCACCGTCGACGCCGGCAGCGCCGGCGGCGCTCGAGTCGATGCCGGAAGCTCGTCCGACGCACGGCCCGTTCTGAAGGCGCCGGTGCCCGATACCAGCTCACCAATCTTGATCTCGCGGCCCAGCGGGACGTACCACGTCGAAGGCAACCTGCCCTACGGTCCCTTGCCGGCGCAGCGGCTGGACGTCATCTACCCGCCGGGCGCAGGTCCCACCGGAACGACGACATTGCCCGGCGTGATCATGTTTCACGGCGGCGGCTGGATCGAAGGCGACAAGCAAACCATGTCCAGCTTCTACAATCGCTTTCTGGCGCATGGTTTCCTGGTTTGCAACGTCGAGTACCGGGTTGCGGATGGCTCGGCGACGGGCGCCATCGCGCCGGCGGCGGTGCAGGACGCGTTGCTCGCCGCGAAGTGGTTCTGGGATTATCTCGACTACTATCACGTCGACCGGGCGAAGTACGTCGTCACCGGCGCGTCCGCGGGCGGCAACCTGGCGTTGATGGTCGGTATGGCGACGCCCGACGCGCAGCTCGGCCCCACCAGTCCCGCGGACTACAAGATTGCCGCCATCGTCAATGGCTACGGTCCGCCTGACGTTACCGATTTGCTGGCCCGGGGGACGTCATTTGCAGTGCAGTGGCTGCCGGCGTCGGTTCCCAATCGGGCTGCGATGGCCCTGCGAGTCAGTCCGCTCACCTACGCGCGCGCCGACATTCCGCCGTTGATCACCGTCCAGGGCGCCGACGACACCACGGTGCCCGTTGCCGAAAACCAGCATCTGGACCAGGTGCTCAACGCGGCGGGTGCCGATGCGCAACTTCATCTGGTTCCTGGCGCGGGTCACGGATTCGCCACGCCGCCGACCGCCTATCCCGACGCGGAGATGGCCATGTTCGGCTTCCTGGTCGCGCACGGGATCGGGAAATGAAACAGAGCCGCGCGTTCTGTTTGGCGCTCGTTCTCGCCGCCGCCGCAATCGGCTGTCAATCGCCGGGCACGTCCGACGGTCCCGGTCCAGCCGGTGCTGGCGGCGCGCGCGGTACCACGTCGGGAACCGGCGGCATTTCGCTCGGCGTCGGGGGATCGGGCGAGGGCGGCGCCGCTCCTGCAGCCGGCGGGAGCGCCGGAAGTGGCACCGGGGGCAACGGAGCGACAGGCGCGGGCGGTGAGCCGGGCACGGGCGGCCGCGCCGTCTCGGACGCTGGCGTCGATATGCACGCGACGGACGCTGGTGCCGGACGCGACGCTACCCCCGACGTCGATCAAAGCACGCTACCCAACATCAAGCTCTACCTGGCTGGCGATTCGACCGTGATGGACTACGGCACCGCCTCGGCCCAGGAGGGCTGGGGCCAGGAGCTGCAACAGTTCTTGATTGCCAAGGTCACGATTGTCAACGAAGCGATCGGCGGCCGCAGCATCCAGAGCTTCATGTACGACGACGCCGCGAACACCATGCCGTCCAGCCGCTGGACCAGCATTCAGAGCGATATCCGCTCAGGGGACTTCGTGATGGTGCAATTCGGTACAAACGACAGCAGTGGCATCGCCGGCCGCGCGGTCACTCCCGCCGACTTTCAGGCTCTGCTGGGTACGATGATAGACGCCGTCAAAGCCAAGGGCGCGACGCCGATCCTGGTCACCCCGTCGGCGCTGCAGGAATGGACGGGCGGACGCGAGGGCAACGCTCGTCTCGGACCTTACGCGGCCGCGATGAAGAGCATCGCACCGGTGAAGAATGTGCTGGTCGATGACCTGAATGGCCGCTCCGTCGAACTGCTCAACATGATCGGGCAAACGGCGGCGATGCAGATTTACATCAACGGCGACAAAGCTCACTTCACCAAGACCGGCGCGACCGAGATGGCCCAGATCGTCGCGCAAGAGCTGCGGCGCATCGGGACCCCTCTCGCCGCGTATCTGAAATGAAGGCCGGCCATACATACCGGCATGCTGGGGCTCGAGGCGTGAGAGTGCGGCGGTCCAGTCTGTGGGCTCCAGCGGCGCTCTCGCTCGTTCTTCTTGCGAACGGAGCGATGTCCTGCTCGTCTCCGTCGGGTGCCGGCAATCCGCCGCCGAGTAACGGTGCGGGAGGAACGAATGCGGGCGCCGGCGGGACACGAGCGGCGGGAGGCAGCGACGGCAATGGATCGGGCGGCCAGGCAGGCAGCGCGATCCCGCCTGACGCCGGATCATCCACACCCGACGGCGGAAGAGGCGCGGGTGGAACCGGCGGGGCCGCAGCCGGAACGGGCGGCGCGGTCGTCGCGACGGGTGGCGCGGGGGGAACGACCACCGGAACGGCGAGCATCAGTCTGACGCCTTCCTGGCCGACGGCTGCGATCGTGACGGGGGTGCGCGACGTCGTCACGCCGGCCGCGACACAGACGGTGCAGTTGCGCAATGATGGAACGACGCCGGTGACGGTCACCGCGATCTCGCTGGCGGGAACCGATGCCTCCGCGTTTCGGTTGACCGGCGTTACGACACCCCTATCGCTGGCGGCGGGCGCCAGCATCCCGGTCATCTTCGAGGTCCTGACGACGGGTGCGGCGTTGCCGGCCGCGCCCCCGCAAAACAGCGGCGGGACGCTGCTGACGGCGACGCTGAGTGCAACATCAGCGAACGGTGGTGTGGCGCGGGCGACCGTCTATGGTCTGCTCCTCACGACCGCGACTCACGAGGTGACGCTCGGCCAGATCCTGACGACGCTCGGAATCACGCTGAACGTCGGGCTCGCGCAGAACAACGCAAACCCGAACACCGGAACAGTGCAAGAGCTGCCCAAGGTCGAGGCCGGCACCGACGAGATCGCAGCCCCGCTTTTTCACAAGCTCGGCAGCGGCAACGTGACGCTGGAGGCCGTCGCTCGGTTTTCGCCGAAAGGTCCGATGCCGTTCGGCTGGTATCCCGCGGGGATGCCCGGGACCCGCAACACGGTGGCGACGATGGCATCGATGCCCGACGCCCAGACCTCGGACAAGGCACGGATGGTCCTGCCGCCGCTGACCGGCTCGACGGGATTCGATCCGGGAACGGCGACGTTTGGTCTCTGGGTCTACACCGATCAGCTGAGCCAGCTGTACGACACCGGTGGAACCGCCACCAACGGCGATTACGACTACTCCGAGGACGCCGCGAACTCGCCTGCCAACGTGCATCGCATGAAGGTCTATCCCCTCAAGAACGCCGCCGGCGTCGCAGTGGCGGGGAGCTATCTCGTCGCGGTGGAAGAAGCTGGAAACGGCGATTACCAGGACTACGTCTTCATCCTCAGCAACGTGACACCCGCCAACTAACGTTCGTGCGCCCTCGGCAATCGCTCAAGTGTCAGCTCCTCAATTGAATGGCGGCATCGGGAATGGCGCCGTACCGGCAGGGTCCGTGTCGTCGACCCGGTGTGGTTGGGTCACGAGCGGCTCATCGAGCCAGGCCTGCAGCATCGCCACCTGACACGCGGTGAGCGGCTTGCGCAGGTTCGCGCCCGTCTCATTCTGGGGCGGCATGATCCGGGAGTGGGAGCAGCTGGCGGGGTTTGCCGTGTCGATGACCGCGAGCACGACCTGAAACCGTTTGGGTGTTGTCGTCGCGGGACAAGACGACGGATGGGCGCCGGCTGTGATCCAATCGTAGGCATGGTCGTAGCCTCCGGCGGCCATGGTGGAGGCCGAATCAATCACGTGGCAACCGTTGCCACCGCCACAGGCCGTCGTCAGAAACGGCTGTAGGTCACGTTGAAAGCTGACCGTCGCGGGAACGTTGCAGTTGCCAGGCATGCCGCCGGTGCCCGCTCCGGTCCCGCCGGCACCCACTCCGCTCCCGCCCATCGCGGTCCGACCTCCCGCGCCGGCGATGCTCGTTCCCGGCATCCCACCCTGACCGCCCAAGGGAGCGCCATCCGAGCCCGCCACCCCGGCGGCGCCGCCCATCGAGCCTGTGTCAATGCTCGATGGTCCGACTTCGTCGAGCGCCGATGCGTCGTCGCCGGTCGGCGCCCCGCCGATTCCCGATCGCGATGGGGGCGCGTCCGATCCGGCGGGTGCCCCGGAGCAGGCTCCCAGGACCACGCTCGCGACCAGCGCGAGCAAAGAGCACCTCTCGGTCTCGCGCAGGGAGGGGCCGCTCCGATGTCGGCCGAAAGGCTCAGCTGGCAACGTACCGCGGTAACCCTCCATATCTCATAAAGGGCAACAGAGTGCGGGCATTGATACAATCAATTCACTCCGCTGGCCACCGCGCTCGAATCACCGCGGCGGGGGTCCGCGAGGTTCACCGGTTCCGGCGAAAACGCCAAGCCACACACCCCGCGCCCAGAATCATTGCCAGCGCCGCCACCGCGGACAGCGACGCAGCGACGGGCCGATCGCGCTCGACGTCGCAAGCGCAGCCGGCCGTGGTTCGCGAGACGGGACGGCCGCCGCCGTCGCCAGCCACGTCGACCGCGGCGTCGACCGGCGGCGCGCAAGCGGCGCCGATCTGAGCTGCCGTCGCGCACCATTCGCCGGCGCAAGACGCCGCCGCCGTTCCAGCCGCGCACGATGCCGGCGTCAAATCCGCGAGGTGCAGCAGCGATGTGAACGTCCGCCCCGCGTCGACAGACACGCCAATGGTGAAGCCGGCGCTGGCCTCGTCGGCGCACACGAATAGACCGCGCGTCGTCCACGTGAGACAGCCAACCGGCAACGGATTGGTCGCCGTCATTGTGTAGACGCTGCCGGCGCCCGCATCGGCGCCGGCACCGTCGGCGCGTGCGAGGATGGTCAAACCTTGTTTGCTGCCGACGGCGATCTGGCGGCCGTCGGGCGACAAGGAAAAGCCCAGCAACGGAACCGGAGATTCCGCGATCGCCGTCCAGGTGCGTGCACCGTCCTCGCTGACGTAGACCTTGCTGTCCGGCGAATAGGAGCGCACGTAGACGCGATCGGCGTCGTCGGGATCGACAGCGCTGACGTAGACCGCATCGACACCGCCTGGGCTGTCGCGCACGGTCCATGTGGCGCCGCCGTCGTCGGATACGTCGATGAATCCGCTCTCGAGATTGCCGTCGTTGGCCCCGAGGTACAGCCGTCGCGGTCGTGACGACGCACTTTCGATCGTCAGCGGATAGGTATCGGCCAGCAGAGGTCCCGGCGCTGACCATGAGACGCCATCGCTGGTGCCCGCGACCAACCCGTTGAAGGCGCCGTCGACTCGTACGACAGCCGCCGCGTAGGCGGTCGCCGGATCACCGCCGTTGACGACGAGGTCGATCACATCGTCGCCCGCCAGCGCAGCGGCGCGCGTCCACTGGCATCCACTGCGATCCCCGACCGCCAATCCGTCAGCCAGACCGAGGGCCACTCGACCGCCGGTGGTGATCATGACCTCGGGGTCCTCAAAGCCATCGGCGCTGACAGCCCGCTCACACACCCAGGACCAGGTGGCACCGCCGTCGACAGTCTGCAACAGGCCAAAGGTCGTTCGCACGACGATGTGGCCGCCGTCGTTCGGATCGACGGCCAGCTGTCCCGCAGCTGGAAACCGCCCGTTCGCGAGGCTGGGTGATGCCCGCGTGACCAGCACGCAGAGCACGGCCGCGGCAACGTGAGCGACGGCCGCAGCGGCGGCCGGACGGGCCGGCGCGCGCCGCGCGATCACTTCGTCAGTCCGTAGACGCGAAGAGAATTCGAGAACGTCCCAACATAGACGTGGCCATTGGCGACCACGGGTGGGGCGAACTTGGCCAGGTTCCAGCTACCGGTGCTGTCGCTCCAGAGCACCTTGGTGATGTTGCTGGCGTCGACGGCGTAAAGCGCGCCCGCCGACGTCGTATGCCACGCGCCGTCGATCCCATTTTGCGTGGGAAATGTCGCCCACAGAATCCCCGTGCCCGCGACGTTTCCGTTGGCGGACAACGTGAGGATCGCGCCGGGATGGCCGGGGGTGAACGTGGCCGAGGGAATTGGGTCGGTCGTCAGCGCCCCCAACGTTCGCGTCGTGGCGTTCAGCGTGTAGGACATGATCGGCGAATCCTCCGGCCACAAGAAGACCTTCTCGCCGCCAGCGTTGGGGAGACTGTAGTAGATCGCTCCGCCGTGCACGTGGCCGCGCCCGCCATTGGCCCTGCCCGGCATGGTCAAGGTCTGCAGGATCGCATCGGCGGTCGCGTTGAACCTGCCGAGGTTGGTGGCGTCCAGCAGATAAAGGCGGCCGTCCTTGCTACCGGTGACCAGCAAGTTGTGAGGCATCAAGATCGCGCCGGAGCTCAGGTCGGAGTCGACAGCGTTCAGGCTGGCGTAGGCGCTGGGAATCCAGTAGTCCTGAACGCTGTAATCGGAGATCCTCAGGCGCAAGACGCTCTCGGAAAGATCGAGCGACGCCGCGCTGGGATTGGTGCTGCCATTTCCCACGACGACGAAGATGTTGGTGCCGTCGCTGGACAGACCCACGCCCGCCTGCCAGATGCCGCCCTGGGTTCCATCTGGGGACACATTGAACGTCAGCACTTGCTGAAACCTTGTGCCGTCATACGAATAGCCCAGCACCCAGCCATGGTAAGCGCCCGCGTCGCAATGACTGGCGAACGCCGCGTAGACAACGCCATTGACCAACAACAATCCGGGGCGGTTCAACTGCGTGGCCGCGTTGAAGGCGACATTTCCGCCGCTGGAGCCGGCGCCCGTGCCCTTGACCGTCGCTGCGATCACCAGCGGCGAGCCCGGACGCTCGACGCCGGTAACGATATTGACCGCGTGGATGCGCTGAACCGAGCCTCCCGCCTCCTGGCTCTTGGAGATGAAATAGATCGTGCCCGCCACCGGATCGATGACCGGCGTCGAGGTGATGCCGATCTCCGGTTCCAGGTTGTCGCAGCTGTTGGTGGCCGGAGTCCCGACGTTGAGAGACCACAGCGGCGCCGTGGCCGCGGCGTCGTCAGCGTCGAAGGCGTACGCCGTGTTGTGCTCGGTCGCGACGTAGACCACGTTGTGGACCTTCGCGTCCGGCATTGTCAAACCACCCACGTAAAGGGGCTGCGCATAGATCTGCCCGTCGACCACGCGCGAAAACAGCAGGCCGAATTGCGTGGCGTTGACGTTGGCGGCCGTCAGCGTGGTCTCTTGCAGGTTCGAACCCGATCGGGCGTTGTCGTATCGATTGGTGGTGACCGCGTAGGTCGTTCTGGTGGTCGCCCCACCGACTCCGGTTCCGGCGCCGCCAGTGCCGGCCGATGAACCGCCGGCACCACCCGCGCCGCGCTCACCCGCCGCGCCGGAGGCCCCGCTGGCGCCGGCCGTTCCTCCGCTCGCGCCTCCGGCTCCCCCTGTGCCGCCCGCGCCAGGACCGCCGCCCGCCCCGGCCGTGCCACCGTTCCTGAAGCCGCCCGCGCCGCCAAACACGCCGCCGTCGGCCGTGCCGCCGTCGGAGGACGCGCTCCGTGCGCCGCACGCCATCGCACCAAGCGCCACCATCGATACCAGCGCTCCGGCCCGCGTCACGGGTAGCCCTTGAGCCCTGCAATGACGATGGTGAACGTCGCGCCCTGTTTGTCGGCAACGACCATCTTGCTGGCTGCGTCGTAGCTCCAGGTGTCAGCCCCAGTGACGTTCGTCGGAGCCTGAAGGCTCTTCACCCGCAGTCGATACGGGGCGGCGGCGGCGCTGGTGACCGTGACCGTGCCGGCGGTGGCATCGACGTCGAAGACGGCGTCTGAGTACGTCGTGCCCTCGCCCAGCGGACGGTGAAAGGTGAAGCTGCTCTTCCCGCGCGGGTAGATCGCCACCGTCGATTTGCCCGCCGACGCGGCGTCGCCGTGGCCGGTGATCGCGGTCTTCACGTCGAGAGGGATGATGGCGCCAGTCTTGATGAACAACGGATACCGGGCCAGCGGCGCGCTGTACGACACCGTCGTGCCGCCCGCGTAGACCATGTCTTCATTCCAGTAGTCAATCCAGCTGGCTCCGGCGGGAAACGCCACCGACTTCGTGGTCACGTCGGTCGTGATGACCGATGCCAGTAACTGATCGCCCAGCAGATGTTGCGCGCGCGCCTTGTCGGAGCCGCGGACAATCGACGTGCCCGTCAAATGCGACTCGACGCTGTAGCTGAAATTGTAAGAACCGAGCTCGCTGTGCAGCGTGGCGAAGTACTGGTAGATGGTGACGGTCTCGGCGTCCCAGAACCACGGCAGATGCTGGGTGAGGCCCCCGTTCGTGCCGCCGTTCTCCATGAGCGGGGTCAGCGCGCCAAACTGCGCGTAGCGAATCAACGAGTCCTTGCTGGGGGCATTCACGTAACCACCCACCTCGACGCCGGGCGCGCCGTATCCCATTTGTGCCGAGGTATAGACGTCACTGAGCTGCGTCGCGATGCCGCCGAAACCGCCATCATGATCGCCGACCCAACCCACCGAGCATTTGGATACATCCGAGCCAATCAGGCCCTGCGCCGCCGCATACGGCCTCACCATCACGACGCCGTTGGGATTGCGCCCGACCGTGTAGTCATAGAAGTCGGCCGATAGCCGCTTCTTGAAATCCGTCGCCGATATCGAACCCGCCATGGTCTGGATCGGATCACCGATGTAGTCGGCGCCGCGGTCCAGCTTCCATCCGTCGATGCCATCGGCCAGCACGCCGCCCAGGAGCCCGTTCCACCAGGTCACGGCCGCGGGGTTGGTGATGTCGACGTGAATGCCGGTGCCCTTCCACCAGGCCGCGTCGGCGCTGCCGTTGACGCCATACCCTTGCTGCCTGACCATCTGGTGGGTGGGCGCGTCGGTGTCGACGAACGCGACCAGCCACATCAACACCTTGACACCCTGGGCATGAAAGCCCGCGATCATCGCTTGTGGCGACGGATAGCGCGTCGTGTCCCAGACCAGGGTGTCATAGGTGGTCTCCCAGGGGCTATCGATGATCACCGCGCCCACGGGGATCTGACGGCTTATGTAGCCTGCAATCAATGACTCGGTCGATTGTCGCGTATTGGTGTTGTCCTCCCATGCCCACGGCTCGAACGCCCAGCGCGGCGTGATCGGTGGCGTCGTTCCCGGCGGAGGGGCCGGCCGATCGACTCCCGCGTCCATCGTCGTACCGGCGTCGGTCCCACCGGCGGCGCCGCCAGATCCCGTGCCCGCACCGCCACCCGCTGACGACGTCGACTTCGCCTCGCTGGCGGTGTCCTTGGACGACGACGCATCGACCGGCGATGTTCCTCCATTGGGCGTTCGCGTGCCGCAACCCAGGGCCACGGCCACCGCCAAGAACCAGGGCGCGGACGATCGGAGGTGGGCTCGCAAGCTCTTCAAGGCCATTGCGGCGTCACCAACATGTTCGGGGCCGCGACGGGAGATTCGATCGATATGTTCTTGAACTCTTCGATCATTCCGGCGTTGTGAACCTGAAACGCCAGCGGTGCTTGCAGCCCGGCCGTGGGATCTTTGAAGTCGACGATCTCCACCCCTTTGCAGCGCGTCGCGGTGCCGGTCAGCTGACAGCAGGCAAACCGCATGGTTCCGGCGGCGCGATTGGTCAAGATCTCGCACTGGTTCCACTGCGTGTCGACCAGCGCTGGCCCACCCAACCGGGTCTCGAAGCGATCGGGGCTCATGTTCGCGGTCGGGCCGCTGCGACGGTAGTCCCACATATATCCGCGAGGCGGCTGGATCTGGATTCCGGCGAGCGCGTCGACCGTGGGCGAGTTGCCCCAGAAGAGGACGCAGGGCAGATGGGCTGCTGGGTCCGCCACCAGGCGCGAGGTGAACACGGCCCGAAAGTCTGGGTACGTCGCGCGGGTATAAATGAACCCACGCGCGGTACCCAGGCTGTGCATCGCGCCGTTGACCACCGACCATGACGCCGCGGGCACCTGGATCCATCCGTCGAGCGTCGCACCGTCGAAGATTGAAATCAGGTTCGCGCCCGCATCGGCGGGAGGAGGGCCCATGGCGTCATCGCCGATCCGCCCATCCGTGTTCGGACTCGCGTCGATGGCGCCACCGCAACCAGCCCCGGTGACCCTCGCGTCAACGGAGGCGCCAGCATCCATCGCACCGCCACTCTCGCCGCCGGCGTGCGAAGGTCCCGCGGGCTGGCCACCACTCCCCTGTCCAGCGGCGCCGCCGAGGCCGCCCGCGCCGGCGCGATCCTGGCCGCAGCCCGTCGTAACCGTTGCCATTGCAATAGCGATTGTCGCGACAGTGCAAAACGCCCAATACCTGTTGCGGGCGGCTTCACACAGACTCCTCATGTGTCGTAAAGGGACAGCAAGCGCCAAACCGATGCATTCGCGGCCGAGCAAGGAACCTCAGGTTCGGTGGCGTGAGACGTTCGAGGTTGGCCGCGTCCGCGAAAAACGCGAAGACCTGCGGCCTCGGCCGGGCGACGATCTGCTCGCGCCCGAGCACATAGCGCCTAACCCCTGAACGCCGGCCCGACCCGACCGGTTACAGCGCGTCAGCCCTCCGCCATTTGCCTGTAACCGCGTTCGCCTCTGGTGCGTTTGAGCCGGGTATGAGACACGACGGACGGGAGGCATCGTGACCAGCCCCAGCCTCGTCATTGTGGGCGGGGGCCTCGCCGGCGGGCTGGCGGGTCTGGCGCTGGCCGACGAAGGCCGTGGCCCGAGCGTCGCCCTCGTCGAAAGCGGCGTCGCCCTCGGCGGCGACGCCGGCCACACCTGGTCGTGCCACGAAAGCGACCTCGACGGAGAGGTCCGCGGCCTCGTCACGCCGCTGGTGGCTCACCGCTGGCCGCGGCACAATGTGCGGTTCCCGGGGCGCGAGCGCCAGATCAACACCGGTTACCTGACGGTCACCGGCGAGCGCTTCGCGCGCCTCGTGCGCGAGCGGCTCGAACGCGCCGGAGCGCGCGTCCTGTTGGGCGCGCACGCCGTCGATGTCGGCGAGCGACACGTGCGTCTCGCGGACGGCCGCGTCCTCGCGGGCGACATCGTCCTGGACGCCCGCGGTCCCGAACGGCACGCCGTGCTTGGCGCCCAGCGCGGCTTCCAGAAGTTCGTTGGGCTCGAGCTCGCGCTCGAGGACGACGGACCGTGGCAGGTGCCGGTCGTCATGGACGCTTCGGTCGAACAGAACGAAGGGTTTCGCTTCGTTTACGTGCTGCCCTTCTCCCGCCGCCACGTCCTCGTCGAGGACACCGTTTACTCCGAGGACGGGCGCGTCGATACCGACGCGTACGCACGCCGCGTGGCCGCCTACGTCGAAGCGCACGGGGCGCGTATTGACCGCGTGCTGCGACGCGAGGTCGGTGTCCTCCCGCTCCCGCTCGACCACGAGCGGCGGCCGGAAGAGGGGCGCGGCGGGCCGCTCCCGATCGGCTATAGAGGCGGATTCTTCCACGGCGTCACCGGCTACTCCCTCCCGGAGGCGGCGCGCGTCGCGCGAGCCGTCGCCCGCACCCGCACCCGGGAGGACGCAGCTCGCGCGCTTGCGGCGCTTGCGCGGGCGCAGGCGGGCCAGCGCCGGTTCCAGCGCCTGCTCGCCCGGCTGCTCTTCCGCGCCCTCCCCGCGCCCAAGCGCTGGACGGCGCTCGAGCGTTTCTACCGCTTGCCCGACGAAACCATTGCGCGGTTCTACGCCTCGCGCAGCACGGCCTTCGACCGCGCGCGCGTGCTTGTGGGCCGCCCCCCCGCAGGGCTCTCCTGGCGTCGGCTGCTGAGCGCCGTGCGGGAGGCCGCGTGAACGCCCGCGCGCGCGAACGTGCGCTGCCCGAGGGGCGGCTCGCGGCGCTCGTCAGCGAGACGCTGGCGCCAGCGCGGCTCGCAGGCCTTGCGCACGCCGAGGACTGGCCCGACCCGCCGGCGGCGAAGGCCGCGACGCTGCCGCGCGACCTGTGGAGCCGCGCTATCGGCGACCCCGCGCGAGACATCCTGACCCGCCCAGGCCGCCGGTTCCGGGCGCGCCTCGCCGAGCTGGCGTTCCGCCTTGGCGACGGCCGCGGCGAGCCGCCGCGCGCGCTCGCGGCCATGTTGGAAATCATCCACGCGGGTAGCCTGGTGATCGACGACATCGAAGACGGCTCCCTCACGAGACGCGGCGAGCCCGCCGTCCACTTGCGGCACGGCCTGCCGCTCGCGCTCAACGCGGGCAACTGGATGTACTTCTGGGCGCTCGGCCTGGTCGACGCGCTGGAGCCGGCGCTGCCCCTCCTGCGCGAGCGCGTCTTCGCTGTCGTCGTCGACGCCATGGCGCGCTGCCACCTCGGTCAGGCGCTGGATCTCGGCGTGGACGTGGCGCGTCTGCCGCGCGCAACGGTCTATCGGGCCGTCGCGACGAGCACAAGCCTCAAGACCGGCGCGCTGATGGAGCTCGCGGCTCGGCTCGGCGCGATCACCGCTGGCGCGCCGGCCGACCGCGAAGAGGCGCTGGCGCGCTTCGGACGGCGGCTCGGGCTCGGGCTGCAGATGCTCGACGACTTCGGGAACCTCACGGCTCGCGCCGACGGCGGGTCCGACAAGGCCCTCGAAGACCTGCGCAATGGCACGCCGACCTGGCCTTGGGCGCTCGCCGCTCGCGCCCTCGACGAGGCCGCCTTCGCCGAATTGCAGGACGCGGCGGGCGCGCTGCGCGAGGGCAGCGCCGATGACGGCCGCGCGCGCTCGCTCGCGGCTGCGTTGCGCATGGCCGTGGGCCGCGAGGGCCGCGAGCAATCGACGCGCTACCTCCGGGCCGCGCTGGCCGACCTCTCGGACGCCGTGGGACCGCGCTCCGAGCTCGCCGCCGTCGCCGCCGAGATCAAGCGCCTCGAGGCCGCCTATGGCTGACGCGCGCGTCGCCATCATCGGCAGCGGTTTCGGTGGACTGGCCGCCGCCGTGCGCCTTCAGGCCGCGGGAGCAGACACCGTGCTCTTCGAGGCGCTCGACCGCGCCGGCGGACGCGCCTACGTCTACGAGGACCAAGGGCACACGTTCGACGCCGGGCCCACGGTGATCACGGCGCCGCACGTGTTCGAGGAGCTCTTCGCGCTGGCGGGCGAGCGCCTCGAGGATCACGTGCGGCTCGAGCCCGTGAGCCCGTTCTACCGGCTCGAGTGGCCCGACGGGTCGCGCTTCGACTACGGAGGCACGCCTGACGAAATGCGCGCGCGTGTCGCGGCCCTCGCGCCTGGCGACAGCGAGGGGTTCGCGCGCTTCATGGACTACAGCCGCCGCGTCTTCGAGGCGGGGTACCAGGGCCTCGTCGACGCGGCATTCCTCCACTTCGCCGACATGGTGCGCGTCGCGCCGCAGCTCGCGCGCCTGCGCGCCGACCGGTCCGTTTACGGCGCCGTGAGCCGGTTCGTCAAAGACGAGCGCCTCCGACAGGCGCTGTCGTTCCACGCGCTGCTCATCGGCGGTAACCCGTTCGAGACGAGCGCTATCTACACCTTGATCCCGTTCCTCGAGCGCAAATGGGGGGTCTTCTTCCCCCGCGGCGGCACGGGCGCGCTCGTGCGCGGGCTCGTCGAGCTCTATCGGCGGCTCGGCGGCGAGCTTCGCCTCTCCACGCCGGTTTCGCGCGTTTCCGTGCGCGAGAATGGCGGGCGGCCGCGCCACGAAATGACCTTCGCCCGCCCCGACGGCGAGCTGCGCGCCGAATGGTTCGACGCCGTCGTCTCGAACGGCGACCTCCACGATACCTACGCGCGCCTCTACGCCGGCGTGCCGGCCGCCGACGAGCGGCGGGCCCGGCTCGCGCGCATGCAGTGGTCGATGTCCCTGTTCGTCGTGTACTTCGGCACGAGACGGCGCTACGAGGGGCGCGCGCACCACACGGTCCTGTTCGGGCCGCGCTATCGGGAGCTCCTGCACGACATCTTCCACGGCCCTGCGCTGCCCCCCGACTTCAGCCTCTACCTGCACCAGCCCACCGTAACGGACCCGACGCTCGCGCCGCCGGGTGGCGAGACGTTCTACGTCCTGGCGCCCGTCCCGCACCTCGGCGCCGCCCCGGTCGACTGGACGCGCGAGGCCGAGCCCTACGCCGAGCGCATCCTCGAAGCGCTCGAAGCCGCCGGCCTGCCCGGGCTGCGTCGCGAGATCTCCTGCCGCCGCGTGTTCACGCCGTTCGATTTCCGCGATCGGCTGCACGCGTTCCAGGGCTCGGCCTTCTCGGTGGCGCCGCGCCTCGGGCAGAGCGCCTACTTCCGCCCGCACAACAAAGACCCGCGCATCCCCGGTCTCTACCTCGCGGGCGCGGGCACGCATCCAGGCGCCGGCGTTCCCGGCGTGATCAACTCGGCGAAGGCGACGGCGCGCCTCGTGATCCGCGATCTCGGCCTCCAGGGCGCGGAGGCGCTCGCTTCGTGACGCCCGCGTCTCGGGCGCTCTCGCGCGCCGTGCTGCGCCGCCACGCGCGCAGCTTTTCGTGGGCCGGGCGCCTCCTGCCAGCGTGCGTGCGCGCGGACGCGACGGCGCTCTACGCTTGGTGCCGCCGATGCGACGACGCCGTCGACCTCGCGCCTGATCCCGCCCTTGCGAGCGCCAACCTCTCGAGGCTGCGCGGCGAGCTCGACGAGGTTTACGGCCCGCGCGACCTCGCGGACCCCATCCTCGCGGGGTTCCAAGACGTCGTGCGGCGCACGCAACTGCCGCGCCGTCCATGCGACGACCTGCTCGCCGGCATGGAGATGGACCTCGGCCACGTCCGGTACGCCTCGTTCGACGAGCTGTTGATCTATTGCCGCCGCGTCGCGGGCACGGTGGGGCTGCTCATGGCGCACCTCTTCGGCGTGCGGGACGCCGCGACGCTCGCGACGGCCTCCGACCTCGGCGTGGCCATGCAGCTCACCAACATCTGCCGTGACGTCGCCGAGGACGAGCGTCGAGGCCGCGTCTACCTACCTGCCGAGCTGCTGGGCGGCGTGCGGCTTCCGACGGCCGGGGGAGCAGACACGGCGCGCGCCGTGGCCGAGCTCCTGCGGCGGGCGGACGCCTTTTACCGGCGCGGCGACCGAGGCCTCGCCGCACTGCCTGCTTCTGTCGGCGTGGCCATGCGCGCGGCGCGTCTCATCTACGCCGAGATCGGCGGCGTCATCGCGCGCCGCGGGTACGACGTCACGCGCGGGCGCGTTGTCGTGTCTCCCGCGCGCAAGCTCTGGCTCGTCGTCCGCGCGTTCGTCGACACCGCGGTGATGCGCCTCGTGTCCCGAAAGAGACTCGCGGCGTGAACGCCGTCTGCATCTACGTCGGGCGTATCCGGCAGTTCAGGCGCGTCGACTGGTTCGTGTACGTCGCATGGGTGGGCCTCATGCTCGGCTTCTGTTTGGTGACGGGCGGCTTCGTGTGGCTGGGGCGCCGCGCGGGCGCGCCGCTGCCCCCGGAGGCGCGCCTCGTGCCGCTCGGCGCGGCGATCTTCACGGCGGCCATCGCCGTCGACACGATCGGCCACCGGACTATTTATAAGGAGGCGCTGCGGGGCGGCGAGGCCCTCGTGCACCACGTGATCATCGCGCTCGGCATCGCCAGTTGCGTGCTCCTCTGCGCGGCTTACACCGGAGGACGCGCCTACGGCATCCCCGCCCTCGTGCTCACGGCGCTTTCTTTTCTCTACAGCCTCGTCGACGAGGTCATGCACTGGCGGCGGTACCTCACGGCAAAGTCGGACGTCGTCGAGATGTGGAGCCACGTGTTCATCCTCGTGGGGCACGTCACCATGATGGTCGCCTGGTTGGTCTGGTATGCGCGCGGCTATGCGGGCGTAGCCGAAACCCTCGGCGCTCTACGTGAGCTCGGATCGTGAGGGGCGCGCGTGCGATCGCGCTGTTGCTCATCTCGACGGTGGCCGTGGCGGCGGCGCGCGCCGGGGAGACCGTGACGAGATCGCCGAGAGCGATCGAGCAGGCTTTCCGCGCGGGCGACGCCGCCGAGAAGGCGGGCGACGGACCTGCGGCCCGGGCTTCGTACGAGCTGGGCGTGGCGCTGGGGCGCGCCGCGCTCGCCGCGAATCCGGAAGCGCGCGAAGCCCTGCTTTGGCTGCCCGCGAACCTCGCGCGCGCGGCGCTCACGCGGAGCAAGCTCCACGCGCTCAAGGTCATCCCCGAGGTCGAAGCGACTCTGCTCCGCCTCGAGCGGCTCGACCCGACCTACGACCATGCGGCGGCGGCGCGCGCGCTCGCCAACCTCTACTGGAAGGCCCCCGCGCTGATCTCCGTGGGCTCCTCGAGGAAGGCGGTCAAGTACTTCTCGCTGGCGCTCGCGCGTGACGGCGCGTTCCCCGGCAACCAGGCGCACGCCTCGGCCTTCTTTGCGGACCAGCGCGACTGCGCCCGGGCGCGCCCGCTCGCAGAGGCCGTCGGGCGGCGCGCCGATCTCGACGCCTTCGGCCCCGACGCCGCCGAGTGGCGCTCGCTCGCCGAGAGCGCGCAGCGCATCTGCGGAGGAGCGCGGTGAAGCGCGTCCTTTTCGTCGCCGAGGCCGTCTCGCTGGCGCAGGTGGTCCGCCTCGTCACGCTCGCGCGCGCGCTCGACGCGAGCCGATACGAGGTGCACTTCGCGTCAGCGTTCTTCCACGACTTAGTCTTCGGCGCGCCGGACCTGGCGCACTTCGTCCACCACCAGATCACGTCGCTGCCGGCCGCCGTCGTCGGCCGTCGGGTCGCGCGCGGGGCACGGCCCTACGGCACCCGCACGCTGGCCCGCTACATGCGCGAGGAACTGGCTCTCTTCGATGCCGTCCGTCCCGACCTGGTCGTCGGCGATCTGCGCTTCTCGCTCACCGTCTCCACGCCGCTCGCGGGCGTGCCCCACGCGTGCCTCATCAACGCCTACTGGAGCCCGTATGCCGATCGCGACGGTTTCCCGCTGCCCGATCACCCGATCGTACGGCTGCTCGGCATCGAGCGCGCCACGCGCCATTTTCCGGCGGCCCTGCCATTCGTCTTCCGGCACTTCGCGCGCCCGGTCAACGCCCTCCGCCGTGCGCACGGCCTGCCGGAGATCGGCGGTCTGCTCGAGGTGCTCACGCACGGCGACCACACCCTCTACGCCGACGTGCCCGGGCTAGCGCCCACCCGCGGGCTACCTCCGAACCATCGCTATCTCGGCTACGTGCCCTGGTCGCCCCCGATCGCACCACCCGTCTGGTGGGACCGCCTCGACCCCGGCCGCCCGCTCGTCTACGTCACGCTCGGGTCTTCGGGCCGGGTCGAGCGGCTGCCGCTCGTGGTCGAGGCGGCCGCTTCGCTCGGCTGCCAGGTGGTCGTGTCGACGGCCGGTCGCGCGGCGCTCGAGACACGCTCACCCGACATTTACGTCGCCGACTACCTGCCGGGCGACCTGGCCGCGCGGCGCGCGGCGGTCGTGGTATCGAACGGTGGCAGCACCACCGGCTATCAGGCCCTCGCAGAAGGACGGCCGGTCCTCGGGGTGGCGTTCAACCTCGACCAGTACCTGGCGATGCGGTCCATCGAACGCTTCGGCGCGGGGCTGGCCCTGCGGGCCGGAGCGCTCACGCGTCGCGATGTCGCGGGCGGGCTCGAGCGCCTGCTCAGCGAGCCCTCCTTCGTATCGCGAGCGCGAGCGGCGCGCGACGAGCTCGCGCGCTGGGACGCCAGCGCACAGTTCCGCGACTTCGTCGCGCAAACCCTGGGGGCGGGCGCGGCGCCCCAGGCCCACGGCGCGCGGGCGGCGCCGTGAGCCCGACGTCAGCCTTCCCGGCGGCGGACTGGCCGTCGATCCGGGGCGGCGTGCCGCGACAGGCCATGCTCGTGTTACCAAGAGTAGCTCCCGTGCGTATGGAAAGAGATAACGGCTTGGACGCACCAACGGACGACGCCCTCATGCAGAGGTTCTGTCGCGGCGACGAGGCCGCCTTCGACATGCTCCACCACCGATATGCCGCGGCCGTGCTGGCCTATTTGACCCGGATGCTGCGAGACTCCGCTCTCGCGGAGGACCTGCTGCAAACCACATTTCTCTCGTTCGTGCGCGCGCGGGGCCGCTACGAGGCGGGCACCAAAGTGCGCGCCTGGATCTACGCCATCGCCACCAACGCCGCGCGCGACGCCCTCCGCCGCCGTCGCGCGCGCCCCGAGCGCCTGACCGACACCGGCGCGCCGCCCGATGACGTGGCCGAGACGGCCGCGCCCCGAGATCCGGCTGCCGCTCGCGCCGTCGAGGACGCGCTCACGCGCTTGCCTCCCGATCAGCGCGAAGCGGTCGTGCTGCACAAGCTGCAGGAGCTTTCGTTCGAGGAGATCGCGGCGGCGCTCGGCATCTCGGTGGGCGCAGCCAAGGTGCGCGCACACCGCGGCTACGAGCGCCTTCGCCAGCTGCTCGGCCCGCTCGGAGGCGAGGCGTGAGCTCGGGCCGCGAAGACGCCTTCGCGCGCTCGCGCGGCGCCGCGCTCGCCGAGCTGCGCGCGGCGCCGACGCTCGCCTCCTGGCGCACCCAAGCCTGGCGGGTGGTCGCGGGTTTTGCCGGTACGGGCCTGCTGGCGGCGGCCGCGGCGCTCGCCGCCTCCCTCGCCGGCTGGCACCGGGTCCTCGAGCGCGCGCCGCTGCTGCTCTGCCTGCTGGCGACGGGTACAGTCGCGGGCTTCGCGGCGCTCGCGCCACGCGGCCGCCTCTGGCGCGCGGCGGTTCTCGTCGCGGGCCCCGCGCTGATGGCCGCGCTCGTGCTGTCACGCGGCGCCGGCGCACCGTCGTCGACGCCCGAATGGGCCTGCTCGGCCAGCCACGTCGGGATCGGCCTCATCCCCCTCGCCTTCGCGCTCTGGGGGCTGCGGCAGTCCGCCTGGCGCTGGTCGCGAGCGATCGCCGCAGGGCTCGGCGCCGGGACGGCGGGCGCGCTGCTCGGCGAGCTAGCCTGCCACCGAGGCGCGCTGCATGTGCTCGTGCACCACGTGGGCGCGTGGATCGTCGTGGCGGCAGTTTCTGTGCTGTTGTCGCGACATGCGCGTCCGCGCACTTTTGCGCCTTAGCGACCGGCGATCGGTCAACTGAGCGCGCCGCCCTCGACCCGACGGGGCTACTTCGGGTCGCGCCAGAGGCAGCGGGGTCGGCCCGGCACGGCGGTCCGATTTCGAGGAATCGCTTTCAGCGGCTATACCAGAGAACGAACTTTGAAAAACTCGTCGACGAGCCAGCCCAGCCTCGGCATCGGTAACAGGGGATCGAGGGAGGCCGATGGGCGTGATATGACGGCGCGGGGGCAATGCTCAAACTGCGGGAATTCAGCGACGCCGCCGGTGCGTTATCGGCGCTGTTCTTACGGCAGGCGGACGGCGTACTGGAAATCGTGGGTGACGGAGACGCAGAGAAGGAGCCGACCCCGTTGCCCGAAGGGGCGCTGGCGGCAGTGATGGCGAGATACGGCGCGCCGTTCGACCCCGACGCGACGATTTCCGTCATCGCGACGCTGGACCTGGCCGGCGGTGGCACGCTCCGCCACGTCCGACACCTCGCGGGCTACGACGTGATCGCCCGCGACTACTTGGTCTACGACGCCGCTGGCCGCGAGCCGGTGTGCGCGCTCTCCGTCGCGGTCGCACGCGCGCTCGACCATCTGGCCGCCGTCGTGCGCGCGCGCCGCGCTCAGGGCGAGAGCTTGCGCCGCGGCGGATAGCGGACGCGCTGGTATCGAAAGGGCGGAGCGGCAAAAGGCTCCTGGCAACTGACGCTAGTCGCCCGCTGGGTTGGCGTCGAAGACACCCGGCCCGCAGCTCGTGTGGGGGGCTGCGTCGAACGAAGCGTCTGACGCGGGCGGTGCGACGCTGGGCGGACACGAGCCGCGCAGGTAGACAAGGGCGCAATCGCTGGCAACGCCGTCGCCGATATCGATCTCGGCGGTGACGACGTTCGAGTTGCGGCCCCGCGCAATCATCACCGCGCACTTTGAAAGCGGCAGCGACGTGCCCGAGCAATCATCGCCGACGATGTCGACGCCCGTGGTCGTGCGGACGGTGAGCGGCCCGGGCGAGCGGTTGCCGCAATTGGTGACGGTCAGAGTCACGATGTTGGTGTCGACCACGACACAGGCGGACGAGAACGCAACGCAGACTTGCCCGCTGTCGACCACCGCGTCGGTTGGCGCCGGCCCCCCGACTTCGGTGGTGGCGGCCACGTCGACCTGAATGTCGACCGAGGCGTCCGGCACGAACGGATTGAAGGCGCCCACCCGCAGTCCGTCCGAACAGCCGCAACCCAGCACGAGGATCAAACCAATGCTCCGCGCCGCTCGACCTCGTCGGCGGAGGAGCGCGATCGCGGCGGCAAGCCCGCTCAACGCCACACCAACGCGGAAGCGCCTGCAAGCAACGAAATGTCCAGCTTGGGCAGTTGTCCGGTGCCGGAACCCCCGATCGCGGACAGCTGAAGGCTGGTCGTCCCGAAAAAGTAAGCGATCGACGATCCGATCCAAAGGCTGAATCGCCCCAATCTCCGGCCCAAGCGCAGCGTACCTCCGCTACCCACGTTGATGCCCGTCGCCGTGTAATTGGTGTCGAACCCGTGCCCGACGGCGACGACGGCGGCGATCAGCAGCGCCGGTTCGACCTCGCCGTACGACGCGCCGACGCGAAGCCGATATCTGGGTCCGATATCGAGCGTCGGCCGGGTCCAACTGACCCATGGGGAAGGGCCCCCATTCGGCGTGGGAAATAAGCTTTGCCTGGCCCAGGGCAACTCGATCCCCAATCGGACGCCCAAGCCTGTGCCGTCGCGCCCGTAGGAGAAGTCCAGTCGCAGGCCTGGTCCCAGCTCGCGGTTCGATTGGTCGGCGGTCGATGACAGGCTCGCTGCCACGCCAAGCTCCAGGGCCAGCGGCGAGGCGGGTACCTCCTTTTGCCAGACGCGGTCCAGTCGTTGCGCGGCGTCGTCGGCGGAGACCTGTCCCGGCGCGCGGCTCTCGGGCTGGGCGTTGAGCGCCAACTCGTAGAGGATGCCCAGGTCGTCGACCGCTTCGTTGTTCCAGGGGTTCAGGTCCAGGCTGCGAAAGAGCTCTTGCTCGACCGCTACGGCGCAGAACGGCGGGTAGTACGCTTCCTTCAATCGTGCGAGCGCAATCAACACCCGGGCATCCGCGCTGTAGGGCGCCAGACGCGACGCCGCATAGAAAAGATCGCGCGGCGACTCGGACGGGCACGTCTCATCGAACAGCAGCGTGGCGCGTACTTGTTTTATCACCGCCGCGGTGAGTGGCGCTTCGGTCGCCAGCCAATCGCTGTCGGCGAGCGCGAGCGCCGCGACCGCGGCACGCCGGTTGGCCTCGCCCAGACGTTGCACTTCGTCTGTCTGGTCGGGGAGCGCGGCCAGCTTCCGATAGGCGAGTGCTTCCACGAGCCCCGTGGTCACCTGTAGCCAAGGCGTCATGATGGCTGCGGCGCCAGCCGCGGCCTGTGTGTCAGCGGTACCGGCGACGCGCGGTTCGACCGCATTGGCCGCCGGGGCCGTCGGAATCACGAGGGTGCTGGCGGTCAGCGTGCCGCTGAGCTGCCGACCGAAGAGCTTGAGAATCACGTCGTGACCCTCGAAGCGAAAGCCGACGCGCATCCTTGCACGTTCGACCGCTTGCCCGCCGGCGACAGATGCCACAAGGACCAGGTCAGGCACGGGCTCGGGGCCGGTTGGCCGCGTCGGGCTCGGGCGACACCTGTCCTCCGCCGAAAACGGGACCAGGTCTACACCGTCGGCGCGCAGCGCTGAGGTGCCGCTGAGCGCACGTATTGTTTCGGCGACGAGCGCGCCGTCGGCGGGGCCATCCGCTCCGCACACCAGCGCCGACACGGTAACGGCGGCGCGCGGCGGCGCCGGGCTGGCCGCCAGTTGGCCCGCCGCGGTGGTCACCGGAGCGATCGTCGAGATGAGACCGCACAGCGCCGACGCGAGGATCATTCCGATCGGACCATCGTCTTCCGCGTCGCGGGCGGGTTCAACTCCCGGCACCCGCGGTGCTGTTGGTCAGCACGGGACCACCCGCGCCCACTCGGTCCCGCAAGAGGCGTGTATTGAGATTGCGCGGGCCACACGCCTTTGCCGCCAGTGTTTTCTGCAAGCGATCCCGTTGCTCGACGATGAAGTCGCGCAGCTCCTTCTTGGGTTGGGAGTCGCGGATCTGAGGGAGCTCGGCCAACGCTTCGTTCAAGCCGCGGCTGGCATCCTCGAGCTCCGGGCACGCCGACAGGTTTGCTTTGTAAATCGCTGCAGCGGCCGCGGTCACCGCTCGGACGGGACCCGCGTATCGCTTGCATGCCTCGTCGTGATCGAACGCGCCACCGCGGCACATCTCGAATTCTTGCGGGGCCGGAACCCTGCTTTGCTGGGATACGCGAGCATACGCGTACGGAATCAGATGATGCTTGATCACCGCCCCTTCCTGAAAAACAACCAGGAGGATCTTGCGGCTGAGTAGCTGGTCGAGCTGACCTTTGTCGCCGTGCTTGATCCGGTCCAGCAGTCTGAGGTCGTCGCAGGAACGGACCTGCCATCGCTGCTCGGAACCGAGCACGCTTTCGATGACCAGCGCTTCACTGGATCCGGGCGACGCGAAGCTGAGTACCACGAGCGCGGTCTCGGGAACGAACGCCGCCCCGGCGTCCAGGCAGGAGTCGGCCTGAGCGACGTTCGGGCAAACGGCCAGCGTGAGCGCCAGCAGCAAGACCAGCGCCAGTGCACGCGCGGCAACGAAGAAAGTCACGGCGGCAATCCCGTCCCCGAGGATGCTGGTCCCGGAAGCGCCTTGCGGGCAGCCGCCTCCAGGTCGTCGAGCGCGCCCGGCACCTCACCTTTGCAAAACACATTATCTAACGAATGAGGGATGTGAATCTTCCCCAAATATGCGGCAATCACCTTGGATTTCTGTTGGCACAACAGGTTCGGCAGCGCTTCCAGCGCCAGCAGATGCGTGCTCTTGCAATAGCGGATCTGGACGTCGTCCGTGGTCAAGACCGAGAGCAACTCGGGGCAGCCGCAACGTTTGTCCTTTCCCGCCGCCAGCTTGCCGAGCGCAGCGATCGCTGGACCGATAATCGTCAGATCGCCGCCGGATTGCAGCCTGGCGACCGCATCAATCAGCGGGGCCGCGGCCCCGCATCCCTGTTGGTCGAGATTGCCGATGGCGATGGCCGGGCCGGCCACGATCGCGTCCATCAAGAACTGTGTCCGTCGACCGGGCTCGTCATTGTTCAACCGATCGATCTTCTGCTGCAAGGGTTCGGTCTGTTTTGCTGCCTCAGCAAGCCCCCGGTCGTGCGCGGCGTCGACCACTCGAGTCGCGGTTTCGTAGCCGCCGGCGCCGAGCGCGACCGCCGCGAGCAACCCCAAGAGCCCGAACTGACGTCGCCGCGTCTCGTAGAGGCGGGTCACGTGCGTGACCGTCGCGTCGAGGTGCTCGGCGATCTTGACCGCGAGGTCGCGGCTGTCGTCGAAAGGCAGCGGCGCGATGCCCCGCAAAGGACCTACGCCGCCCCGAATCCCGGCGACGAAATTGTCCACATCCCGCCGATCGGCGGCGACGCATCCGTCCCTGGGCGTGCGCCGATAGTAGATCAGCACCTGGGGCTTCGGCCTCTTCCTGGATTCGCTGGCCGTCGTCGCCTCGTAGACCGTGCCCGAAACATAGGTCTCGGTCGAATGGCGCGGATCCTTCATCTGGGTGCCCAGACGATCGCCGAGCAGGCAGACCAGAACGTCGCATCGCGATGGATCCATCATGAAGGCGTTGATGGCATCCTGGGGGCCGTTTGCGAGAACCGGAGGCACCACGTCTTCGTAAAGATGAGCGCGCAGCGAGTACCCGCGCTGGGAGATGTGCGGCGCGCGCGCGAGCCGTCCGATGATCTCGGCGACCGCGCGACGCTCTTCCGCCAGGTCGCCGGGCGACGACACGAAGATTTCGAGAATTCGGTTCACGGCCAAAGCTCTGGTTAGTCGTTAGTGGAACTCAGAGCGCGTAGAACATCAAGTGCCTCGATCGTGAGGGTGGCATCGTAGTGATGCCGATTGCGCGCGACCCACGTGCCGTCGACGTACAGGATTACCAGGACCGCAGGAAGCTTTCCCCGAAGCTCCTCGATCAACCCGCGGGGGTCATCATCGCCGCGCGGGCGAAATACGACGAATGACGGAGACAGTCCGACGATCGTCGTACACGTCGGGGTCCGGATGTGTGTCACGGGGCCGTGCCGCTGCGTGATTTGCTCGAGGAGGTGCTCGTCGTCCGCCGTCCTGTCACCAACCCATACGCCGACGCCGTCGCCGACGCGCCCACCGCCGAACTGTCGGGCGAGCGCCGCGATGGCATCCTCAGATAGCTCCGGACAGTTGAGCTCGGCGGCCTCGGCAATACGTTCGACCAGCTGTCGCAGCTGGCTGGGTTCCCAGGCCAGGTACCCCTGGTGCAACTGGAGCGGAATGGGCAATTTCGCAAACGCCGTCCCCTGCGCGCAAAGCGGTATGATCGGCTTCTCGAGAAAGAATGCTCCTCCCGCCTCGAATGTGGTCCAAAAGCGATCGACGGTCGCCGGCGTACAAAGCAAGATGACCAGCTTCGAGCGGCGCAGATCCGTCGAAATCCGGCGGAGCCATTGCTGCCCCGCCGCCAGACTCTCGCTGTCCCCAGAGACGATCACCTCGACTTGCCCGAGCAAGATCTGTTTCAACCATTTCTTGAGCTTTATCGCCAGCGGCGCATCGGCGGTGGCGTGCGACAGGAAGACGGCCATCGGCTTGCGGTCGGTTTTCGCGTAGGGACGTTGCTTCATTTTTCGAGCTCCGCCAGCTTTTCAATCGTGACGCGGATGCCTTCGACCAGATCCTGCATCTGCTTGGGCGTATCGATCATCCCACTTCGAATGGCCTCGAAGGCGCCGTGCACCGGTCGCATGCATCGGCGATAGTCATAGATGCTACTGCGCAGGCGCGCGTTCTTCGCCAGGGCCCGCATGCCGTCGAACGTGATATCGGGCAGGGCCTCCAATGGCTGACGAGGCCGTTCGAAGCGAAAGCAGCGCGTGTCTCCGTAGAGCTCGTAGAAGTCGTTCGCCGTCGGCAGGATCGCGCCGCGAAACGCCCAGTCGCAGGTGCCCTGACTGGTGGTCATCCAGTTGATGAGATCGTGGCCGAGGGCGACGTTTTCGCTACCGCCGATGATGACCAGATGCCACTCGCCCAGGCAAGAGACGTGGTCGGGAGCTCTCGGATTGGATGCACAATTGAGGACCGAGGTCGGAATGGGGCAGATCCGAAGCCGCGCCTCCGGCTGATCCCACAGCAACGGCGTCTCTTCCGAGATCGAAAATGGGTATTCGTCAACGTGAGGCTTTGGAGCCGTCAGCAAATCAACCAAGGTTGAATACCAGTGACGCGCCATGATCCAATCGGGTCGAGGGGGGCTGCCTTTCGGCGCGACGACATTGTATCGACCGCAGAACGGCGACGG
>CAZNCQ010000071.1:0-26621 GCA_964571275.1 uncultured Myxococcales bacterium
GGCCGTTGGCTTCGGGTATCTGCTTGCATCGCGCGGGCGAGGACCCGCGCCCGCCCCCGCGACCGCGACCGCGACCGACTCCGATGAGCCGACCCACGATCGGCGTCCCGATCTGCGCACCGCCGAACCGTCGCCGGGGAGCGAAGCGGCGCGCCTGCGCCGGCGCAGCTCAGCGAGCGTCGCTCCAGCGGCACGTGGCGTTGCCGCAAGCGATGAGCCCGGTGCCGCGGCCGCCGATAGAGCCGCGCCGGCCACCGACGAGGTCGACACCCCGGTGAAGTCCCTACCAGCCGTGGAAGGCTTGCTGACGCAGCTCAAGGATCGGGCACGCGCCCGGCACGACGTCACCGTCGACGAGATCGATCCGGGTGTGCGGGCGATCCGCCAGCTGCAAGGACAGCTCTCGGCGGATGAAGTGATCCAGAAAGAGGGACAGTTCACGCGCGAGATGGCGGTGCTGTCGCGGCAATTCAGGGCAGAACGGGGACGGTCCGGCAATCAACCAACGGGAGGGACAGAATGACTCACAAGGCGAAGGTGGTTTCAGTTCGATCGCGGGCGAAGCTTTTTCTGATGGGTTGCGCGCTGGTCGTGGCGGCGCTCAGCATTCCGGCGGCGGCGCGCGCCGATGCGACGGGGTACCCGTGCAACGTGCAGTTCTATCCGGGGGCCACGTCGGTCGGCAACTTCGGATACGTCACGTTCCAGCTCTACTCCAGCACGAATTGCAGCGGTTCGTTCCAGGGCATGTTCTATCTCGCGACCACCGGGTCGACGGTCGGCTTCGTGTTCTACAACGCGGACCAGATTCAAACCCAGATGCGAAACTTGATCAGCGCCTGGCAAACCAACCGCCAGGTCACCGCTCTCAACATCTCCAGCGGCCAGAACGGAAACGTCAACGTCGCCAACTTTCTGTACTTCTTTCGCTCCTGATCAAGGCGACCGCGCAGGCGGCGCGTCCCTGGCGAAGCGGCCCAGAAAGCCGTAGGCGCCGGCGCCGCCCAGCGAGTTGCACGTCGAAGACGCCGGGCCGGGCGCGCAATCGACGTCTCGATCGTACGACCAGTAGTGCAGACCAGCCAGGCCGTGCAGCGTCGCGAACGCCGAGATCGTGTCGACGTCGGCGAGCGTGAAATGCTCGCTGCTGTCGTCGTTGCCGCCAATCATGGGCGTGAGCTCGATGTTCGAGAACGGAACGCCCCAGCGATCGCGCAAGTTGTAAGCGGCCTGGAGCGCCGATTGGCCCATGTTGCAACTTCCACTCGCGACGACGCACACGCCCGGGCTCGCGGCGCCGTAGTCCATGGTCATGAGGTTGACCGTGAGATAGGTCGGCCACGATCCGGGCGTCGCCGCCGACACGCCCAGGGTGCGCGCGACCGATTGCAGCGTCTGGTCACCAAACGAGTTGAAGCTGTCCGCCACCGTCGCGCCGAGCGATTGCGCGCTGCTGCCGCCGTTGTTGTTGGCGAGCGTCGCCAGCGTCAGGCTGAAGCGCAGCGCAGGGTAGGTCGCGTGGGCCGCCGAAATGCGCTGTATGAGCGCGTCGATGATCGCTTGCGTCTGCCCCGCCTCGATGTCGAAGTCGATGCCGCGCAGGTGCGGCGACATCCAGCGGCCGACGAACGTTTGAAAGCCGGCGTCCGAACCACAAGTGAACGTGCCGGCGGCGCCGCCCGTCGACACCAGGTAGTCGATGCCCGCGTCAGCCAGTGACGCGACGTTTGCGGTCGCCATCGCCGCGCCCGGTACGCCGGCCCAATTTTCGCTGCCGCATTCACCGGTCGCGAACGCGAGCGTGATCGCCTTGCCCGCGTGCGCGGCGAGGTCGGCGGCGAGCGGCTGCGCCGTCCCCGACACCTGCGTCGAGATCACGTTGCGATTCCAGTCGAAGTCGATGCCCACGTCTTTGTAGGCGCTGAGGACGAAGGACGACGCGCTGACCGAGCTTCCTCCGGCGCCCGTCGTGCCTCCCGAGCCAGCCGCGCCATCGCGCCCCGAAGCGCCGCCGGCGCCGCTACCGGACGCGCCGCCCAGGCTCGCGCCCGCATCGGCCGCGCCGCCCGCGCCACTGGTTCCCGAACACGCGCACCACAAAGCTCCCAGTACGACGAGACGCTTCACGGGTTCACCTTCTTTCCGGCCGGTCTCGATTGAACCACGGTGCGAAACGATCCTTCAACCGCGAATCGATCCTGCGCCGCGTGATCGCCGGCATACCGAGCCGTGGCCTTTCGAGAGCAAGCTGCCGAGCAGCCTGAGGGTCCCCTACCTCATCGACCTCGCGGCGGCGCTCGCGTTGACGATCGCTTGCACGCGCGCGGCGCCGGCTCCGCCGGATGCGGCGGTGCGTCCCCCGGTCTCGCCCGCAGGCTTGCCGGGCGTCGTCGACCCGTGGCGCTGGCCGCGCGCGGTCGGCGCCAGCGCACACGAGCGCGCGATGGAGGACATCGGTCCTTTCGAGCCCGCCGATCGCAACGACCCGAGCTCGCCCGTCATCAATACCAACGCGTCCTACTGGACGGATCTGGTCGGCGTCGCCTGGACGCGCGACGTCGACATCGACTTCGACGACGAGCCGGTCGACCTGAACGGCGATGGCGTGCCCGACGCGCGGCTCACGCGGCATCTCCACGCGCGCGGGGGCATCCTGGCCAACCCGCAGCTCTTCGGCCTGACGGCGACTCTCGACGACCCGCCCGGCCACGAAGGCCGCATCTCGGCCTCCACCGGATTCCTCGGGCTGCGCGAAGCGCTCGGCCCCGACGGCAAGCACACGGGCGCCATCGGCATGACCTGCTGGCTTTGCCACGGCAACGCGAATCCAACCGACGGCCGCATCGTCCCCGGGCTGCCCGGCGCCAACTTCGACTACGGCGCCTTGCTCGCGACGTCGCCGCTCCTCGACGATCGCGATCCGATCGCCGTCGCCTACCGCAAAGAACGCCACTTCCCCGACGGGCGCACCGTCCGCGCGCGCCTGCTGATGGCGGGCCCCGGGCGTCAGGACTTGATCAACGAATTCGGTTTCGACCTGACCGTGCCGCGCTTCCGCTCGGGCCTCTACCCACCGATCTGGCACGCGCGACCGAGACCGTGGGGCGCGTTCAACCCGTTGAGCGTGCCCGCGGCGCTGACCGTTGGCGGCCTCGAGCTTCAGAACTGGGAGGGCTCCGAGGATTCCCGGGCGCCCACGCTGGAGCGCCTGATCGCCTTGTCGGGGTTGTCGGAGCGGGACGCTTTGCGGGCCTTCGGCCTCCGCAGCGCCGACCGCACCGCCAATCGGCGCGCGCTGCTCACCGACCTGCGGAACCTGGCCACGCTCGCGCTCCAGCAGGATTCGTATCCGGGCTTGATGTGGTCAGACGCGATGTATGGGAACGCGCCGCTCGAGCCTGCGGTGCTCGCCAGGATCCCGGCGCTCTACGCGGCGCAGGCGGTCCGCGAAGAGCTCGCCGCGCAGGCGGGCACGCTGGTCCGGCCTCGGATCGATGCGCGCCAGATTGCGCGCGGGCGCCAGATCTTCGCCGACGCGATCGTCGGCGAAATTGGAAACCGGCGGGTGTTGCCGCGCCCGCCCGCCAGCTGTTCCAGCGCCGGAATGCGCGGTCCCGTGCTCGCCCCGATCGATCCGTCGCGTCCGCTCGACGCGAAGATTCGCGTGCGGTGCGCCGACTGTCACAACGCCTCACCGCTCGAGCGTCGCGTGGCGTTCGCACAGAATCCGCCGCCGCTCGGGCGATGCTCGCATTGCCACCACGCCCACCCGGCGCGCGAAAGCGGAGACGGTTGGTTGTCGCTCCCGGCGTTGGGCATCCCCGACGCAGCCGCCGCCGAGGTCGCCCGTTGCGAGAGCTGCCACCGCGAGCACGCTGATTTCGGCCCGATCGTCTACAGCTCCAGCATCATGCTCCCGTTCGACGCCGACGGCGACGGCCTGGCCCAGGGCGACGAGCCCGACGACGCACGCGCGGGCGGCATCGGCACCGAGCCGCTGATCCAGATCGAGATCCCACCGACAATGAAGTCGAAAGGTATCGACATTCCGGTGATTGGCTCGACCGACACGTGCGCGGGAGCTGGAACGTTGCACATGGGCGTCATGTGGGTCCGCGTCGCGCCGCTGACCGCGCTCTTCGCAACCGCGCCCTATCTTCACAATGGTTCGGTTCCCAGCATCGAAGCCCTGCTCGAGCCCGCCAATCGCCGTCCAGCGACGTTCACGTACGGAACCACGCGGTTCGTGTTCGACACGCGCATTCCCGGCAACCGCAACATCGGCCACGAGTTCGGAACGCGGCTGCCGGCGAATCAGAAGAAGGACCTGGCGGCTTTTCTGAGGAGTCTCTAAAAGGTCAGTGTCGACCCGCGGTACCGATCCCTACAACTTCCCCACGCCCGCCCCCGCGGGCACGACCGCCTTCACGTCCGTCGTGGTTCCCGTCAACGCCGTCGAATAGGGGTACGGAATGTCGGCGACGCAGTTGGCGGGGTAGGCGCGCGCGGTGCGGCTCACCTCGATGTTGTCGATTCGCTCGGTCATGCCGAGGGAATCCGTCGGGGTATAGATCGAGAAGTGCAGGGCTTCGTAGTAGTTCTTTTCCACGCGCACGCAGGTGCCGGCTCGGATCTCGGAAGCGTCGGTGGCGCCGACGAGGTAGTTGTTGAAGAAGTGGCCGACGGCGCCGCGGTAGAGCGGCATGCGCAGCTTGGTGTTGCGATAGTAGTTGTGGTGGTAGGTGATCTTGCGGTCGGCGAAGAGGTCGGTATCCGACGCGCCGACGAGGCCGACCTTGTGGTGGTCGTGGAAATAGTTCCACGAGATGGTGATGAAGCCGGTCTGGGCCTTGGTGTCGATCAGACCGTCGTAGAGGTCGATGTTGGTTTGCACGGCGGGATCTTCGGAGAAGAGCTCGCAATGGTCGATCCAGATGTTCTTGCTGGTGCCCTGGATCCCGATCGCGTCGCCGCCGTTGACCAGGATCTGCGGCAGGCCTTCGTCTCCCGTCGAGGAATACACGCCGGCGGTGTCGGTTCGCGTCGTCACGCCCGTCATCGAGAGGCGCAGGTTCTGAATGATGATGTTGTTGGCGCTGCTGATGTTCAAACCCACGCCAAACAAGAAGCCGGTCGGGCCGACGCCAACGATCGATTTGTCGGACTTGACGTTGATCTGGCCGCCATTGGCGCCGTTCGAGATCGTGCCCTGCACCAGGATCACGTAGGGCGTCGCGCTCTCGGCGTACATCTTCAATTGCGCGTAGGTGGACGCGGTGACGGTCTGGCCGGCCCGGCCTCCGGTGGTGCCGCCGTTCAGCGTGGCGAATCCGATCGGCTCGCCGACGACGCCGCCACCACTGGAGCCGCCGGCGTTGCTGCCGCCGGTCCCCGGGGCGCCGCCAGCGCCGCTGGCGCTGCCGCCCGCGCCGCGACCCCCGGTTCCCATCATCGCGCCGCCGGCGCCGCCGGTTCCGACGACCGCGCCGCCGCTCCCGCCCGTGCCCAGCGCGCCGCCAGCGCCGGCGCCGCCAGCGCCCTTCGCCCCGCCGGCGCCCGACGCGCCGCTCGCGCCGGCGGTGCCGTTGCCGGAGCCACCGTTGCCGCTGCCGCCGTTTCCCGTCGACGTGCCGCCACCTGCGCCGTCATTCGGACTCCCCGCGCCCGAGACACAGCCGAGGCCAAACAACGCCGCGACGATAGCCAGAGCACGTACCTGCATCACGGTTGATGGGGGCATGGACGCGAAGCTATCACGCAACCTGGGATCACGGTCACGGTAAGGCGTTCAGCGCAGCTCGATGGTCCGGGCGTCCGCGCTCCTCACCCACGCCGCGATCCTGTCCATCTCCGCGTCCGAAGCGACGCCGACGCAGCCGTTGGTCGAGTCGAAGGTGTTCACCAGACCGCCGGCCCAGCGCAGCCAGCGGTTGGGTCCATGCACGCCGACGCTTCCACCGGTGAGGCCGCGCTTCCGTTGTTCGGGCGTGGGGTAGCCGATCAGAATGAACGTGCCGTACTGCTGTGACCTGCGCGGCGCGCCCAACGGGTAGACGCCGAGCGGGGTCTTGTTGTCGCCCTCCTTGGATTTGCCAACGCCGGCCCTGCCAATGCGGACGCCGAAGGCGCCGGCCTCCTGGTCCCGATTGCATAGCGTCAGGCGATGCGCGCCGGTGTCGACGACGATGCGGGCGTCGGGCGCGGCGCACAGACTCGCCGCTCGCGCCGGGCGGTCGCATCCACCGGATGCAATCAGCGCGGCGATTCCGAGCAAAGTTGCGCTCGCGACGGCGCGGCTCCGTCCCCCATACGTCGCCATCGGTGTCCGCACGAGCCTAACAGGTCGACAGCGTGTCGGCCGCGGCCGCCACAACCAGATCGGGGCACACTCGTGTCGCGAAGGCGACGGCGCCCCGCGCCTCTCAGGTGAAACCCGAGGCCCCTGGGCGCAAGCCCATGAGCGCCGGGCGGCAGCTGAGAACGCTCGCTAGTTGCCGAGGCCCGGCAGCGCGGGCGTCTCCTCGTTGCGGACGGCGTCGAGCGCGTCGGGGTCCAGGCCCAGCGCGCGCAGGATCGTCGGCGCCACCTGCGACGTCGCGACCGGCGTCTTCAGCACACGCGCGCGCAGGTGCGGGTTCGAGACGACCAATCCGACGTTGGTGTCGCCGAAGCTGAAGCCGCCGTGCTCGGAGACCTTCATGCCCGACGTCGTGTAGATGGTGCCGTAGATCGGCTGCACGATGACGTCGCGCGTGCGGTTGTCGTTCGCCGGGTCGTTGAACTTCAGGCGCAGCTCGTCGCCGGACATGACCTCGGCGATGAACAAGGCCTTGGCGTTGGTGTTCAGGTATGACGCGACGGCGGCGGTCTGGCTCTGGTCCGGCAGCCAGATGAGCGCGACGTCGTCGTCCATCACGAACCCGCAGGCGCCGGGGCGCAGCTGGCGGCGCTGACGATCGCCTGCGCCGCGGGGTCGCTCGCCGCGCCCGGCAGCGACGCGACCAGGTCGCCGAAGTGACCCGGCTTGTTGAGCTTGGCGATGTTGATCGGTGACTGACCGTGCTTGGCGGTGACGATGAACAGCGTCGAATCGTAGAGGCCCTGGCGCTTGAGGCCGTCAATCATGCTGCGCAGCGCGTGGTCGGTCTTGTCCAGGCCGTAGGCGAGCACGGCGCTGGGCGTGCCCGAGCCGTCGGTGTAGCCGCCTGGCTGGCCATTGATCGTCGGGTCGGTATCGTCGGTGCAGCTACCGTCGGAGTTGTCCTTGCTCACCTTCTGGCCGACGCTGACCGCCTGGAAGTTCATGCCGAACACCGACGGCACGCCCGGCGAGCGGGTGCCGTCGTGGTTGCGGCCCTGGATCTCGTTGAGGATCGCGTTCACCTTTTTCTGATCGTTCTCGGCGGTGCAGACGACGCCGACGGTGGCCGTCGAAGCCGTTGGCGTTGGTGATCTCGGGCGTGAACAGGTCGACGACCCCGCGGCCCGACGGACCGTTGACCAGATCGTACGCGGGGTGCTTGTCGGCCCACGCGGTCTGGCCACCGGCGGAGCGCACCACCTCGAAGATCGTGTTCGCCTTGATGAAGTCGTGCGGGAAGACCGGCGCGCACGGTGGCGAAGGTTCCGGGCAGAGCGGGAACCCTTGTCCGGAGTGAACTGGCCACTTCGCGACACCGTGATCGGCGCCCCGCATGGGCGTTGTTTGCGCGCCACCTGCCCGGCGCCACGCCGTAACCGGCGAGTGTTACCGGGCGGTCCCATCCAGCGTCTGAACGATCCGCTTCCGTAAGGCCAAAACCCGTTCGCCGCTCTGCTCTCCCTGGATTGGCGGCGCTTTGCCGTTGGCACGCGGTTCGCTCATCAACGCTCCGCTCAGGAGGAATCCAATGCCAACCAATCCCGACGTTCTGCGGCCGTTGCCAAGGAACAAGCCCATGGTTCTGGGGACCAATCCCACGGTTCGTGGAAGAGCGATCACCGTGCCCACGATGAAGGCCGGGCCGCTCACGCAAAGCTTCTTTGCGCGCGGCGAGGAGCAAGAGGCGAGCGGCTACCAGAACCTGGCGATGGACGATCCGGTGCTGGACCCGGCCGCGCTGGAATTCGATTCGTTCGACAAGATCCCGAGAAAGCGCGGATCGTGGTTCGCGCTGGGCATATCGACGGTGGTGCTGCTCGCGGTTGGGGTCGTGACCTGGCGATCCTTCCACCTCATCTCCAGGCCGGGCTCGTCGGTGGCGGCCGCGTCGCGCGCGATGGTGCAATCGCCACCCGCGGGGCCAGCGGCGCCCGTGCCAGCCCCGCTGCCGGTACCCACGTTATCGGTGGAATCCGCGTCGCCGCCAGCAGCGGCGGCGCCGCCCATTTCGCCCCCGGAGACCCCGCCGAGCGCGGAGAACTCCCCGAGTGCGCCCGCGGCGCCGGCCGCGCGGCGCGCGCCCTCCGCGCCGCCGGCAACCCACGTCGCCCCGGTGATCGTGCCCCTGCCGCCGCGGCATGCGCGGGCCCGAGAGAAGCACCAGCCGTTGCGCGGCTACGTGTGGTCGCCCGAGAAGCATACGATCGTGCCGACCGAGCCCGCCAAGGGGGACTCGGTGCCCGACGAGACGTCTCGCGCGCAGACCCTCGAGGGCACGCCCGCCGAGGAGCCGCAACCGGCGCGCGAGCGGACGACCCCGGCGCCCTTCGATCCCCGCCCCGCGCCTGCGCCCAGTGAAGAGGCGCCCGTCGTCGAATGACGCGCAAGTGACGGGCGCCGTGTGAGGCGCACGAGGAATAGCTCGCTCCGCGGTTGCGATGCCGTCTCGGTGATGAACGTGGAGTACGTCGGTCGAGGAGAACGCCACCTCGTGCGCGGTGTCTGCGCGATGTACACCGACCAGCGGCGATGCTTCGCCGTACCACTAGTGCAGCGTCTGCTTGCTCCAGCGATTCCAGTCCTTCACGACCTCGCGCGCGAGCAGGGCGGCGAGGTCGCCGAGCCAGCTGCTATCGCGCCCGCGCAACTCCCTGGCGATCGCCTTGCGGGCGCCGCGCGTGCCCAGATGGACGTTCGCGGTCTCGAAGCCCATCGCGTGGAGCAAGTGCTCCTCGTCGCTGCCCGTCGGGAGATCCGACAACTCGATGCGCGTGCAGTGGGGCGCCAGACGGCGAAGCAGCCATTTGCCGGCGACGTGCAAGGTCGGGTCGGGAACGCGGATCGCGCCGTCGATGATGCGCGTGTATGAAAGCGCTCGCGGCGAAAGCGCTCGCGGCGCCGCGCCCGCCGCCCACAGCACCGCCGATGGCGCCGTCGCCTTGGCCTCGCGCGCGACCAGACCGCCGCCCCACGATGCCATCCCGACAAAACGCGGCCGGCCCAGGCTCCCGAGGCCGGCCACTCGCCGCGCGAAGCGCAGCTCGAGATCGCGCGCCGGCATCGCGGCGGTGATCGCCTGCGCGGCCGCTCGATCGATGCCGCGCGCGGTGCGCAGCGCGCTCATCTTGCGCCAGAAGACCGTCGGATCGCGCAGCTCGGCGGTGGCGATCTTGCGCAGCCAACCGTGCTCCTCCTCGAGCACGAACGGCAGCCCATCGCACGCCAGCCCGTCGCTGTAGCCTTCGAGGATCGCGTCGCAAGCGCGGCGCCGCCGGACCTTCAAGTGATCGCCCTCGATGGCGAGGTAGGCGCTGACGGCCAGGCGCACGAGATCGTGCGTCCAGGGCAGCGACGTCGCTTCGTCGAAGTCGTTGATGCCCCAGATCAGGCGTCCGTCGGCGTCGCGCCAGGTGCCGAAGTTCTCGAGGTGCAGGTCGCCGACCGCCAGCACGCGCGCGGCGCGCGCGGCTTCGCCGGCGTGCTCGCGCCAGACCTGGCACCAGCGATAGAACGTGGCGCGCATGAACGGAAACGGCGCCAGGCTCATCATTCGATGCTTCTCGGCCAGATCCGGGCGCACGATCGACATGAAGTGGCCCAACCAACCCTCATAGGCGGCGGTTGCGCCGAGGATGTCCATGGTGTCAGGGATACCGCATCACCGCCCCGTTGCGAAGTGACTCGGGCCGCGCGCGACTTGCGGGCGCCGCAGAATCAGAACGCGGCGCCGACGCCGGCGAGTCCGGCCACGCCGGCGCGCGTGGGGCCGCCCGAGAGGCGAAACACGCTGGGGCCGGATTCGGCGAACAGAGCGACCGGACCGGCGACCACCGTCGCGAGCGGGCCGGCCAGGAAGTCGAACGTCGGCTCCGTCGTCGCGGCGTTTCCGTGCTGCGTGCCGATCGCGAAGCGCGCGCGCGTGTCGAGGCCCAGCGCCAGTAACCGCCCCTGGTGCCACACCGCCGCGCGCAGCTCGCCGTCGCGCTCGTTGCCTTCCGGATCCTGCCCGTAGACCAGGTTGCCGACGACGGATAGTTTTTCAAACCGCCGTCCCACCGACGCGAAGGTCTCGATCTCGCCCTCGGCCTCGGTGAACCCCTCGGTCTTGAAGAAGACGGTCACCGAGCCGTCGATGCCGTGCTTCTCCTGGCGCAGCACCTGCGCCCGCCCGGCGACGCTGGGCCGCATCTTCTTGGTGTCGTTGCTGTACGTGGCCTGGACCCGCAGCGCCAGCGGGCCCCAGACCGTGAGCTCGACAGCGGAGTCGACCAGCGGACCGGTGCGCGACGAATCGTAGCCGCCCGAGCCGAACGCGAACGCCTGCGTCGAGCCGACGCGCGCCGACAGCGTCTGCGGCAGGAAGGCGCCGTCCGCGGCCGCGGTGGCCGTCGGGCGGACCGTTTGTTGGATCTCCTCTGAATCCTGCGCCTGCGCCCGCGCCGCGATTGTGAAGACCACGGCCCCGACCAGCAGCTTTGTAGACATCGACATGCCAGCACCTTTCGTTTGCCGCCCGCAGAAAAATGGCGTCTTTCGAGTATCACTCCCGCCCGGGACGGGCAAGCGCCGGAACGCAATCGAGCAATTATCCAGAATTGTGAATGGGCTCGACGCCCCAACGATGGTACGGTGCGCGGCGCTGGCCCGACCCCACCGCGAAAGGTGCCGATCCCATGCTGCGACGTCCGCGAACCATTGTCCCCCTGCTCTCCTTGACCGGGATCGCGCTTGGCCTCGCCAGCTGCAGTCCGCCGCCGGCGCCTTCCGAGGAGCCCGCCGATCCGCTGGTGGTCGCGCGCGAAAAGCTGCTCAATAGCAACGGCGGCCCGATTCCCGACGTTTCGTACAACACGACCGCGTGGACGACGAACAAGTGGCAGTCGGAGACCGACGGAACGACCGCCGGCTTCATCACGTACGTGATCTTCAACGCCGAGCCGAGCACCAACGTCGTCTATCCGGTGCGGACCGAGAAAGACTCACAGGGCCGCCCCTACGTCGACCGCGTCGTCTGCCCGGGCGCAAGCCAAGTCGGCACCAACTTCGACGACGCGCAGTCCGACGACGATTTCGCCGACGCCCATTATTTGCCGGTGCCGTTCGGGATCGCCGCGGTCTGGGGCGATCCCGCGATGGCGACCGCCAACGGCAACTGGTACGTCTCGTCGCTGGTCGCTCCGCTCGACGTGTTCAACATGCACACCAATATCGTCGCCGGCGGCCTCAACTGCTATCGCACCAGCGACCTGACCACCACCGGCCTGCCGAACAGCATGATCCCGGTGATGGCCGGTGCGTGCATGTTTCAATCGCCGCTGGGCCAAACCACGTTCAGCTCGGTTGCCTGTCTGCGGCGCGCCAACGGCATCCCAGCCTCCAACGGTTACGACTTCTTCGACGGCGGCAGCATGGCGGGCAGCTTCAACGCCCTCTACGTGGCGTACACCAACGAGCACCGCGGCGGCCCCGGCGTGAGCGCCGACAACCTGAGCCGGGTCGCGATGTACAAGATGCCGCTCTCGACGGGGGCCTGGGCCCAGGTTCCCGGTGACGACGCGATCGCCACCGACTTCCATCCGGCCCTGGCGTCGGCGCCCAACCTGGGCTCGGTCTTCATGGTCACCGCCAGCAACAGCACGCTCACGCTGCGCAGCTACAGCACCGCGTGGTCGGCGCCGGTGACGATCGCGACCGACTACACGGTGGCGACGACGTCGACGCTGAACGACGGCACTCAGATCCGCGGCCGGCGCTATCCGGTCGTTGCCATCCAACCGGCGAATCCGATGGCCCCGTACAGCATCGTGATCTTCTATCCGCGCAAGGTGGGCGCGTTCACGCAGCTACAGGGCGTGGTTTGCTCGGCGAGTCTGACGTGCACGGCGCCGGCGACGATGCGGACCTCGGCGACGTCGAACGCCGTGCTGCCGGCGACGACCACCGCCTTGAAGAAGGTGGGCACGACCACCACGAACGTGAACGCGCTGTCTTACTGGTCGGACGCGGGGCTCACCGGCGGCCAGGTCAAGCTCCTCTACAGCACGTTCACCACCGGCGGCGCGATGTCGGCGCCGGTCGCGCTGACGCAGGCTCAAAAGGCGTGCCCGGGTGACGGTAACGGCTACTGGGGCGATTACGATCGCATGTGGGTCTGGCAAAACAACACCACGGGGCCCCTCTTCATACGCTCGTTCACCGACTCCACGCACGCGGTCTGCGACACCACGTCGCGCGCCAACCTGGACTACCGTTCGCAGAACACGCACATCAGCATGATCAACTGGGCCGTGCCATAGGCCATCGACGCGCGCGGCTCACGCGGTGGCGACGTCGAAGGCTGACGAGAGGGCCGCGCGGCGAAATTGCGCGAGACGCAGGCTGATCGTGCGGCGCGGGATCCCCAGCGAAGCGGCGATCTCCTCCTGGCTCATGCAATCAACGAAATAGTGAAGGGCGATGGCCTGAAGCTCGGCGGGAACGCCGCGCACCAGCGCGCGCAGCGTCAGCGACGCGTCGGCGGGAACGTCACTGGTGGGCGCGGCGGGCGGCAGCGCGACGCTCAGGATCCGACGCCGTCGAGTCGCGTCGCGCAGGTAGTTCAGCGACAGGTTGCTCGCGACGCGCTTCAGCCACGCGGGCGGCGAACGGCAATCGCGGAGCTCGCGCCGGGCGTGGATCGCGCGCAGGAAGACCTCCTGCACGACGTCCTTGGCGGCGTCGTCGTCGCGCAGGATCGCGCGCGCCCGGCGGAACACCGTTCGCCAGTGGCGCGCGAAGAGCGCGTCGAGCGCGCCGGTATCGTCGCGTTCGGTTGCACGTTCGGTTGCACGTTCGGTTGCACGTTCGCTTGATCGCCCGGGCATGCGCGGTCGTTGAGCAAGGCCCATGCCCCGCGACGGAGAGGCGCGCTGAACGAAATCAGGCGAAAAAACCGGGCGAGCCCGCGCTCGGGAGGGCGGGCGGGCTGGGCGCGCCCGGGCGCGCCCACTCAGCGGATTGCGGCCCCGACGCTCAGTCGAGGTCGGAGCAGCAGCGCATGCCGATTGTCCCCGCCCCGGGGGCATTGCGCGGGGCGCCGTTCCCGCTCACGTCGCATCTCTGGTCGCAGAAGAGCGGCGTGCTCAGCCGGCAGGTGTCGCCCGAGCCATCTGTCGCATCTCCAGCCAGACACATGTCCAGCCAGACCTCCACTGCGCTGTTGAGATCGTAAAGGCCGGGATAGACGATCGACTGACAGCGCGGGTTGCCCACCGGATCGATCTGGCCAAACTTGGTGACCGTGGTGCCGTTGCACACGTCGGTGTCGCACGCGGTGGGATCGACGGTACCGTCGCTGCTGTAAGAGTACGTGAGCGGATGGCCGGCACCGCCTGAGCAGGCGTAGTAGAGCTCTCCGTCGAGGACCCTGTCGAAATTGGAGATCGAAGAACCCTGGTGGTCAAGGACGCCACAGAGTCGCTTGCCGGCCCATTGGCAATACGACCAAGCGTCGCAAAAATCGACGTCGCGGACCGGAAGATTGCCGACGGTCACACTGTACGGAAAGTAGTCCGGCGTGAATTGCGTGTTCCACTGGCAGCCGGCGGGCTGCGGAACTGGCGACTGCGCCGTGGCCGCGAGAAACGCGGCGTACTGATCATTGGTCACCGGCGTGCTGTCGACGCAGAACCGGTTGTCGATATTGATAGGCGTCGGACCCTGCGTCCCCTGACAGCTACGCGTCGGACCCCGGTCGGTGCCGGCGTCCGTAGCCAACCCGCCGTCACCGGCCGGCCGATCCGAGGGAACGTCCGCGCGCGCCTCCGAGGGCGAATCAGCGGACGCATCCCGGCCCGCATCCACCGATTGGTCGGCGCCGGCGTCGAACGGCGCATCCGCGACGACGGCATCGCGCACGTCGGACGTCGCATCTCGAGTGGCGTCGGCGCTCGAGCCCAGGTCGACACCGCTGTCGGTAGCGAGATGTTCCGGTTTGAGGCTGAAGATTTGATTGCAGCCGGCGGCGAAGAAGCAAAGGGCCACGCCGAACGCGGTCGCGTTGACCTTGATAGTGTGTTTCACCACGACCCCTGAAATTCCACGCCGTTCGCGCGAACGGCAACGTCCCAGTCACGCCGGTTCATCGCGGACCCATCCGGGCCGGGACGCGATTCCAGCCACCACAGGATCGCTCCGGCGCCCACGCCGAGCGCGCCCGCGACACCGAGCCCGGTCGCGATGTTGCCCAGCGTTCGCGCGCGCGTGCTGTCGTTGTACGCCTGCGACGACGAACAATTGCCGTCCGGACACTTGGGGTAGATCGATACAGCGATCGCCACGGTCACACCCGCTGCAACCAGCAGGCCGAGCCCAGTGGCACCGAGCACCACCGCCGGCGTGTGCGTGGGCGCGACCGGCGCGCGCGCGAGATCAGCGCCCGGCGGCGACGCGGGCGGCGGGCCGGGCGCGATCGCCGCGGGCCCAGCGATCGGCAGCGGGGGCGGGGGCGCGGGCGCAGCGGCACCACCCACCGCGGAGAGCGCCGGAATCGTGACCACCAGCACCTCGGCCGGGCGCGCGACGTTGAGCGCTGTCCTCCATGGTTGCTTGTGGGGCGCCGCCGCGGTGATCACGTGCTCGCCCAGGTCGACGGGCACCTCGACGCTCCACTGGCCGCGGCCGACGACCAGGCCGTCGCGGCGAATTTCGAGGTCGTCGCTCGCTTCGACGACCTCGATGCGAATGCGCGGCAGCGACGGCTCCAGCTTGGCGGCACGGCGGCCGGCTTCCTGCGCGCGTGAGTGCTGGCCCGCGGCCTGCGTCTCGCCCTCGACGTCGCGGAACAGGCTCCAGGCCGAAGCGACCCGGCCGATGTGCGTGTAGCAGTCGGCGAGGTTGAACGCGGTTCCCGGCGCGGGCGCCAGGCGCTCGCTCTCCTCGAGCTTCACGCACGCCTTGGCGTACTGCCCGCCGGCCATCTCCTGGCGCGCCTCCTGGAACAGCGCCTCGGCCGCGATCGCCGGGTTCGCGCCCGCGCGCGCCGGCTCCGCCTGGGCGCGCGCCGCGACGAACAGCGGCGCGAGAACGGCGAGCGCCAGGCAGGCGCGCGAGCTCGATGACGCGATCGACATCTCGCGCACTAGCGCCTCGTGCCGAAAAGATCCTGGCCGCTGTCCGACCCCGCGGACTTCGGCGGGGTAGCGGGTGGCCCAGCGGTTCCGCGTGCGCCGTGCGAGCGCGACGCGCGCGTCGCGCTCGCGTGCGTGCGCGTGCGCGCCCGCGGCGCCGGGGGCGTTTCGATCGCGGGCAACGCTGCCGGCGCGCGCGCCTCGACAGGCGCGGGAGCCGGCGCGGCCGCTACCGGCACCGCGGGCGCAGCCGGCACCGCGCGCGATTCGACGCGGCCGAGCGCAGTCTCACGCGCGCTGGCAACGTCGCGCGCGATGACCTTCGACACCACGGGACGCACGCCGAAATAAAGACCTCCCACGCCACACACGACCGCCACCGCGGTCACCGGCCAGCGCGGGCGGCGCCGCGCGCCTGCGACCGCGGCGACGGTCGTCGGCGACGCCGGCGCGCGCGCCGCGATCTGCTGCGCCAGCGCGCGCCCCGACGCCGAGGCGTAGGGAGCCAGCGCGATCACCAGGTCGTGGATGCCGGGCATGCGCGCCGCGCGCTCCCTGGCCAGGCAGCGACGACAAACCGCCTCCAGCCCGGCCGGCACATCGGATTTGAACGCGCGCAGGGCCGGCACGTCGTCGCGCAGGATGCGGACGTAGAGGTTGGCCAGCGACTCGCCCTCGAAGGGATGGCGCCCGCTCACGAGCTCGAACAGGATCACGCCCAGCGCCCAGAGGTCGCTGCGCAGATCCGCGATCGCCACCTCGCTCAGTTGCTCCGGCGACATGTAGCGCGGCGAGCCGATCGGCCCCGCCGTCGTGGTCAGGTTCGTCTCCGACGGCTCCAGCCGCGGCGCGGTCCGCTTGGAGATCCCGAAGTCGATGACCTTGATGATCGGCTGGCCATCGGCGCCCCTGGCAACGAAGAGGTTCCCCGGCTTCAGGTCGCGGTGCACGATGCCCAGCGCGTGCGCCTCCGCGATCGCGTCGCACGCCTGCAGCACGTAGTCGACCGCGGTCTCGACCGGCAGCGCGCCCCGCTCCGCCAGCACCTGGTCCAGCGTGACGCCGTCGAGATACTCCATCACCAGGTAGGGCAACCCGGTGTCGAGCTCGCCGAGCCGCAGCACGCGCGCGACGCGCGGGCCTTTGAGCTGGAGCGTGATCCGCGCCTCGCGAAAAAAACGTTTCACGAACGTCCGCTCGCCGCCGCGCTCGGGGTGAATGAGCTTGATCGCCACGCGCTCGCCCGAGCGGACGTCGCGCGCCTCGACCACCACGCCCATGCCGCCCGCGCCCAGCACGCGCTCCACGCGGTAGTCGTCGCCGATCATCGCGCCCGGCTCCGTCCACCGCCCGTCGTTCGCGTGCGCTTCCGGGCCGGCCGGGACCCCCGCGATGCCGCGGCCAACCGTCACGAGTCGCTCCCGTCGTCCTTGATGCCGTGCTTCTTCAGCAAACGTCGTAGAGCGTAGCGACTGCTGAGGCCCAGGTCGAGATACGCTTTCGACCGATTGCCCCGCTGCGCCGCGAGCGCGGCGCGAATCTCATCCGCGGTCGGCTCGGCGCGCCGTGGCGCCGTCGTCACCGGCGCCGGGCTCGCCATCGCTGCGCGCACGTCGCTCGCCGACCGTTGAAGCAGCGCGCCGCGGCTGTCGCGCAGCGATTGCCAGAGGATCTCGCCGAGCTCGCGCACGTGCAGCGCGTACGGATGACGCAGGAGCTCGTCGATCAGCGACGGCGCGAAGCGATAGAACCGCGCGCCGTTCGCTCCCGTGCCCGCGAAGCGCGCGCACAGCTCCGGCGAGCGCGCGGCGATGCCATCGAGCAGGTGACGGCAGAGGAGCGGAATGTCCTCGCGCCGCTCGGCCAGCGACGGCACGCGAATCCGCAGCGCCAGCCGGGCCGCGAAGTCGTGCTTGAGCGCGCCGAGGGGGCGGTTGGTCGCCGCGATCAGGCGAAAGTCGGATTGCCGCGCCGCGGTCTCGCCCAGCCGATGGTATTGCCCGCCGGCGTCGAGCACGCGCAGCAGGTGCGCCTGCAGGCTGTGCGGCAGCTCGCCGATCTCGTCGAGGAACAGCGACGTCCCCGACGCCGCGCCCAGCAACCCCTCGCGCAGCGGCACGCCGGCGTTGGGGTAGTCGCGCGCGTGTCCGAACAGCTCGGCGTCGACCAGCGTTTCGGGAAACGAGACCGCGCTGCGCGCGAGGAGCTTCTTCGCGGCGCGCGGCGACGCGCGATGAACGGCGTGCGCGACCAGCTCCTTGCCAGTCCCGCTCTCACCGAGGATCAGCACGTGCGCTGGCGAAGCGCCGGCGAACGCGATCTCCTCGCGCAACGCCCAGATCGGCGCGCTCTCGCCGACGATCCCGTCGGCGTCGGCCACGCCGAAGCGGGCGGCGTCGGCCGCACGCAGGTGGCGCGGCGAGGCCAGCGGCAGCACGCGTCGGGTGCAAAACAGGACCATCTGGTTCTCGATCGCCAGCGTGTCGCCGGGCTGCGCGAGCCCGCTCTTCGCCTCGTGCCCGTTGTGCAGGACCGCGGCGCGCCCGAGCTGCTCGAAGGCGATCGATCGATCGATCGCGCGCGCGGTCAGCAGCAGGTGCCGGCGCGAGATCCCCGGCGCCTCCAGCGGCGCGCACGCCTCTGACGACCAGGGGCGCTGGCGCACGAACGCCAGGCGCGGGTGGCCGTCGTCCAGCCGCGCCGCGCCGCGCCCGAGAATCTGCGCAGCGCCGTCCTCGTCGAGCAGGGCGACCTCGCCCACGCGGTGGGGCTCGGCTGCCGACCAGGCGATGGCCAGCACCGTGGTCTCGCGCGCGCTGCCGGCGCGGCGCTCCGGCAACAGCCACGGCTCCACCGCCGGCGACGTCGTCGTGCCGTCACCGGCGGCTGCTGAGATCGCGGGCGCCCCCAAAGCTGCTCGCCACATGATCGTCGGCCCGTTTCCCCGTACCTGCCTAGCACCGCGCGCGCCCCGCCGTCAAACGAGGCGCCGGCCGCGCCGTTGATCTAAAGTCCGGACGTGTCGAACACGCGCGTCGCGATGGTCCCCGGTGGTCCCGAGTTTTCGCGCCTGGTCTACGGGACCTGGCGGCTCCTCGACGACGTCGAGGCCGCCGCGCCCGAACGGTTGCTGTCTCGGATGCGGCTGTGCGTGGAGCGCGGAATCACCACCGTCGACACCGCCGAAGTCTACGGCGCCTACGAAGTGGAGGAGCGCGTCGGCGCGGCGCTGCGCCTCGACAAGGGGTTGCGCTCGAAGCTGGAGATCGTCACCAAGTGCGGCATCTACGTGCCGGTGCCGCGCCACCCGGACCGCAAGACCGCCCATTACAACGCCAGCGCCGATCGCATCGTGAAGAGCGCCGAGAAGTCGTTGCGGCTGCTCGGCACCGACTACCTGGACGTCTTGCTGATTCATCGGCCGGACTGGTTGACGCCGGCCGCGGAGACCGCCGCCGGGTTCGAGCGATTGCTCGAATCGGGCAAGGTACGCAGCGTCGGTGTCTCCAACTACGATATGGCGCAATTCGATGCCTTGCAGAGCTGCTTGCGCCAGCCGCTGGTCACGAACCAGATCGAGCTGTCGCTGTTCCACACGGCGCCGCTCACCGACGGCACGCTCAGTCACTGCGAGCGCCGGGGCGTGAAGCCGATGGCCTGGTCCCCGCTCGGCGGCGGACGGCTCTTTCGCGCGGGCGACGAGACCTCGGCGCGCGTGCGTGCCGCCTGCGCCGCGCTCGCCCCGCGCTACGGCAACGCCGCGCCCGAAGCGCTGGCGATCGCCTGGATCCTCGCGTTGCCGTCGCAACCCGTGGTCGTTCTGGGCACGAACAAGGTCGATCGCATCGAGGCCAGCGTTGCCGCTCTGTCGATCCACCTCGCGCGCGAGGATTGGTTTCAGCTGCGAGAGGCGGCCTGCGGCCGCATTCCTTGATCCGCCGAAGACGCGATTGACAGAACGGTCGGAGATTTGACGGCCTGCACCGGCGCCTGTTGAAATCCCAACGGTGCCAGAGACCGCCACGCTCCCATGATTGCCCATTTATCGGCGCTTCCAGCAACGGCATGGCGGTTGCTGTTGCGGGCGGCGATGCGAATCCGACGGCCAAGACCAGGATCGTCCTTCACCGGGGTGGTCAGCTTGCTCGGCCTGCTCGGCGTCGACGCGCGCAACGTCACGCGCGCGCAGCCTTCCCTCGACGACGGCGCCGGCGAGATCTTCGGCGTGCCGCTCGGCGCCCGCGTGCGCGCCATCGACTTCGCCGCGAAACGCGGCGGGGTGACCTGCGTCGCCGCCAGCGCTGCCAGCGTCGTCTGCCCCTCTCGACTGGCCAACGCGCCGGTGCCGGCGTCGGAGACCTTCTGGTTGCGCGACGGCGTGGTCGAGCGCGTCTACCTGGTTGTCAATCTGAGCAACGCCGACTTCGCGGCTCATCGTCGGGCCTACACACTGCTGGAATCGTGGGTGACGCAGCACCTGGGCAGGCCCGCGGTGCCTCTGCAGTTGCCGGCGTGGTGGCTGTCACCGTCCGTCGACGATCAGCGACGGATGGCCGACATCGTCTCGCAGCGCGCGCGGCTGGAGACGTCGTGGCTCGACGGCGACGCGACGGTGAGGCTCTGGCTGGCCGGTGAGCGCGGCGAGCCTCGGCTGGTGCTGGGCATCTCGCGAGAGGCGGAACCGGTCGACTGTTCGCCCGCCGCGCTCAACGAAGCGTTGCTGAATCTCTTTCCGCCCGCGCCCGATACCGCCCGCTCGGCGGCGGCGCAACGGCTGGCCGCCTGCCGCGTGACGCGAGCGGCGGGCGCGCTCGGCGCCGCGCTCGAGCACGATCCGGCGCCCGAGGTCCAGGCCCAGGCGCTGCGCGCGCTCGACGGTCTGGGCGCCGCGCCGAACAACCGCGCGCTCGAGCGAATGGCGGCGAAGGCGGCGCCCGCGCTGGCCGACGTGGCCAACGAGATCGCCGGCGCGCGACGGCGGGCGGCGAGCGCCGAGGCGAAATCGCAATCTGCGGCGGAAGACGAAGCGCCGGTTCGCGCGACGCCGGGGCGAGCCAGCGCGAAGCCGGCGCCCGCGTTCAAGCCGGCGCCGCCCGCGCTCGCGCTCGCGCCGCCCCGCGCGCCGCTCGAAGCTTCGCCCTCCTCCCCATCGGCTGCACCCGCTGCCGGCGGCAACTCGCCGGCTGCGGAGATGCCGCGCGCGTCCGCGCCCCGCGCGAGCCAGCCATCGACCGACGTCGAACCGCCCCCGGCCGCGACCGTGGCGGCAGCGCCCGCCGCGCCCCGCGGCCCCATCGACGGCACGCCGCTGGCGATTGGCGCGTCGACGGCGGCCGGCGCGGTCCTGATGCGCAACCTCGGATCGATGGGGATCTCCGACGTCTCGGGCCAGCTCTTGATCGGCAGCGCCGGCGCGGTGATCGGCTTCGGCACATCGTGGGGACTGTCGCGCTTCGGATTGCGCCCGACGCTGGGCCAGGCCGCGTGGTACGCCAACGCCACCGCCTGGGGCACGCTGGTCGGGCTCACCGCGTGGAGCGCGAGCGGATCGAGCAGCGCCAAGCTCGAGTACGGATCGCTCGTGCTGGGCGAAGCGGCCGGCATGGGCCTCGGCGTCTGGAGCGCGCGGCGCTGGCGCTGGACTCCGGAGCAAACCGTGCTGGCGGACAGCCTGCTCATCGGCGCGGGGCTGACCGGATTCGGCGTCGACCGCCTGCGCGGCATCTCGTCGCGTACGACGGTGCCGACCGCGATCGCGACGCCGCTGGTGATGGTCGCGGCGGCGGTCGCCGCGCACGAGATGAACCCGACCGGCAACGATCTGCGCTTGATGAGCTTCGGCGCGCTCGGCGGCGCCTGGACCGGCGGGCTGCTCGCGTCGGGCGTCGCGCGCACGGGGCTGTTCGACAGCCACGAGGGCCAGGGCGGCCTGCTCATCGGCCTCGGCGCCGGGTACCTCGGCACGGCGGTGGCCGGCGCGTTCACCGAGGCGCCGGCGCAGCGGATCGGGCTCGCGGGCGTGGGCGCGGGGGCCGGCAATCTCCTGGGGCTCGGCCTGCACATGGCGGTCACGCCGGGCACGACCGCGTCTGCCGGCGCGCTGCCGGCGCTGACCGATGGCGATCGCGATCGCTGGAAGCTGGGCGCCGGCATCGGCGGGCTGGCGCTGGGCACGGCGGCTTACGCCTACGCTCCCTATCTGCGCCCCGGCGACGCGGCGGTGCCCATGACGCTGGCGGGTGCGCTCTACGGCGGCGGCATCTGGTGGCTGGCGGCGATCGCGGCGGAGCACGGGCAGCCGACGACCGACGTCGACACCGCGCACCTGGAGGGGCAGATGCTCGCCGGATCGATCGCGGGCGGCCTGTCGGGCCTGGTGGCGTCGCGCTGGTTCGCGCCCGATCCGCTCGATCAGGTGACCGTGCTCGGGACGACCGGCGCCGGCATCGCCACGGGCCTGGGCCTGGCGCGGTTGACCACCGATTCACCGGGCACGCCCGACGCGGCCGGCGTGCTCGCGGGAGCCGGCGTCGGATTCGCCGCCGGCGTGTGGCTGGATCGCAGCACCCGCCTGCGCGCGCCCGACTTCGCAGCAGCCGCCGCCGGCGCGGGCTACGGCGCGCTCATCGGCGCGCTCGCACCGACGCTGGGTGACGACGAATGGAGCGGCGGACGCAAGACCGTCGGCGGCACCTGGCTCGGCCTGGGCGCGGGCGCCGCGGGCGCGGCGACGCTGTCGCATCTGGTGTCCGCCGACGGCGGCGACGTCGCCGTGCCGGCGACCGCGGGGATCTTCGGCGTGGGAATGGGCTATGGCGCGGGCCTGCTCTGGACCGGCGATGGAACGCAACCGAGGCGCATCGGCACCGTCGTGGGGCCGCTGGCGATGATGGGCGGCGCGATCGCGGCCGAGGGCAAGCTGCACCTGGCGGAGGGCCTCGGTCCGTCGGCGCCGGCGATGACGATCTCCGGCGCCGTGTTCGGTGGGGCGTGGGGGCTGATGCTCGCCGGCCTGCTCGATCCGTCGGGGCTGATCGCGGACACGCCCGGCCCGCAGGCCGGCGGCGGTGCCCTCATGGGCGCATCGGCGGGCATGGCGACGGGGCTGGTGCTGTCGCGGTTCTTCGAGCCCGACGCCCACGACGTCACGTTCACGTTCACGACCAGCGCGCTCGGCGGCGCGCTGGGGCTGGGGATCCCCGAGCTCATCTTCGATCAGACCGGCCGTCACGACACGCTGGGCGCGATGGTCGGATCGGTGTCGGGCATGATCGGTGGCGCGGCGCTGACGCGGCGGCTGGCGCTCGCGCCGCCCGACGTCGGCGCGGCATTCGTCGGCGCCGGCTACGGCGCGCTGATCGGGACGCTGGCGCCGACCATGTTCGATGACCGCTGGGACGGTGGCCGGCTGGCGCGCGGCGGCGCGCTGGTTGGCCTGTCGCTCGGTACGATGGGAGCGGCGATGGCGTCGCACGTCTCCGACGCGTCGTCGGCGCAGGTCGGCGCCGCCAGCGTCGCGGGCGCGCTCGGCATCACCGGCGGGCTCGGCGCCGGCCTGATGCTGCCCACCGACAGCTTGCGGCCCGCGCGCATCGGCACCGTCGTCGGACCGCTCGCCATGATCGGCGCAACGGTGCTGGCAGAGCCTCGGCTGCACCTGTCGGAGATCGACGGAGTGACGGCGCGCCCCTTCGTCGCGCTGGGTACGGCCTACGGCGTCGCCGACGGGCTGATGGTGGCCGGCGCGATGGATTCGTCGGGTCTCGTGTCGCGGACGCCGGCCCGCGAGCTGTTCGGCGGCGCGCTGCTCGGCGCCTCCGCGGAGACCGCGGCCGGGTTCCTGCTGGCGCGGAGGTTCGAGCTCGATACCGGGGACGCAACCGTCGCGACGGCGGGCAAGCTGTTCGGCGGGCTGCTGGGGGCCGGGACGGTGATGCTGGTCGACCCGACGGCGGGGCGCGACGAGACGCTGGCCGCGCTCGGCGGATCGCTGGCCGGGCTCGCGGGCGCGGCGGCGGCCGAGCATGCGGCGCCGCTGGAGCCGCGTGACGGAGCGGCGGCGCTGGTCGGCGGCAGCTTCGCCGGCGTCATCGGCGCGCTGGCGCCGCGGCTGGAGCAACCGAAGTGGACCGGCTTCGATCGCAGGACCACCGGCGGCACGCTGGCGGGCGTGTCGCTGGGCGTATTCGGTGGCGCCGCGATCCGCCGCGCGAGCGACGCGCCGATCGAATCGGTCGGCCTGGCCGCGCTCGGCGGCGCCGACGGATTGCTGACCGGTCTCGGCTTCGGAATGCTCGCGCGCGAGGGCGACGCCGATCGCTCGTTGCGCATCGGCACGATGGCCGGCACCGCCGCGGGTCTCGCCGTGGGCGCCAGCGTCTGGCCACGCATCACGCTCGGTCCCGGCGACCGCGGTCTCATCGGGGCGGGCACGACGCTGGGGGGCTGGACCGCGCTGTGGCTGCCGGTGCTCGGTCACGCCAGCAGCGACGACGTGAACAGCGACAAGATGAAGGGCGCGCTGCTCGCCGGCGCGGGTCTGTCGTCGTTCGTGACGTCGTTCATGACGCCGCGGCTGCAGATCGACGACGACTTGCTCGAGAACGCGATCGGCCTGGACGTGCTGTTCACCGGCGCGGGGGCGGGCGCCGGCGCGCTCGCGAGCACGCGCGCCGACGCGCCGGTGTGGGGATTACTCGCCGGCGGGACCGCGGGGCTGTTGCTCGGGGGCGCGCTGCACCGGTCGATCGATCTCGACGGCAGCGCGCCGCTGCTGACGCTCGCGAGCAGTGAAGGCCTCTGGCTCGGCGCCTGGTTGCCGTACGTGCTGCACGCGCACGACGACGTGACCAGCACGGAGGTTGGAGAGGGGCTGGCGGCGGGGACGCTCGGCGCGGCGGGTCTCGCGACGCTGGCCACCGGCGTGCTGCACGTGACGCCGGCGGGCGCTGGCTACAGCGCGCTCGGCAGCGCCGTCGGCGCGTCGCTCGCGGGCGGGACCGCGTTGCTCGACGACCGCGTGGGCAGCCGCGCCGGCGTGGGATTGATGCTGGGCGGAACCGGGCTCGGGCTCATCGGCGGCGTGCTCGCGAGCCCGCACCTGGAAGGAGGCGGCCTCGCGCCGGTGGGCGCGGGCGCGGTGGGCGCCACGCTCGGCGCATCGGAGGCGCTGTTCTTCGCGTGGTCGGGACACGCCAGCAGCAGCGCGCAGTACGAAGGCGCGGCGCTGGTCGGCGGCGGCCTGGGAACGATGCTCGGGCTCGCGAGCGAATCGTCGCCCTACATCACCGGCAGCGGCGCACCGGCATCGGCGGGGTTCGCCGCCTGGGGCGCCTGGACCGGATCGTTCGCGGGATCGCTGTTCAAGGTCGACGCGCACGAGATCGCGCTCGGCGGGCTGGCCGGCGCCAACGTCGGCTTTCTCACCGGGTACGGGCTCCAGCGGCTGGACATCGTCGAGGCGCGCGACTTCGGCTGGCTGAGCCTGTTCGGCGCCATCGGGACAGTCGCAGGTGCGGGCGTCGGAGCGCCGTTGTCGACGCCGAGCAGTCGCACGCCGATCCTCGCGGGCCTGGCGATCGGTCCGGTGGTCGGCATGGTCGCGGGCGGGCTCGCGCTACCGCGGTTGCGCAAGGTCGTGCATTCGACGGCCGCGGCGGCATCGGCGCCCACCGGAGACACGGAGCGCGTGCTGAGCGTGCGGTCGCTGCCCGAGCGGACGTTCGCGGGCTTCGCGTTCGAGCGGCGGCCGGCGCCGCCCGGATTCAGCGCCGACGTCGAGCGGGCGCCCGAGCACCTGGTCACCTCCGACGAGATTCTGCGCGGACCCAAGGGCTTCTGGAGCCGCCTCGACCTCGGGCGCTCGCTCGGGCAGATCGCCGAGGTCACCGACTGGTCGCCGATGCTGGGTGCGCTGCCCGCGTCGACGCCGGCGAATCCCGCGGCGCCCACGCCGGTGCTGATTGGCGTGACTGGATTGTGGAAGTGAGTCAGGGGAACGTGCCGGCTTCGAACAGATCGCTGACGTCGCTCGCGGTCGACACCGACGGGAGGATCGGAACGCCGAGGATCTCCTCGAGCGACTTCAACAACGAGCCGTGACTGTAGCCGACGTTGCCGGCGTAGCCCGGTTTGACGTGCGGTCCGACGGCGACGAACGGCAACGCGCGGGTGCTCGCGCCCTCGTCCCAGACCAGGAAGATCGCGCCAGCGTGCGCATTGGCAAACGCGATCAATGACGGCGCGGTTTCGTTGAGCCATTGATCGGCGGCTCGTGCGGCGTTCGCGTTCGGACAGCCCGAGGCACCGTGTCCGTCGTGGCACAGGTTCGGCGTGATGAAGTTGTAGGCGTTCACGGTTCCGCCGGCGAGATCGCCCGCCAGCGCCGACAGCGGTCGATGATGCGCGGCGCAGGTCGCGGCCGACTGCGACGGCGGGGTACCCACGACGTCGCGAAAGAAGACGAACGGATCGTGATTGGGCCGATAAAACCCATCGCTGACCAGCGGGCAGGCGCCGGTGGCGGCGTCGAGCCCCTCTTGATACGACGTCCAATCGGCGCCGTTCTCGGCCTGCGCCAGCTGCGTGACCAGGTGATCGGTGTCGCTGGTGCTGTTCGAGGCCGACGGTGGATCGTCGGTCGTGAAGGTGTGGTCCGCGAAGGCGTTCGTCCCCGCCTCCATCCAGACGTAGTGCGGCTCGCTCGGCACACCGAGCGGCAGCTCATCCGCGAACGCCAGCGCACGCGCCGACTGGGTCAGCAGCTGGTGGTCGACGTACGGCCAGTCCGCGCTGTCATACACCGTGGCGGCATCCGAGTTCTCCATCGCGATGACGAACACGCGCTGGATCTGCTTGCCGAGCCCGGCGTCCGGCGGCGGAACCAGCGCGGGCGACGACTCGCTGCACGCGGGCGCCGCGAGCAGCCCGAGAGTCGCGCCGATCAGCGTCCAGCGTGCGCCGCAGCCCATCGGTATTCAAGCTGGCAACGCTGCCGTACGGGAGTAATCCCTGCGCGCCCCGATTGACGGCGGCGACCCGCGACTAGTGTCCTGTATCAGAAATCCGCCTGCATTCGGTGCCACGGCGTATTTCTGATACAGGACACTAGCCGCGCGCGGCGATCAGACGCATGACCAGGTCAGCCGGACCCA
>CAZNCQ010000072.1:0-26571 GCA_964571275.1 uncultured Myxococcales bacterium
GTCATGGTCCCGATCTGTTAGCAGGTTCGCAGCTCAATATCCCGCGCGCTTGTCGACGACATTGAGCAACCGCCGCCCGACACGTACCGGCGCAGGTCCTCGACGAAGAGCTCGCCGGCGCGACCATTCATGCGCGCGGCTAATAAGACGATCGCCGGTAGGGTCCACAAACGGCCTATCCGGGCAACCCGGTCCTTCGGCCCAGGCACTACGCCTGGGCCAAGGGACTTGTGCATCGCCGTCGCGATACGATCAAGCAGCCGGCGCTGAACGAGGCACTGGACCCGACGGCAGCCAGAGCGTCGTCTCGCTCGAAGCCGCCGCGGCGAAGCTAAGTGCGCGGTGCAAACCGCCCGTGTGACGCGCGTGAATCGCCGGAGCACGCGCGAATGGAGAGGTGCTCGAGGACGACGCGAGGGAAGACACTTTCGCTGAAACGCACAATCGTGACGTTCGCCACCTTAGCCCCCAACTTCAAATATACCGGGCGCAGGTGTAGCACCAGGTGAAGTGACCGGGCCCGAGGGGCAGGGACTTGATGATCGGGTGGCCGGTCGCCCGCGCGTGCTCCGTGTTGTGAGCCTGCTGGGACTCGCAGCAGCCCACGTGCCCGCAGGCGGTGCAGACGCGCAGGTTGAAGTTCGACCCGCACTCCTGGCAGCGATCCCCGAATGGCTGGTGGACGGCGCCGTCGAAGTGCGGGCAGCTTTCGCCGGCGGTCGTGGCCCGCGATGTCGTGTCGACCATGGTTCCTGTTTAGCCGATCCCGTTGTCGGCGGCCAATCCTCTGACGAGCGACTCAACGATCGTGGAGTCAACCCGCGGGCCGCAGGCCCGTCGGGTTCAGCGCTCTTATGCCGCCCCATCCCTTGGGGGGTCGTCGAGCCTCTTGAACATGACGAGGAAGTCGATGCCGTCCTTGCGCATCTGTTGAACGGTACTCCGCGCCAGCCGAGCAGCAACTGGACGGCCCGCACGTCGGCGCCGGTCTCGAGCAGGTGCGTCGCGAAACTGTGCCGCAACGTGTGCTCGCGCGTAAGGTGCGGGTCAGGTTGCTTCTGACGTCCCGGGAAGAGCCGAGGACCGCTTGGCCGGAACGCACACCAGTAATGCCCGCAGCGCCTCGAGCACCCGCGGGCTCATCATCACGCGAAGCTCGCTTCAGCGGGGAATAGTTCTTCTCACGCCCGTTCCTCGGATCCAGGAGGGGCGTAACGATGAAGCACGCGCGCATGTCGGCAATCGCGGTCCTGGTGGGGCTGTTCGGGTCTGTCAGGGGCGTGCAGGCGCAGACGCCTCCGACCACGTTCTCGGGCTGGACGTCCGACTGGTCACCGACGGCGAGCCTGGGCCAGGCGCGCGCGGCGGGCACGGCCACGCTGCTCACCTCGGGGCCGAACGCGGGCAAGGTGCTGGTCGCGGGCGGCACCTCCGTCAACAGCACCAACACCGCCGAGATCTACGATCCCGCCACGGGTACAGGCGTGTGGGCCAACTCGATGGCGCAGGCCCGCTACTTCCACACGGCGACCACGCTGTCCGACGGACGGATCCTGATCGCCGGCGGCGCGCTCAACGGTGCGTCGGGCGGGATCGCGCAGGCGGAGCTCTACGACCCGGTGGCCGGGACGTTCACGTCGGCAGGGACGATGGTGACGGGGCGATTCCTGCACACCGCGACGCTGCTCGCGAACGGGACGGTGCTGGTGACCGGCGGCCAGGCCGGCGGGACGCTGCTCGCCAGCGCCGAGATCTACGCGCCGCCCACCACCTCGAATCCCAGCGGCAACTGGACGGCCGTCGGCAGCCTGGGAACGGCGCGCACCGCGCACACCGCGACATTGCTGCCAAACGGCAACGTGCTGGTGGCGGGCGGGCAGGATTCGACGTTCAGCGCCACCGCCTCGACGGAGCAGTTCTCGCCGGCCAGCAAGACGTTCAGCGCGGGGCACGCGATGCTGTCCGCGCGCGCGTATCACACGGCGACGGCGCGCGGAGGCAGCGTGTACCTGATCGGCGGATTCGGCCCCAGCGGCGAGGTCAAGCAGACCGACGTCTTTGGCGGGGCGTGGTTCTCGGCCGGAGCGTCGCTGAACGACGCGCGCGACTCGCACACGGCCACGCTGCTGCCGAACGGCGACATCCTGGTCGCGGGCGGCGAGGACGCGGCGCAGGTCGGGACGACCTCGGTCGAGGTGCTGGGCGCCGCGACGGGGACGTTCTCGGTGAAGGCGTCGATGTCGTCGGGGCGCCTCTATCACATGGCGACGCTGCTGCCGAACGGCGACGTGTTCGTGACCGGCGGGCTGCACTATTCGCCGTCGTTCGCGGTGTTGACCTCGTCGGAGATCTTCGATCCGCTGTTCGCCACACCGACGGCCGCGTTGCTGGCGTCGACGCTCGAGAACCACACGGCCACGCCCGTGACCGGGATCCTTCAGATTCCGTCGGTGCTGGTTGCGGGCGGCGACACCGGCGGCGCCTTCGTGGGGACGGCGGCGACGATGTTCTTTTCTCCGTCGGCGAACGCGCTGTCCGCAGGACCGAGCATGACCACCGCGCGCTTCATGCACACGGCAACCCCGCTGCCGGGCGGCGCGGTTCTGATGGTGGGCGGCCAGAGCGCGGCGTTGCCCATCGGCACGGCCGAGGTGTTCACGCCGGCGCAGCTCGGGTTCAATTGCCCGCCCCCGCTCGGGCGCAGATGCTTCCTGACGGTGATTCCGGCTGCGTTCCGCGCCACCGCGGGCGCGCCGGTGACTGGGCGCTACCAGCACACGGCCACGTACATCCCGTCGATCAACAAGGTGCTGATCGCCGGAGGCCTCGCCTCCACCACCGGCGGCGGCCTGGGCGGCACGAGCGCGGCCGAGCTCTACGATCCGGCGACCGACAGCTTCGCGGCCACCGGTTCGATGGTCTTCGATCGCTACGCGCACACCGCCACGCTGGTCAGCATCGGCGGGCACGACAAGGTGCTCATCACCGGTGGCTGGAGCAACGCTCAGGTGAACGTCAACGGCGGTATGGGCGCCATCACCCACACCGTCGAGATCTTCGACCCGGCCACCGGAACGTTCACGATGCCGGCGCTGTCGTCGTCGAGCACCTCGTCGACGTGGCTGGTGGTCAACCGGCAGAGCCACGTGGCGACGCCGCTCGCGAGCGGTCAGGTGCTCTTCACCGGAGGGTTCACGTCGGGCCAGACGCCGACGTCGGCCGCCGAGGTGTTCGATCCCGCGACCGGTCGCTTCACGCGCGTCGGCAGCATGAGCGTCGCGCGCATCGCGCACGGCGCGGCGCTGACGTCGCTCGCGGGCGGCAAAGTGCTGGTGGCGGGCGGCTACATCGGGTTCACGGGGCCGGCCACCGCCAGCGTGGACCTGTTCGATCCCACCACCGGTCTCTTCAGCGCCACGACCGAGCCCCTGCGCCAGGCCCGTGCGCACCACACGGTCACGCCACTGTCCGACGGGCGGATCCTGTTCTTTGGCGGCCAGGGAGGGCTCACCACGGAGCTGAGCAAGATCATGAACTGATCTTCCCGCGACCGCTCGGAGGGGATCGGTGCGCGGAAGTCCGCTATGATCCCGCGTCATGTCGAGCGGGGATGACGCGCCGGTTCCGGCGCTGATCATCGGCGCCGGGCCGGCGGGCCTGGCGACGGCTGCCTGCCTCAAGCGGCGGGGCGTCGACGCGGTCGTGCTCGATGCCGGGACCGTCGTCGGCGGCTCCTGGCGCGCTCGCTATGAGCGCCTTCACCTGCACACGGTCAAGGGGCATTCGCATCTTCCCGGGTTGCGCTTCGACGAGAAAGTGCCCCGTTATCCGTCGGCCCGGGACATGGTGGCCTATCTGGAGGCGTACGCCGCGCGAACGGCGATCGAGCCGCGCTTCACTGAGCTCGTCCGCCGCGTGTCCGTCGACGACGGTGACTTCGTCGTCGAGAGCCAGCGGGCGGTCCGTCGAGCGCGCGCCGTGGTGGTGGCCACCGGGTACAACCGCGTCCCCAATCCGGATCGTCCACCGGGCGCGGAGCAGTTTCGAGGCCAGTTGATGCACGCCGCGAGCTACCGCAACGCCGAGCCTTTCGTGGGCAAATCCGTGCTGGTCGTCGGCGCTGGAAACACCGGCGCGGAGATTGCGCTCGAGCTCGCCGAGTCCGGCGCGAAGACCACGCTGGCGGTGCGCAACCCCATCAACGTCGTGCCGCGGGATTTTCTCGGCCTGCCGACGCAGGTGACGAGCATCCGCATGCGCCACGCGCCGATCGCGCTCGGGGATCGCCTGGGGCGATTGATCTCTCGTCTGGCGTTCGGCGATCTCGAGCGCGTGGGGCTCGGGCGGCCGGAGCTCGGACCCTTGTCGGCGATCAAGCTGCGCCGGCGCATCCCGCTCATCGACATCGGGACGATCGCCGCCATCAAGAAGGGCTCCATCACGGTCAAGCCGGCCGTCGTCCACTTCGTTCCCGCGGGGGCGGTCTTTGCCGACTCCACCGAGGGCGCGTATCACGCCGTCGTCATGGCCACCGGCTATCGCCCGGCGCTCGCCGAATTCATCGACGTCCCCGGCGTGCTCGCCGACGACGGCCACCCGCGCGATTGGGAGGGCGGCGGCGCCTGCGCCAATTTGTTCTTCGTCGGTTTCGAGAACGTGGCGACCGGCCTGCTGCGAGAGATCGGGATCCAGGCCGAAGCGGTGGCTGCCAAGCTGGCTGCCTGACCGCGACGCTGGCGCACCGGGCGGTCGGGCCGAGGGCGAGGGTCGCGCTGGCCTTGCCTTTGCAATTACCGCGGCCGAGAGTGAGGACGCCCATGGAAATGAGCCCGAATGCGATCGCGACCGGCTTGGTATTGCTCGCCACTGTGTCTGGAACGCTCGCATGTGAAACGCTCACACCACTTGGCAGCGACACGCCGGCGACAACTCCCGGGTCGAGCAACAACACGCCGATGGCTGGGGCGGGTGCGTCGATGCCCGTCGGGGCAAATCCGGGCACGGGTGGCGCTTCCGGTGTCCCGTCGCCCGCGGTCGGGCAGGAGGTGATGAGACGCTGGAATCTCGCAGTCGACAGCACCCCTTCGCCGATCGACTTCCATTGGCAGGAAGTCGACGAATTCCCGCATCCGACATTCAAGGGGGGGAGCGCAGCCGCGTACGGCCAGTTCGCCTCTGTCTTGCTCACGTTCTTTCGGAGCGGCGACAACTTCGACTTCCTGGCACAGAACCATCTCTTCACGATGGAGATCCGTGACGATACGCTGAGCGGGCAGGGAGACGTGGTGACCAACTTCGAACAGCTGGCAGACAGTTTTTCGTCGAGCATGGCGTTCGGCGACATCACACCCGATGTCCACGACGGCCTTGCTCAGATAGCGCAGCGAATTCACCAGATGTAGCCGGGGCCACTCACCGCCGACTCGCTATACTGGCGTCAGGTGACCCCATGCATCTTCCGCCGTTCGCGCTCGATCTCTGGCTGGGCCAGCACAGGTCTTCGTCGCCGCCGATCCGCTACAACCTGGCGTCGAGCACCGGTCCACGCTGGACGCTCCGCGAGCTTCTGGACCTGGGAGGGCCTTCGGCGCGCGGGGATCTCGAATCGCTCGCGCTCTCTTACACGCCGACGGCGGGTGGCGCAGCGCTTCGCCGGCGCATCGGAGAGCTCGACGGCGTGGATCCAGACTGGGTGGTCGTCACCACGGGCGCTTCCGAGGCGTTGCTCGTGTTGATGTGCCTCGTGGCGGAGCCCGGCGCCACCGTGCTGTTGCCGGCCCCGGCTTTCCCGGCCTTTTCAGTCACGGCGCTGGCCTGGGGACTGGGCGTCAGGACCTATGCGCTGTCGCGCGAGCGGGGCTTCGAGCACACGGCGCGGGCGATCGCAGCCGCCGTGGACGAGACGACCCGGTTGGTGCTGGTCAACTCGCCCCACAATCCGAGCGGCGCGGTGATGCCCACCGAGGAGATCGTTGCGCTCGCGGAGATGCTCGACGCGCGCGGTGTGCTGCTGGCCGTGGACGAGGTGTACCATCCACTTTACGCGGGACCTGCACGGCCGAGCGCCGCGCGCATTCCGAACACCGTCGTGATGGGCGACATGTCGAAGGCGTTGTCGCTCGGGGGGCTGCGCGTCGGCTGGATCATCGATCGCGTCGCCGACCGGCGCGAGCGGCTGGCCGAGATGCGCGGCTACTTCACGGTCTCGGGATCGCCGGTCACCGAAGCCTTGTCGGAGATCGCGCTCGCATCCGCCGAACACATCCTCGCACGCGCGCGAGACGTCATCGGCGCCAACCTCTCCGCCCTCGAGCGGTTCATGGCCGCGCACGCCGGGATGCTCGCCTGGGTCAAACCCGCCGGCGGCACCACCGCGTTCCCCTGGTTCACTGACGGGCGCGACGCCCGACCCTTCGCCGAGATGCTGGCGGGGCAGGGCGTGCTCGTGACTCCGGGCGATTGCTTTGGCGGGCGCGATCACTTCCGTGTCGGCCTCGGCGCGGAGCCGGCGGCGTTCGCCGACGCGCTGGCGCTCGTCTCGCGCGTGCTCGCGGCGGGGGGGGGCCGATAGCTTGACCCCAGAGGAGCCGAACCCGCCGGCATCGCTGCCGGCTACGGAGCCGCCGGCCACGCGGCCCGCGCCACCGCCGAGGCCGAATCTGCTGAAGATCGTGCGCAGCGCTCCCGTCGCGTCGCTGATCATCGCGATCAACATCATCGTCTTCATCCTGGCCGAGCGCTCCGGCAGCACGACCAATACCGCGACGTTGCTCCGGTTCGGGGCCGTTTCGCGGGAGCCGGTGTGGCAGGGTCAGTACTGGCGGCTCGGCACCTCGATGTTCCTGCACATCGGGATCATTCACCTGCTCTGGAACGGCTACTACGGGTTTCTCATCTCGGCGCAGGTCGAGCGGGCGATGGGCTGGTGGCGATTCCTGCTGCTCTACTTGCTGAGCGGCATCGCAGGCTCCGCGCTCAGCGTGATCGGCCACAACGCCGTCAGCGCGGGCGCGTCCGGCGCCCTGTTCGGCCTCATCGGCTGGCAACTGCTGGTGGCCCGCGCGCACATGGGTGGCTTCCGGGCGATGTGGAGCGATCCGGGCATGCGCCGCAACCTGACCTGGATCGGTGCGTGGTTCGTTGTCGGGGTCTTTGTCGGCTTCGACAACTACGCGCATGCCGGCGGGCTCGCGTTCGGCCTGCTCTTCACGTGGGCGCTGATGGCGCCGCCGCAGCGGCGGTGGAGGAGAATGGTGGTGGCGCTGGTTTCGTTCGCGGCGCTGGTCGCGCTTTCGCTTCAACCGTTGCCCTTGATTCACGCGCGTGCGGGGGCGCTCTGGAAGGCCTACCGCAGTCAGAGCGATCCGGTGCGGGTGCTGTCGCTCACCGAGCCACTCCTCGGTTCCCAGTCGCGCATCGAGGCGCAGCGCTTGCGGGCGCAGGCGCTGGTCAACCTCGGCCGCTTCCAGGAGGCGATCGACGCGGCCGACGAGGTGATCGCCCACGTCCCGAAGGACGCGACCACGTACGTGACCCGTGGCGGGGCGCGCTGGTCGCTGGGGAACACCGTGGGCGCCGAGGCCGACTTTCAGTCCGCCCTCACGCTCGATCAGAACGCGTGGATCCGCGACACGATCGCCTGGTACCGGAGCCGGCGACCGTAGCGACGGCGCGGCAGGGTTGCGGGTGCCGGGGGTGGTGGATAGGCTGGTCATCGTGTTGCGCGCCGTGCTCGTTCGAGCAGCCGTCTTCGCGGCGCTGACGTCGATAGCCATCGCGGCGCGCGCCGACACGGAGGTCGACGTCGCGGCCACGGCGCCGCCCGCGGTTGCCCGTCGCGTTCCGGCGCCGGCCCCGTCGGAGCAGCCTCGGCGGTTGGCCGGGTTCCTCGTCGGCGAGCGTTGGGGGTGCGCCGCATTCGCGGGCGGCACCGGCGCCGCCTGGCAGTGCTGGGAGGCGGGGCCGAGTCCGCACGCCTGGAGCGTTCCGTGGATGACGGACCACACGCTGCAGGCCATGCCCGATGGCATCTGCGAGCTCGCGAGGCCAGCGCTCACGTTACGCTGCTGGGATCGCCCGCGCCGCGGCGACAGCGCGGCGCGCGAGCGGCCCGGAAGCTGGGAGTGGTTGAATCCGTTTCATGCCCCCTGGGATAGCGCTTACTCCCGCGGTGATCGCGTGGGCGACGTGATCGTCGGCGGCACGTTCGCATGCCTGCAGACGACGAGAGGCGCCGGCGTCTTTTGCCGCGGCGACGATCGCTTCGGCCAGCTCGGCGGGAGCGGGACGCCGGGGCCCGACGCCGGCCAGAACGATCCGGCATTCGTGCATGGCCTCTGGCCCGCCCTGTTCCCGGCGGCCGGGATCTGGCACGCGTGCGCGCTTGCGTCGGGCGGGCGCGACGACCGCCGCGTCGCTTGCTGGGGACGCGGCGATCACGGTCAGCTCGGGGCGCCTGCGCCCACGAGCTGCGTCGTCGACGGAGCGACCGTCGCGTGTGCGCGCACGCCGGTCTCGGGTATCAGGTCGGACGCGATGGCGGTCCTGCGGGCCGGCGACCTGTTCACGTGTCTGACCACGCGCAAAGGGATCGAGTGCTGGGGCGCCACCCGCGACGCGATCTTCGGCGTGCGCGGCTCGTGTCCCGAGAGCCTGCGACGGGCCTGGCCGACCCTGAGCGCACCCGTGGCGGCGCCGGACGCGGCGTGCTCGGACAAGCCAGTCGCGATCGCTGGCATCAACGACTTCGAGCCTCACTTCTTGTTGGCGCCGCGCGGTCTCTGCTTTCACGCTCGCGGAGGTCTGCGCTGCCTGGGCGCGATCCCGCTCGCGCGCGACCCGAGGGTCGCGCAGCTGGTCATGAGCCCCGGCAGCGACGCAAGCGCCTGCGCCGTTCGCGACAACGACCTCGTTTGCTGGGGCGAAGCATACTCACCGCCCGGAGCGCTCGATCAGCCGGTGCCGATCGCGTTCGAGCCGCCGCCGCCCGTCGGCGAGACCGCGGTGATCGCGCGCGGCGCCGCTTCTTCGTGGGGCAGGACCTGCCTCGTGCACAGCGGCTGCACGCTCTCGCCCGTCCCGATCCCCGCGTGCGCACCCGGCGTGAAAGCGACCGTCTGGAGCGAGGTGCTGTCGACGGCGGCGTCGCGCGCAGGTCAAGTGGTCCGCGTGCGTGGGCCACTCGCGATCGGCCGCGGGATCCAGACGCTCGTCGGATGCGGCGAGCATGCTTGCTGCAACAGCGCGTCCTCGCGGATCGTGATGGGTGACGCCTCGAGCTCGCTCGCCCTGGCCGGGCTCGGCTGCCACGGTGACGAGTCGTTCGAATGTTGCAACGCCCCGGCATACGGGCAAATCGTGGTCGCCGAAGGGAGGCTCGTGTCCGCGGGGCCAGATTCGTCGAATCCATGGCGGCTGGAACAGCCCAGGTTGTGCGTCGAGGCGCCGCCGGCACGGTGAATCGTTTGCTCGCTGGAGCCGTCGCCTCCGGGGTCTTGGGCATCACGTCGTTCGCGTCGGGTGCGCCGCCGGCGGCCGACTACGTCAGCGCGGCGCGGCCGAACGGTGTCGTCGGTGGCGCCGCGGCGCGCGCTCTGTCGACGGCGATCGCCGATGCCTTGCAGGCGCGCTCGGACGTCGCCGAACCGGACGGCGCGCTCGCGGTGGCCGCCGCGTGGTTCGTCGCCGCAGGCGCGGAGGGTCGGAGGCGCGGCGCGGGAATCGCCGCACGGCGTTCCGGCTTCGTGGGCGAGGTCCTGACCGCGGCGGTTTTTCCCCTGGGTGAGCCGGACCACTGGCGGCGCGCCCTGGGGGCGCTGGCGCGCAACTTTCCGGTCACGCGCTACGGAGTCTACGTTTCGCCCGACGGCCGCGTCGCGGGGGTCGTCTTCGCTGACGTCTCGCTGACGCTGGAGCCGTTCCCGCGCCACCTGCACGCCGGCGCGACGCTGAAGCTGCGCGGCGAGATCGCTCATCGGTTCGACCGCGCGTCCGTCCACGTGACGGGCGTCGACGGCCGGGTCCGTCAGACGCGTTTCCAGGGGCGCGGGATCGTGACCGACCTGCGGCTCACGGCTGCGGGAGTGTATCGCGTCGAGGTGATGGGAGATGGAGCCGCCGGGCCCACCGTGCTGGCCAACGTTCCGATCTACGTCGATGTCGCCGAGCCGGATCTCGATCTTCCGGCGGAGGCGTCGCAAAGTGACGGTCCTGCGCGCGCACCCGGAGACGCGCAAGCCCAGATGCTCGCGCTGCTGAACGAGAGTCGGCGCGCGGCGGGGGTCGCGGAGCTGATCTCCGACGGCGAGCTCGCGGCGATCGCGCTCGCACACACGCGAGACATGGACGCCGGGCACTTCTTCGGCCATCAATCCCCGACGACCGGCCGGATCGAGGACCGCGTCCGTCGCGCCGGTGTCTCGGTGGTCAAGCTCGGCGAGAACATCTCGCAGGGTGATTCGGTCGAGGCGGCCCACGCCGCGCTCATGGGCAGCCCCAGCCACCGGGCGAACATGCTCGAACCGACGTTTACCCACGTCGGGATCGGCGCCGTGATTCGTTCCGTCGAACGCCCCGCACTGCTGGCGACGTTGGTGTTCGCGCGCCGGCCGCGCGTGCGGGCACAACCGGTGACGTCCGCCGTTGCGAGCGACTTCATCTCATCGCGCCGGCGCGCCCGTGGCAACGGGCCATTGAGCATCGATCTCTTGCTCCAGCAGGCAGCCGAGGCCGGCATTGACGTTGTCCGACGCAGCGGCGCCACGGTTGTCGCGGCAGCGGCTCTCGATGCGGCGCAAGCGGCGCTCGCCCGCGAAGCCAAGCGCCTTCATCAATCACGGCCCGCCGTCTGCGCGCAGCTCGTCCGGGTCATGGAGCTCGAAGAGCTGGAAGAGGATCGCCTGGTGACGGACGCCGGCCTGGGGAGGATCGGTGTCGCTGCCGCCGAGAAGAAGGTCGGAACCGTCGCGGAGATTTACGTTCTCTTCCTCCTGGAGTCGACAACATGCAAATGATGAGTCACCTCCCCCCGGGTCCACGTAGCACCCTCCTCGCAACGATGCGGTACTTGCGCGATCCCTTCGGCAGCCTGCTGGCCGCACGCGACCGATTTGGCGACCCGTACACCTGGCCGACCTTTCTCGGCAAGGTGGTGGTCACGGGAGATCCGGCGGGAGTGAAGACCCTGCTGTCGGCCGACCCCGACATTTATTCGGCGCTGGGAGCCGATCTCCTGGGTCCCGTGCTCGGTCAGAACAACTTGATTCTCCTGAGCGGCGAGCGCCATCGCGCCATGCGCAAGCTGCAGAACCCGCAGTTTCACGGCGAGCGCTTGCAGGCGTACGGTCGGACCATCACGAGCGTAGCCGAGACGCACATCGGCCGGTGGCCGAGCGACGAGCCGTTCCCGATCCAGGAGACCATGCAGGCGATCTCGCTCGACGTGATCCTGCAGGCCGTTCTCGGCCTCAGCGATCCGATGAGCCGGGTGGCCTTCAAGGAAGCCGTGCTGTCGATGGTCGCGGCACTCAAACCATCGTTCATGTTCTGGCCAGCCTTGCGCCGGCCGATGCTGGGATGGAGCGCATGGTCGCGCTTCCAGCGGCAGCGAACGGCCGCCGCGGCCCTCTTCGCAAAAGAGATGGCGGCGCGGCGCGCCCGGCCTGACGTCGGTGAAGACATCCTCAGCTTGATGGTTGCGTCGCGCAAAGAAGACGGCAGCGCTTTCAATGACGACGAGCTGCTCGAACAGACGATGTCCTTGATCGGCGCCGGGCACGAAACCACCGCCAGCACGCTGACGTGGGCGCTCTATCACATCCATCGCGATGCGCGCATCAAAGGCCGATTGCTGGAGGAACTTCGGACCCACGCCGCGCCAACCGACCCGGAGGCGATCGCCCGGCTGCCTTATTTGAACGCAGTTTGCTCGGAAGCCCTGCGCCTGAACCCGGTCGCGCCGCTCGTCGGGCGTACGTTGCGCGGGAGCCTGACGCTCCAGGAGTACGACTTGCCGGCCGGGACATCGGTGGGGATCGGGATCGTCAATGTCCACCGGCGCCCCGATCTCTATCCCGAGCCGGAAGTGTTTCGGCCCGAGCGTTTTCTCGAGCGCGAGTACAGCGCCTTCGAATACCTCCCTTTCGGTGGCGGTTCGCGACGCTGCCTCGGCGCCGCGTTCGCCGTCTACGAGATGAAGCTGGTTCTGGCGACGGTTCTGCGGACCCACGACCTGCGCCTCGTGAGCGATGCGCCCGTCCGCGCGGCCCTGCGCAACACGACGGTGGGTCCCGCGGCGAAGATCGAGATGACGCGGAACCGACCGTAGCGTCGGCTATCCGCTCGGCGACGTCGTGGCAGCGCGCCGCCGGCGCCGGATCGACACGACGACGAAGGCCGCCGCGCCCGCTGCCGTGAGCAGGCTGATGGTGCCGCCGACGACGACTGCGCGTGGCAGGTACGAGAAGGTGACGCGGTGGTGGCCCACGGTCACGCGCGCCGCCAGCAGGCCGCCTTCGTTTGCGATCTCGCCGCCCTTCGCGTGCCAGCCCGCGCCGAAGTTCTGGTTGACCAGCACCGTGGCGGGCCGTCGCAGGTCGACGTCGAGATCGATCCGGTTGGGCGACCAGAGGATCCGGCGCACGGTGCCGGCATCCGGCTCGCGCAGATATTCGTCGGCCGGCAGGTTGGGGCGCAGCCGCGGCGAGATCTCGAGCGGCGTCTCTTCGAAGCAACTGAGGCTGCCCTGGTTCGCGGCCGGGTAGACGTACATCCGGCCGCGATTGCCGGGCGCCTGGTGAAAGCTGGCAGCGTGCGGCTCGTGGTAGGGCGGCGCGCTGAAGGTCTGGCCCCACTGCAGGATGTTGAAGGAGACGGCGTCGACGAGAAACACCGCGGCCGCGACCAGCACGAGCACGCCACGGCGGCGCGCGCGCGGGTCCGCCGAGCGCCAGCGCGCGAGCACGGGCGCGGCCCACTCGTCGACGGCGACGCCGATGAGCACGCACATGAACATGCCCGCGATGACGGTGAACCGCGACGGCACGCGCAGGTGATTGAACAGCGGCAGCTTCTTGAGCACCCACCAGGGCAGCGGTTTCAAATTGCCGAGCTGGAACACGCAGAACGTCACCATCCCGGCGAGGATCGGCCACAGCGCACGGCGCCGGCGCACGACCAGGTAGGCGCCGCAGAGTACGAACGCGAGCCCGACCAGGCCGAGGTAGTTCCCGTACTCGGGAAAGACGTATTGATGCGAGCCGAAGCCGCGCGCGGTGTGGCGCAGTCCGTAGGTCTCGAACAGCTCGTAGGGCCAGGTGAAGTCGAAGTCCTTGACGTTGCGCGGGTGCGCGGCGACGTGCACGGCGACGGGCAGCAGTCGAATCGTCGCCATGGCCAGCCCGAGCCCGATCATCGCGCCCGCCGCGAACAGCGCGCGGCGCAGGCGCCGCCAGTCGTGCGCGCCGTTCTGCAGCCCGAGGTAGAGCGCGTAGATCGGCACGACGAGGAACGCATAGGCCATCGGATAGATGGGCCAATGGAAGATCGTGAAGGTCAGCACCAGCGCGCCCCAGACGATCTGCTCGGGCTGGCCGTCGAGCGCGAGGTGGAGCGAGCGCAACATGATCGGGTAGAAGGCGAAGGGGATCCAGACCCAGTGGCCGCCGCCCAGGTGTTGTGCGAAGGCGCCGCAGACCGCGTAGCCGGCGCCCGCGATGGTGCTGGCGATCGGGGACAGGCCCAGCGTGCGCGCGAAGGCGCGCAGGCACAGCAGCGCCGCGACCAGCCCCAGCGTGTACCCGAGCCGATATCCGATCGGCGTCCCCAGAAAGAGGATCGGTATGGTGAACGGGCTCAACGTGCCGGTCTGTGGGCTCCCGAGGTGGGGCGCGCCTCCGCAGTAGTACGGGTTCCACAGCGGCAGCTGCCCGTAGTCGGCGATGGTCGTGCGGTCGACCTCGATGATGAACCAGGTGTAGCCGGTGTCGAACGTTCCCGGCGAGTTGTCGAGGTTGCGCCAGAGCGGCGCGACGTAGACCGCCAGCAAGACGAACACCAGCAGCAGCGGCGCGTGCCGCCAGGCAGACCCGCGCGCCGCGGTTTGCGGACGGGGTTCGGGAGGCGGCGCGCCGATCACGAGGGTGGTCTTATATCACGCGCCCAGCGGCGGCCCGGCGCGGCGCGTACGGCGTGCCTTCGCCCGCGCGCTCGGGTTATGTTGTCGTCATGGTGAGAGACGAGACGCTGCGCGAGCGGTCGCGTGCCATGGTCGCCGACGCGTTTCTGCTCGCCGGATCGGAGCGTACCGCCGCGAGCTATCCCCCCGCGCTGCGCGACGACATGCGCGCGCTTCATCGCGCGGCGGGTATCCAGGCGCGCGCGGCCGATCTGCTCGGCGACGGCAACGCCCCGAGCGCGCTCGAGCTCTATCGGGAGGCGGCGGTCCTCTACATCGCGGCGTTCGTGACCGTGCGCTCGGGCGCAGGCATGGACGGGCCGTTGGAGGCCCGCGAGGTCATCGCCCGTTTCCGGGCCCTGTCACCGGTGCCCGGCGCGCCCCGCGAGCTCGATCCCTTTCTCGACGAGCTGAGCGGCGACGTCGGCGCGGTGTGGCCGCGCCCGAGCGGGTTCGCCGAGGACGCGCGCGCCGACCGGGCTCGCCGCCTCGTCGCCTGGCTGTCGGGTCTGGTCGAGCCGCGCGGCGTGAAAGAGATCCGGTTCGCGCGCTGGCTGCGGGTCGGCGTCGCGGCGGCCGCGGCCACGGTCGGGCTCGCGGCGCTGGCCTGGGCGCTGCTGTCGCGAGAGAACGTGGCGCTGCACAAGCCGGTCACGATGAGCGCCCCGCACCCCGACGCGACCTTCGCGCCCGGCGGCCTCACCGACGGCGTGCGCTCGGAGAGCTTCGGCGTCCACACCTCGGTCAGCGAGATGCCATGGGTGCAGGTGGATCTGCTGGCGACGTACCTGCTCGACACCGTCAAGGTCTACAACCGCGGCGACTCCGCGTTCGACGCGGGCCTGCCGATGACGTTGCAGCTCTCACAGAACGGGCGCGACTTCGTCGACGTGGCCACGCGGACGACTCACTTCAGCCAGAAGTCGCCGTGGACGATCAAGCTCCCGCGCCAGCCAGCCCGCTTCGTTCGCGTACGCGGCGGGCGCGGGCGCTACGTCGCGCTCAGCGAGCTCGAGGCCTTCGGCGAGAAGAGCTCGACCGGTGCGCCGCACCCGCACTGAGCTTCCGGGTCGTCGTCGGCCTTGATATATATTTCGCCCCCCATGGGGTTCGCCCTTCTCTTCGCGCTCTCGGCGCTGGCGGCATTCGCGGCGCTGGCCGTCGCCGTGCGCGCGCGATTGCGGGGACGCGCCGAAGTGCTGGTTGCCGCGAGCCTGATCTGGAACGCCCTCATCGTCGCGCCGATCTATGCGGTCGGCCTCACCAACCATCTGTGGCCGTCGACGGTCGCGCTCGGCGCGCTGGTCTCGTCGTTCGCTGCCTTCTGGCTTGCGAGCCGCGGCGTCGGCGCGCGTGCTCTCGCGCGCGCGACGGTCGACATGTTCCGGGGTCTCCTGCGCATGCCGATCGACGCGCTCGCGCTGTGCCGGCGCCCGTTCCGCTTCGTCTTTCTCGGCGTCTTGTTGGCGGGGCTGATGCTCCTTTACCTCGCCGTTTCGGCGTACCTCGGCCAGCCGTTACCCCGGTGGGATCCGCTCTGGTACCACGACACGATCGTCGGCTTCACCATCCAGAACCATGGGTTCTCGATGGTCGACCTGCCGGATACCCTGCAGAAGGTCAACGGCTACGTGCGCCTGGGCGAGATGACGCAGCTCTGGCTCGTGATCTTCGCTGATCGACGGCTGGCCGACATCTCCAACTTGCTGTTCGCGCCCGCGATCGCGGCCGCGACGTATACGCTGGCGCGGCGCTACACCGGGCGCGTGATCGCGATCGGCTGGGGCGTCGCCGTGATTCTCATGCCGGCGTGCTCGAACTACCTGCACGGCACGTACGTCGATCCGCAGAACGCCGCGCTCGTGCTCGGCGCGATCGTGTTTGCCACGATCGAGCGGCCGCGCTTGCGCGACGGCGCGCTCGCCGGGCTCGGGCTCGCGCTCGCGATCGGCTCCAAGGGCCTGGCGCTGGTCTCGGTGCCGGCGATCGGGCTTGTCGGCGCCGTCATCCTGCTGCGCGATCACTGGCACACGCGGCGGCGCGATGCCCTCGCGGTCGTCGCCGGGAGCGCCGTGCTGATCATCGCGACCGCGGCCTCGACCTACCTGCGCAATTACTGGGCGTTCCACAACCCATTGTGGCCCGACATGCGCGTCGAGATCCCGTCGCTGGGGATCCACTGGCCGGGGCAAGGCCCGTGGGCCAACGAGATGGGACAGGGGGGTGGCACTCCGGTGAACCTCAACGAATCCCTGCCGAAGCTGCTCGATCACCTTTACGCGTTGCCGTTCTCGGTCAAGGGCATGTACTTCGACCAGGCCGTCGAATACGGCAGCGGCATCGTCTGGGTCGCGCTGCCGCTCGGCGTGCTCGGCTTCTTTGCCACGTTGTGGACCGCGTTGCATCGCCGTCTCGGGCACCTCGCCGCCGCCGAGGCGGCGCCGCCGCTGGCGATCGCGCTCATCTTCGCCGTCATGATCGCCGGCTCGCCGGCGTTGTGGGGACCGCGCTATCACGTGGCCCACGTCGGGTTGCTGGTCGTGCTGGCCGCGTGGTTCACGCGCCGGCCCGCCTGGCAGGGACTGGAGGAGGCGGCGGTCTCCGCGGTGATCATCACGTCTTTCATGATGTTCTGGTGGACGCCCGCGTCGTCACAGTATTTCTTGACACCCGCCCGGCTGCTCGCGCTCGCGAAGGCCACGCCGCTCGAGCGTGAAGTCGACAAGGACCTCGGCGCGCCGACGACGCTTTCGGTGGGCCTGTTGCGCGAGAAAGAGCTCAAGCCCGGCACGCTGCTCGTCTTCGACGAACACTACTCCGCGTCGCCGTCGCTGTTCTGGAACACCAAGTTCTCGAATCGCGTGAAGTTCGTGCGCGGCGGTCCCGGCTTCCTCGATCGCGCGGCAAAGGAAGGCGCGACCTGGATCTCGCTCAGTCCTCTGGACGCGCAGCTGGCCGCGGCACGCGCGCCCGGTTCCGGGTGGCAAGAGGTGGGCGAGCTCAATCCTTACGTCACCGGCATCGCCTTCCGTCGAGTCGCACCGGGCCCGCAAGCAGCGGCGCCCAAGGTTCCGGCACCAGCGGCGCCGCGACCGGGAGCGCCGCCCGCCGTCGCGGCGCCGCGACCGGGAGCGCCGCCCGCCGTCGCGCCGCCGCGACCGGGAGCGCGACCAAAGGCGCCGCCGGCTCCGCGACCGATGGCGCCAGCGCGCGGGCCCGCCGCCAGAATTCCCCGAGATCAATAGAAGCCGGAGAGCGCACGCCTGTCACGGGCCGAGGGACTATCTCGTCTCTCCTTCCGAGGACGCCGTCGTCGTCGGAGGCTCATCGTGTTCATCGTCGCGATCTCTGCGCTGGTCTTGCTCGCAGCCACGTACTGGCTCTGCCCGAACCCGTGGGCGCGGCTGTTCATGGCCGTCGAGCGCGCCCGCTCGGGCGTGCGCTGCGCGCGCGTGGTCGTCGACGGACGGCCCTTCGCCTACTGGGAGGGCGGCGCGGGGACGGCGATCGTGATGCTCCACGGCTTCGGCGCCGACAAGGACCACTGGACGGGCGCGGCGCGCAACCTCCGCCGCCGCTTTCACGTGGTCGCGGTCGACCTGCCCGGTTTCGGCGGAACGCCGGTCGACCCCGACGAGCCGCTCGACGTGCGCAGCCAGGCCGCGCGGGTTCGCGCGTTCATCGGGGCGCTCGGGATCGAGCGCTTTCACCTCGTCGGCAACTCGATGGGCGGGCACGTCGCCGGCGTGCTGGCGCACGATTTCCCGGCCGGTGTGCTCAGCTTGACGCTCGTCGAGACTCACGGCGTCCATTCGCAAACGCCGAGCCTGGTCGAGCGCGAGATCGCGCGCGGCGAGCAACCGCTGGTGCCAGCCACCGCGCGCGAGTTCGCGCGGCTCGTCGCATTGGCATTCGTGCGTCGTCCGTTCATTCCCGGTGCCGTGCTGCGCGCTCTTGGCGCCGACGCCCTCGCGAGCCGTCCCCTGCGGCTCCGGCTCTGGGCCGATCTGTGGGGCAATCATGCCTACTTGCTCGAGTCGTTGCTAACGCGGCTCGCGCTCCCCACGCTGATCGTGTGGGGCGACACCGATCGCTTTTTCCACCGCACGGCCATCGATTCCCTGCGCCACGGGCTCCCTCATGCGCGCCTGGTCGTGATGGAGCGCTGCGGCCATGTTCCGATGTTCGAGCGCCCGGCGGAGTTCGCCCGACACGTCGCGCGCTTTTTGGCCGAAGCCGCGTGATTGTCTTCGACAGAGGCGATCGACGCCGACGCGGCGCTACCTTTTTTGCGGTCAGGCGGTGCTGGTCCCACCGGCGTGCTGTATCGTTTGGAACGGCCCGGCTGGCGGCCCGAAACCCTGTTCGGAGGTACGGCAATGCGACCCTCCCGATTGATCTGCGGCTTCGTGTGCTCGTGTGCGTTGGCGCTCATGGCCTGCGCCGGCTCCACGTCCGACGGCGGTAAAGGCGGTGTGACCGGCGCCGGAGGCGGGCCCGCCGGCGCGACGGGCACCGGGAGTGGCGGTCAAGCCGGAAGCGCGACCGGCGCGGGCGGCGCGACGAGCACCGGAGCCGGCGGTCATGGCGGCGGCGCGACCGGCGCGGGCGGCAGCGCGACCGGCGCGGGCGGCGCAACCGCGACCGACGCTGGCACCGGTACCGCGTGCACCGTCGGGCCGTGGCCAGCAGCCGATCCCTCGGTCACGGGTCCTTTCGCAACGACGACCGAAAACAACGTCGGCCCCGCTGCCGGCCAGGGCGCCGATGGAGGCGCTCCCGTCGCGTTCACGCTGTTCCGCCCCACGGACCTGGCGCAAGGTGGGCTATGCCACCCGGTGATCACCTGGGGCAACGGCACCGGGACGACGCCCAGCATCTACCGGGTGCTGCTCACGCACCTCGCGTCGCACGGCTTCGTCGTCATCGCGTCGAACAGCCCCAACGTGGCGCAAGGCACGCCGCCGCCGATGGTGGCGGGCGTGACCTGGGTGCTCGAGCAGAACGCCGATCCCACGAGTGAGCTGTACCAGCGTATCGATACCACTCACGTCGGGGCGACCGGGCACTCGCAGGGCGGCTTCGCCACCACCACCGCGGGCACGGACGCTCACATCCTCACCATCGCGCCGATCGCCGGCGCCACGGCGACGCGGAACCTGCACGGGCCCGCGCTGCTCCTCTGCGGCGGGATGGACACCACCGTCCCGTGCAGCACGATCATGGCTGCCTTCACCGGCATCACCAACCAGCCGGTCATGCTCGCCGACCAGCTGGCGGCGACGCACGCTGGCTGGATCAGCTTCCGCGCCGGAACGCTCAATCCCTACGAGGTCGCCGTCACCGCGTGGATGCGCGTCCAGCTGATGGGCGACACCTCGCTGCGTTCGATGTTTTATGGGCCGAGCTGCACGCTGTGTACGAACACCGCGGTCTGGCAGGTGATGCAGAAGATGATGGACCAGTGAGCTCCGCCGCTCAGAGACGCTCGCGCTGAATCACGACGTGCATCGCGGCGGGGCTGGGCACATGCTCGGCGACGCGGTAGCCGAGGGCGCGGAGGTCGAGGTCCGCTAGCAGCGCCTCGCCGGAGCCCAGCAGCACGGGCGACACGGCGAGGTGCATCTCGTCGACCAACCGCGCCCGCAGGTACTGGCGGATGGTCGCCGCACCGCCACCCAGGCGGACGTCCGCGCCGGCCGCCGCCTCGCGCGCGCGGCGGAGCGCCTCTTCGATTCCGCCGGTGACGAAATGAAACGTCGTCCCGCCTTCCATCTCCAGAGGCTGCCGTGCGTGATGCGTGAGGACGAAGACCGGCGCGTGGTAAGACGGATTCTCGCCCCACCAGCCGCGCCAGCGCTCGTCGGGCCAGGGGCCGCGCACCGGCCCGAACATGTTGCGTCCCAGGATCCAGGCCCCGACGTTCTCGGCGCCGCGGCGGGCGAAGTCGTCGTCGAGCCCCGTGGTGCCCTGGCCGGCCTCGCCGTACATGCTCTGGAACGTCCGCGTCGGGAGGAACCATCGGTGCAGCTCCGTCCCGTTGCGGCCGAGCGGGTTCTGCTCGTCCTGGCTCGGCCCGGCGCCGTAGCCGTCCAGCGAGACGGTGAAGCCATTCACGCGTACCTTGCTCATGAAGTCTCCGTGTTTCGTTCTGGTCGCCTGGTGCTGCGGGTCACCGCGACCCGCCTTCCGAGATGGCGACGAGCGAGCCACGTCGGGATCGACACGGCCGCTCGATTTTCTTCGCGCCGGCCGAGCTGATGACTACGTCCCCGGCGGTGCCGCCGGGCAGGTCTGACCAGCAGCGCTGTGGAACGTATCGTGCACGGTCTGCTCCACGATCAGGCCCTTGCGCACGATGTACGTGTCCGACCCGTCGGGGAGCGTGCAGGGCGTGCCGAAGGCGGTGAAGGTGATCATGACGGCGTCCTCGGTCGCGATCAGCGTCTGGATCTGAGGGACGGCGCTGCCAAGCAGCGCGCCGACGCCCGACAGTCCGGCCTGGATGTTGTCGAGGCCGGTGATCAGCTGGGTCGGCAGGATGACGGTGGCCTCCTCGTCGTAGTCGCACATCGCCTGCTCGAGATTGCCCGCCTGCAGCAGCGCCAGATGCTCGCGGATGGCCTGCTCGGCGGTGCGGTGCTTGAGATCCTTCGAGCACCCCCGCCGGTGCGCCGCGGCGGCGCGCCGGGGCACGGCCGCGGTGATGATGCCGGCGCCGAGCGCGAGGGTGGCAGCGGCGGTGAGCAGAGAACTCGTGAGCCAGACGCGACGCTTCGACTTGGACATGATGACCCCTTTCAGTGGCTGTTGTTCATGACGACGCCGATGTTGGCCCCGTCCTTGTTGGCGACCACGAGGTCCGGCAGTCCGTCGGCGTCGAGATCGCCTACCGCGACGGAGTGGGGACCTTGTCCCCCTGTCATGAACGTGAGGAAGGGCTCGAATGTTCCGTCGCCTTTGCCAGGGAGCACGGCCACGGTGCCGGTGTTGCCAGGGCCCGAATCGTTCGTTGCGATGATGTCGGCCTTTCCGTCCAGGTTCAGATCCACGATCTTCACGTCGGCGGGATCGTTGCCGCAGGGAACCTGGGTGGCGGGCAGCAGCGTTCCATCTCCCTTGCCGCGGAAGACGTTCACGGTGACGCCGCTGCTGTCGGGCGCGACCGCGTCGAGCACGCCGTCTCCGTCGAGATCGCCGACCGCGACCGATCGGATGATCGTGCCCGAGCCCACGGGAAAATTCGCGCGATCGAGGAACGTGCCGTCAGCCTTTCCGAGGGACACGCTGACGAAACCACCGCCCGCGGTGACGATGTCGAGCCGGCCGTCGCTGTTGAAGTCGATGAGGACGAGCCCACCGGAGATGTTGGGCGAGGCGCTGTAGACCGGCGGAGACTGCTGGAAACTTCCGTCGCCGTTACCGAACGTCACGTACACGCCGGCCGCGCTCTGGAACGCCATCATGACGTCCATCTTCCCGTCGTTGTTGAAGTCGGCTGCCGCGATTCCTCCTTCGGTGGTTCCGGAGAGGCCGAGACCGGCGTTCTGAAACGTACCGTCGCCTTTTCCCAGCAGGGCTCCGAACCCGAATCTGGACTGCGAGACGGCGAGATCGGGGTTGCCGTCGTTGTCGAAGTCCGCGGCGACGATCCCGACACCCGCGGTCTGCCCGCTGCAGGCGTATGACTTCTGCGTTTGAAAGGTTCCGTTCCCGTTTCCAAGCAGAACGCTGACGTGGCCGTCGAAAGAGGCCGTCGCCGCGTCCAGCTTGCCGTCCTTGTCGAGGTCGGCAAGCGTCACGACTTGCGGCGACGGAGACGCAAAGGTCATCGGCGCGGCGAGTGAGATCACCCTCGAGACGGAACCGCCGTCCGTGCGTTCGGCGCCCGCGTCCGTCGCGCCACTTTGACCGGACACGCCTCCCGATGCGGATCCTCCGCTGCCCCCGGCGACACCGCCCGTGCCCGAGCTGCCGCCGAAGCCTGTGGCGCCGCCTGCTCCGCGATCGCCTCCTGAACCAGTTGCTCCCCCGTTTCCCTCGTTGCCTGTGCCGCCCGCGCCAGCGGGAGTGGCGCCCCCCGACCCCGCGCCGCCGCCGTCGGGCGGATGCTCGAGCGGCGCGCCTCGATGACACGCGCCGCTCGCGAGCAGCGGCACGCAGGTGAGCACGAGAATCGAGACGGGATGGCGCATCGTGATGCCTCCAATGGCAGTCGCGAGGGTAGAGCGAAATGGATGTGCGACCAAGCCTGCGTGCTCTCGCCGACGCTGCCAAGATCGCCCAAGCCAACCGCCGCGCCTGAACTAGACTGTGTCGATGCTGCCCAGCGACGATCGCCGTCGGGTCCGGTTCTGGCAGCCCGACACCCCGTCGGTGACGAGCATGGTGCGGGTCGAGCGCGAGGATCGCCTCAAGACCACCTATGCCGAGCACTTCAGCGTGGTGGTGGTTTACGAGGGCGCGTTCGACGGTTGGTATCGCGGTGGCGTGCGCACGCACGTTGCGGGCTCGCTCAAGCTCAAGGAGCCCGGTGAGATTCACCGCGACCTGCGGGTCCACGCGCCGTTCACGCTGCAGGGCGCCGGGTTCGCGCCCGAGCTCGTCGCCGCCGCGGCCGATGCGGTGGGCCTGCGCGGCGCCGCACACTTCCGGGCGCCGGGCTTCGCGCCGGGGGAGCGCGCCGCGCAGCTCGCGTTTGCCATGCACGAGGCGCTCGTCCGCCAGGACGCCACCGAGCTCGAGCGCGCCACGTTGGTCGCCGAGACCCTGAGCGAGATCGTCTGCGCTCGCCCTCCGGCGCAGGGGCCGGCGCCGCGCGCTGTACGCCGCGCGCGCGCCTTCCTGCACGACGCGCTCGCCGACAAGATCACCCTCGACGACCTTGCCGCGCACGCCGCGCTCGACAAGTTCCATCTGGTCCGCGCTTTTCGCGTCCAGGTCGGGCTGCCGCCCTACGAGTACCTGACCTATCTCCGTGTCTCGCGCGCCCGGGAGCTGCTCCGGCGCGGCGTGCTCGTCGCGGAAGTCGCGCAAGCGGTCGGCTTCTACGACGAGAGCCAGCTTCACCGGCATTTCCGGCGCATCGTCGGCGTCACGCCCGGCGTCTACGCTCGAAGCTTCGTATCCTCCGCGCGAACCCGCCAACATCGCCCAAGGCGCTCCGGCTCCGGCGACGTATCCTCGCAGCATGGACAAACCCACTCGCCAGCCAGCTCGCAATGACGGCCACGCACACGCTCCCGCTACCATCCGTCTCGGCGACCTCGAGGTGCAGCGCATCGGCTACGGTGCCATGCGCTTGCCCGGCAAGGACGTCTGGGGCGAGCCCGACGATCCCGCACGCGCGCGCGCCGTCTTACGGCGCGCGGTGGAGCTGGGCATCAACTTCATCGACACGGCCTGGTTCTATGGCCCCCTCGTCGCCAACCAGCTGATCGCCGAAGCCCTGCATCCGTACCCGCGCGATCTGGTCATCGCCACCAAGCTCGGCGGCAAGCGCTTGCCCGACAAAGGGTGGGCGTCCGCGCTGCGCCCCGAAGAGCTGCGAAAGGGTGCCGAGGACGATCTGCGCACGCTGCGGCTCGAGCGTCTCGACGTCGTGCACCTGCGCTACATGTCCACCGCCGGCGTCCCGTTCATGGAGTCGCTCGACGCGCTCATCGCGATGCAGGCCGAAGGCAAGATTCGCCACCTCGCGCTCAGCAACGTCGGCGTGCGCGAGCTCGAGCAGGCGCGCGCGCGCACGCGCATCGTCGCCGTGCAGAACATGTTCAACGTTTCGGGCGGCGGTGGCGCGATCGCGAAGTACACCCACTCCGAGGTCGACGACCCCGAAGGCGTGCTCGACTTCTGCACGCAGAACAGCATCGCTTACCTGCCTTTCTTCCCGCTCGCCGTCGGCAATGTCGCGCAAGAGAAGCCCGCGCTCGCCGCGATCGCCGACAAGCACGGCGCCACGCCCGCTCAGATCGCGCTCGCCTGGCTCCTCGCCCGCTCGCCCGTCATGTTGCCAATCCCGGGCACCAGCTCTGTCGAGCACCTGGAAGAGAACTGGTCTGCGCGGCGGATCGCGCTCTCACGCGAGGAGGTGGCGGCGATCGCGAAGCCGGCGTGAATCCGGGCGCGGCGGCCTGGCGGGCGGCACGAAGCGCGGGTGGATCACGGAGGCGTCGGTTACGGGATGATCGTCGGGGGCTGGACCGGCGCGTCGTCCTTCTGCACGCAGGAAGAGATGTCGAAGAGCATGAACTCGAGCGCCTTCTCCTGCGGCGAGAGGTCGCCGCCAGCCGGACCGCAGCGGGTGGGGAAGGGGACGGCGGCCAGGTCGCCGCCGCCCTGCGCGACGTGGACGTCGCTGAAGATCATGCGGCCGCACTCCTTCTGACCCACGGGCGCCGTGAAGGAGAAATACTGTACGGCGGGCGTCTTCTTGGCCGTGTCCATGCCGTACAGCCACTGCTGTGACACGCCGGGCACCGTCGCATCCACCAGGTGTTTGGTACCGATGACCGCGAGCTGGCCCGGCGTGGGGGTGGCGCCCACGTTGACCAGCCAGTCTCGAAAGGCCATGCCCTTCGGAAAGCTGGTGTCGACGGTGGACAGGAAGCCGTCGGGCAGCGTGCCTTCGCCCTCCGAGAACTTGACGACCATCGGGTACCCCGCGTTGGGCTCGCCATCCTCGGAGCGGACCCAGTTGGTGTGATAGTGCGATCCGAAGATGCGGCCGCCCATGTCGCCGTAGCCGCGCACGGCCTGATACTGGGCAGCGGTGCGCCCCTCGGACTGGCCGGAGTCGCCTTCACAGGCCATGAGCACGATGTCGTACCTCATCATGCTGGCGGTGCTGGACCACAGCTGGTCGACGGGCGTCAGCGGCGTGCTGGCGCCATTGGTGGCGATGGTTGGCGAGGCCCGGTAGCCCTGGAACAGGTGCACGCGGCCCGCGCCGGTGTCGCTGGTGAACTCGGCCTCGTCGACGCCGATGTCGCGCAGCAAGCACTCGAGCGCGTCCGAGCCGCCGGTGGCGATGGCGAACTTGGGGATGTCACCTTCGCTCTTGTTGCGCGGCAACCGCGTGAGGTCGGCGTTGGCGATCGGGGTGTTGGCGCAGGCCGGGACGTTGTCCATCACGAGCTGCCGCCGCCACTTGCCGATCTGAATGACCACCGGGACGTTGGCACCGATCGGGACGTCGTCGAGCTTGAAGTGGCCGGCGGTGTCGGTCAGCGTGACCGCAATCGGCTTGCCGGAGAAGTTGCCGCCGCAGGTCTCGCACGCGGCGCCCGACGGCAGCGGCTGCACGGGTTCGTTGGGGACATAGACCACCACATTGTAGAGGGGGACCCTGCCGGCCGGGTCGGTGACGGTGCCGCTCAACGAGGTGGTCCCTCCGCCGGGACAGGCGGTCGCCATGCAGCCGGCGCCGGTGCAGCTGCCCTGCCGGCAGCGCAGGTTGGTGCAGGCGCCGTTGCCGGTCGGTGGAACGGTCACGCCGGTCCCGCCGACGCCGGTGCCGGAGGGCGGCCTTGCCCCACCGCCGGCACCACCTGAGGCGTCGCCGCCCCCGGCGGGCGGGGCCGGAGCCTTCACGCCGGCACACGCCGCCGTCATCATCGCGATCATCGTGCCAAGGGCAAGAGCGACCAGCAATGACGGCTTCGGGAACGCGGGGGCGGGCGTCATGGGACCTCCGAGCAGATCCAGTGTCCTCTGGAGGAGGACGCGGCTCAGCTGGCGCCGGCAACCGCGCGGGTCGGCACGACTGAACGCGCCGAAAGGGCGCCCTACTTGGGCACCCTACTTCGGCACCCTACTTGGGCGCCCTACTTGGGGCCCGCGTTCGCCCGCACGTCTGCCTCGACGAGGCCGGCCGCCTCGGCGGTGTAGGCGTACGGCGGCGTGAACACGCCCGAGCCTTTGTCTGCGACCAAGCCGGACGTGCCGGAGTAGATGTTGTTGCGCGACGACACGATGCTGGCAGCGTTCGAGTAGCTGACGCTCTCGATCGGGTTCAGGACGCCCACGAAGACATTGTCGTCGTCGAGGATGTTCGAGCTCGCTCCCACGCCGATGCAATAGTTGTCGCCCGATGCGGTGTAGAGACTGTTGAAGATGTGGTTCTTGCCGAACCGAACGCGCGGCTGCCGCTCCATGACGTTGGCGCCCCACCAGTCGTGGTGCCAGGTCACGTTCAGGTGGCCGGTGTCCTCGGACGCGTTGCTGTCGCTGTGACCGACCAGGTTCGACACGCGGTGGCCCATGGCGCCGGTGTCATTCGGATCGGCGCGCTTCGTCGAGTACGTGAACGTCGTGTACGAGACGGTGATGAAGTCCGACGCGTGCGTGATGTCGAGGTTGCCGTCGGAGCCGTCCGAGATCGCGTCGTGATCGAACCA
>CAZNCQ010000073.1:0-26549 GCA_964571275.1 uncultured Myxococcales bacterium
GGCGCGACGCCGCTGGGCCTGCACCTCGAAGGCCCGCTGCTGTCGCCGTCGCGCGCGGGAGCCCACGATCGCGCGGCGATCGACGCCGCGACGCCCGCGATCATCGATGCGGCCGTCGCGCGCGGGACGGTGCGGTTGGTGACCCTGGCGCCCGAGCGTCCGGGTGCGCTGGAGCTGATCGGCCGGCTGCGCGCGCAGGGAGTCACGGTGAGCCTCGGCCACACCGACGCCACCGACGCCGAGCTGCGCGCCGGCATCGACGCCGGCGCGCTGATGGTCACGCACCTGTTCAATGCGATGTCGCCGTTCAATCACCGCGCGCCCGGCGCCGTCGGCGCCGCCCTGGTCGACGACCGCGTCGTCGCCGGGTTGATCGCGGACGGCATCCACGTCGCTCCCGGCGCGCTCCAACTCGCGCTGGCCGCCAAGGGTTGCGGCGGCCTGGCGCTGGTCACCGACGCAACCGCCGCCGCGGGCCTCGGCGCGGGGCACTACCAGCTCGGCGGCGTGGCCATCATCTCCGACGGCCGCGCCGCGCGCCTCGCGTCGTCCCCCGACACGCTCGCCGGCTCGACCCTCACCCTCGACCAGGCCCTGCGCAACTTCGTGGCCTTCACCGGCGCCGCGCTCGAGGACGCGTTCGCGACCGTGACGACGGTGCCGGCGTGGCTACTCGGCTTCGGCGATCGAGGTCGGCTCGCCCCGGGTGCGCGGGCGGACGTGGTGTTGTGGTCGGAGGCGCTGGAGGTCGAGGCGACGTTCGTCGGGGAAGACGGGAGTTGTCGACGCTCACCCAGTGGTAACTAGCCGCTTGAGCTGGAACTCCTTGGGGCCGGCGTTAGATCGCTCGGCGCTTTCATCTCCAGTTCCAGTGTCGGCCTCGCATACTTCGTTCGGCCCAAAGCAGCGCTTCATGAGCTATCTCTATTGGAGCATGCGTCGCAGCGTGCCCTCGACGGCGGACCAGTCGTCGATCCACACAAGGCGAACGCCCAGGTGCGAGACAGCCGCTTCGGTCCACCGCTGAGTCTCAGCGGACGTTGACCTTTTACAAATCCAGTAGTGGGGCGCTGAATCGGCCGTACCGACCGTGTTCTTCGTCTTTACCAGCTCCGAAAGGCGAAGGGTATGAGACCAGGACAGCCAGCGACGCATGTTGGGATCAGTCAACGACACGCCCACAAACACGACGCTCGTCGACGAGCAGGCCTCCAAAAAAGTGGCTGATTGCCACGAATAGTTTGAGTTGTTCAAAGTCAGATATTCGGACTCGGACCAAACAAGTTTGTCATCCGAAGCGAAGCGAACAATGGTTTCTGGGACCGAAACCGCACCGTGACAAAAGAAGTAGGGAATTCGGTCGGCGCGTCGATGCGAGATTGTATGCGCAATCAGATCAAGATGCTGGGTCAGTTCGCCTTCCTGCGAGGCCACAAGCATATTGTGAGAGTTCTTTTGACAAAGACGACCGTTTATAAGGGCGGCCAGGAGAGACTCGGCATTGAACGAAATCACACGCGAAACTTCCCTTGGGGTCATACGAGTATCGGCTATCACGCGAGCTAGACCCTGAGCCGTGACGAGCGGATAGTTGTGATCGAAGAAGTCAAGAAACGCAGACCATTTCTGCTTGGTCAGTTGCCCTGGTCGGGAGGAAGCGAGTGCACTGGCCACTGCGTCTCGCTCACTGGGATTTGCAGCAGATCCAAGTAAATCTCTGAATAGCTCTTCACTGAGCGCCTGAACTCGCTCGACATCGGACCATCCACTCCTATTCGCCACTGCCTGAATCGCAGCGTCCGGACCGAACTCCCGCAAGGTATCCACTGAGGCATCCGGCTCGAAACGGGAGCTGCGCATCAGCAAGCGATGGACGAGCGTCCACCATGTTGGAAAAGCGGGCAGGGATGTTCCGGCGCCCACGCAGAGAGTCCAACCTCTCCGTTCGGCAACGGCAGAAAGCACAGGCTCGATCGTCGCGCCTTCTAGGCCAACCTTCGCCATCTCACCTCCTGTAGCACACCCGGCGTGCAGCGTTTTTGGCGGAGTGCGGCCTAACATGCGGTCGTCCGATCATGGACGTGGGTGGGGAGGAACTAGCATCCCGCCCGGCCCAAACACCTCTCATCCCACTTTTCCATCTCCACCTGCCTACGATACAGCGCTGGTCAGCGCGGAAATAAAACAATCACGACCCAAGGGCGCGCTACCCGTCCGAACGTTTACTTTCTCCACCTATCGCGCACGCCTTCGCTGACTTTGCGCGAGAACGACGCCGACGCTCCCAACGTTCGCGCTCGTCCTTCATCCAATCTCCCACGCCGGAAACGTCCGGCAGTCATTCGCGCCGGGTGCAGCCGCTTGTGGAACCTTGGGCGAAGCTTGCACCATGACGCTGCCAAATTCTCGGCCGGCTCGCACGGCGATGGCATTCGCCTTTCGAAGGTTCCACGGCGCTACCGCTGGGGTGCTTCCAGCCGGTATCGGTTCCGGGGCCAACTCAGGCCGTGACACCCTGAAACGACGAGACACCAGGATTGCTTTCGATCAGGGCCCAGCAGGAGGCGGAGTGCTGTGCAGCTCCTTCTCCGACGCGTCCAGCTGGTCGAACAACGCCTGCTGCTCGGGTGGAGTCGGCGGGGACGGCGTGCTCGACGGGGGTAGCTGGACGGGTGCGGGCGGCGGAGGTGCGGGCGGCGGGGGCGCCGCGGGCGGGACCGCGATCGCGGTCGCTTCCGGTGGCGGGGTCGTGCCGAAGGCGGCGTGGATGCGGCGGCGCAGCTCGGCGGCGCGGGCGGACAGGCGGTGTTCGCCGGCGAGCTCGTGAGCGCGGAAGCTGTTTGGATCGTTGACCGACGAGCGGTCAGCCGCGGAGGCCACGAAGGACTTCACGTCCTTGTCGAACGACCTCAGGTTCTCTTTGATGTCGTCGAGATTTTCAGCCGCCTTGGGGGCGGACGGCGGCGCGGGCGGCGGCGGCGGCGAGATCGCGCACGCGCCCGCGGACAGGGCCACGACGAATACACCTGCAACCAGATAGCGATTGCCCAGAGCTATGTTCTTTTCCATGACCCTGCCCGATGCGAATTACATACCATCAGCAACCGGGCCGCGCTCACGGCCGTACTGACCACGGGCCGCGAAATCCCTGCGCGTCTGACCTGCCGCGCGCGAGACACTTGCCGCACGGGCTCGACCCGATGGACCGGCGCCGCGTGGCGGGTGCTGCGATCGGAAGGTCTGCCCTCTCCCCGACCCTCCCCGACCCTCTCCCAGCAGACTGGGCGAGGGAGAAAGAGGAAGTTGTGGGAGGGTGAGAAAGAGGAGACGAGCGTCTACCCGCGGCGTCGTCGCCCGCGCAGCGCGACCAGCGCGAGCAGCACGCCCGCGAGCGATCCCGCGGCGCCGCCGCCCGTGCCCGCCATTGCGCAGGCGCAACCGCCGCTCGCGCCGCCGGTCTCGCCGCCGCCGGTCGCTCCGGCCTCGCCGCCCGACGCGCCGGCGCCTCCGGTGCGTGAGCCGCCGGTGCCGGCCACGGTGGATCCGCCTGCGCCTCCGCCGGTCGCGCCGCCCGCGCCCGTCCCCGTCGAGCCGCCCGCGCCGCCGCCGGTCGTGCCGCCCGCGCCCGTGACCGTCGAGCCACCGGTGCCTCCGCCCGTTGTCCCGCCCGCGCCGCCGCCGGTCATGCCGCCCGTGCCCGCGCGCGCGCCACCCGCGCCGCCGCCGGTCATGCCGCCGGCGCCGGTCGCCCCACCCGAGCCGCTCGCGCCGCCGCTACCGGTGACCGCGCCGAACTCGAACGCGCCGAGGTCCGGCGCGGCGCCCACGAACGGCAAGCCGACGTCGGTGCCCTTGTCGATCATGTCGCTGCCCGCGACCAAACGCATGAACGCGTTGTTGGGGATGCTCCCGTCGGCCGCGCGCGGCGCCAGCGCCAGGCCGTTGATGTCCATGCTCATGAAGTCGGCCGCCGAGACCGTCACCGACAGCGTCCAGGAATTGAACGTGTCGGTTCCGCCGCTCAGGTTGCTGATCGACGACCCCGGCGTCATCGCGATGTTGTTGCGGATGACGTGGCTCGACGGAAAGCCCGCGTCGGCCTGCATGTTGTAGTTGGCGGGGTTGTTGAACGCGGTGTTGTTGTAGAAGTTGATGGTGCCCGGGTGGTGGTTGGCGTAGAAGCCCTCGGCGCGATTGCCGGAGGAGACGCAGTTCTCCACGGTGTGCGTCGCGGCGCCCGTCGCGGGCACGACCGGCGGCGAGCCGTAGCCGCCCGCCTTGAAGCCGGCGCCGTTGCCGGCCGCGGTGGTGGTGCCAGGAACGAAGCCGTTGCGGAACGAGTACGAGTTCTGGACGATGCACGGGCCGGCGGCGTTGATGAAGTCGAAGCCGTCGTCGCTGTTGTCGTAGCTGCGGCAACCGCGCAGGATGTTGTTGCCGCCCGACGAGTGACAGCCGAAGCCGTCACCGCTACCGCCGCCCTCGAGGACGTCGTAGTTGTTGTGCGAGTCGCAATTCAGGATCAGGTTGTTGGCGCCGCTGGTGATGAACACGCCGGGCGCGTCGTTGTTGTGGACGTTGAGGCGCTCGAGAGTGTTGTTGCTGCCCTGGATGCGCACGCCCCACGAGTCCTGGCCGCTCATGAACTGGTGCACGCCCATCACCTCGAGCCCGATGATGTGGACGAAGTTGCAGTGGACGTCGAGGCCGGTGACCCGCCCCGTCGCGGTCACGTTGCTGAGATCGAGGAGCGGCACCGGCTCGCCCGCAACCGCCGTATAGGTGATCATCGCGGCCGCCGTACCGCTGGTCGTGAACTCGCCGCCGATGAGCGTGGGCGCGTTCGCGTTGGTGAACGCATAGGTGCCGCCGTGGACCATCACGGTGTCGCCGGCCTTCACCGTTCGCTGGGCCCGCCCGATCGTGAACCACGCCGTCGCCTGAGTCAGACCGTCGCCGTTGTCGCTACCGGCGGTCGCGACGTGATAGGTCGTCGCGTATACCGACCCAGACGCCAGCGCCGCCCCCAGGAAGGCCCCCAGCGTTGCCGAACGGACGAGGGCGGTCTTGCGGGTCGGCGTCATCTCGATCTCCTTCTCGGCGCGCGGCCGAAGCGTGAAGCTATCAGAACTGAGTGTCCGCAGCGGCTCGGGAGGGCGCAGGCGCTGCGGCTGCAGGCGCTGCCGCCGATCAAAGGGGCGCGGCGGCGAAAACTAGTGCACGCGCGGCACGTGGGGCAACGCGGCGAGGATCTCCGCCTCGCGCTGCGCCAACTCTTCGAGGCGCGTTTCCAGCACGCGCGGCGGCACCAGCGGCGCCGCCAGCGTCACGAAGATCTCGGCGTGACGCCCCTCCGCCGTCGCGAGCGCCTGATAGAAGCTGGCGAGCTCGACGTCGCCCATCGTTGCGAAGCCGCTGGCCAGCAACTCCAGGCGCTCGTGCGATCGGGATTCGATGAATGCGGCCACCAGCAGCGCGTCAAGCAGCCGCTCGGGCTCCCGGCCGCGCACCTCGCGAAGTAGGCCGCGCGCATAGTGATTGGGTGTGTCGGCGCGCGGGGCCCACCCGCGGCGCGCCAGCAGCGCGGCAACCTGAACCACGTGGCTGGTCTCCTCGTGCGCGAGGCGAGTCAGCGCCCCGACGGAGTCGCCCCGGTGCGGATAGCGCCGCACCAGCGACAGCGCATTTTCGGCCGCCTTTCGCTCGCAATGAAGGTGGTCCGAGAGCAGCGCCGGCAAATCGGACGTGCTGGCCGCGAACCAACGCGGATGCGTCGAAGAGCGCAGAATCGAACCGGCACCGATCATAATTTGGTGGCGCTACTCTATCGATTTCCTGACAGTATCGCCGCATGGGAAGAACCCGCGCCCGGACTTTATCTTTCGGAACGGCGCTCGCCGGCGTGTTCGCCGCGGCCGGCGCCGCGGCCCTGATCGTCGGTTGCGGATCGATCTCGGTGGTCTCGGACGGCGGGAACGGATCGGGCGGCCACATCGATGTCATCACCGGTAGCGGCGGTGCGACCACCGCCTCTGGCGGGCACACGGGCGCGGCTGGCGCCAGCGGCGCGGGAGGTCAGGTTGGCGGTACGGGCGGCGCGACCGGCCAGGGCGGCGCGAACGCCGGCACGGGCGGCGCGAGCGCAGGAACCGGCGGCGCGAAGGGCACCGGAGGTGCGACCGGCACGGGTGGCGTGACCGCGATGGGCGGCAGCACCGGAACCGTCGACGCCGGCGCCGACCGCGGCGCCTGCATCTGTTCTGACATCGTCATGCCCGTGTGCGGCGCGGACGGCCACACCTATAACAACGCCTGTCTCGCCGGCTGCGCCGGCGTCACGGTGGCGCACATGGGCGCGTGCATCGATGCGGGCGTCGCCTGCCTGGCGGTGCGCGGATGCTGCTCGGTCGACGCCGACTGCAACGCCAACGAAGAGTGCGCGGGCGTGACCTGCAGCGCGGCCGGCCGCGCCAGCGGCGTCTGCAAGGCGATCCCGAACCGCAACGGCAACCGGTGCTGGACCGACGCCGACTGCGCTGGCAATGCCAACAACACCACCTGCACCGGTGCCATGGTCTGCCCCTGCGGCGCCATCTGCCTGCGCGCCGACATGCTCGGGACTTGTAATTAGTTCACTAGCTCGCTGATCGTAGGGGCCTCAGGGGCAGCCCGGCCGCGCCACACCCGGGATACACAGGCTGCACGAGATCGTGGTGTGCAGGCCGTCGGGGAGCGTGCCCGCGGCGCGGGTCACGTTCAGCTTCTTGGCGCCGGCGCACTGGACGTCGTCGACCAGCGACCAGCAGGGCGGCGTCGCGTTGACGGCGCACGCCTGCAGCGCGGTCTGGTGCTCGTGCTTCTGGTCGTCGGTGTAGATGTCGGTGACCTGGCACTCGGGGTCGAGCTCGGGCGTCGAAGGGTCACGGTCCATCAACTGGCCGGTGACGCACGGGGGACCAAGGTTGATCTTGATGAGATTGGCGATCGTTTTGAGGGCATCGTCCAGGGTGTCGGCACAGATGTCCTGGGCGACACCGTGATTGCCGAATGCGTTCACCCATTGAAGCAGGCGCACCGCCGGATCGGCGCCCACGGCGGTGTGTGATCCACATGAGGCCTTGATGCTCGGGTGCATCTCGGGATCGCCCGGGTTCTGGATCATCTCGATACTGTAATCGGTGGGCAACCCGGTGATCGCCGCGACCACGATTCGCGTCGGATCGGTCTTTAGGCCTTTCAAGAACGCCACCTCGTCGCCGATCTTTGTGAGCAGTCCGTGCGGCGCCGTGGCCGTCGGCGTCTGCGTCTCATTGGAGACGCAGCCTTGCAAATGATCCGCCGGCCCGCGCGGCGGTGCCTGCAGCTTGCCGCCGATGTTGCAGAGATGCCCGAATTCGTTGCAACGGAAGGACCAAAGCGGCCCGAGTGGATCGGCCATCAAGCTTTGCGTCGGATCGACCAGGTCCGAATCATCCGGGACCGAGCAGTCGTCTTCGTTGGTGATGAGCACGACCGCGAGGGTTGCGTCCTCACGTAGAAACCCGACGTTGGTGTCCGGCGTGTTGAGCGGGTCCAGCGCCCAGCGCACCGACTTGAGCTGACCCTCAAAACCGCAACCGGCCTGGCCGAGCGCGGCGATACATGCAAACGCGTCGCTGATGTCGCCGTCGAAATTGGTCACGGTCTGATTCATCGACGCCGACAGAAACGTCTGCTGGGTCGGCGTCGTGTGCAGCGGTGACTTCGTGCAAGGCTGGCGCGGCGCGAACTGAAATTGTCCGTTGTCGCCGCCAAACCTGCACCCGGGCGCCGACTGAAATTTTCCCGGGCCGGTATCGGATGACACGACAGCAACATGGATGTCGGGCAGCGCGAAGCCGGATCCATCCGGCGTTGGCACCATCTTCAAGGGATCGATGAACGATGGAAATTGAGCGATGAGCTTGTCCTGGAGCAGCTTCATCGACGGCGAGTTGTCGACCATGAACAAGACGTCCAGCTTGTTCTCGAGCGACGCCGGAAAGTCATGGGTCCCGGACCGCGTCGGATCCGGCGTCGGCGCCACCAACGGATTGGCGTTGCACGCCCAGATCATTGGCAACATCGCTCCAAGCAGCGACCAACGAAGATAAAACCACGCGCGACGCGCGCGGCGCCCGGCCGAGCAACCCTTGCCAAAAGCAATCATGACCGCCTCCTCGATGAGGAGCTTCAGCAAGCGCGGGGCCAGCGCTGGCGCGGCGTCAAAAGGCCGCCGGTCTGCGACGGCGGCCGACAGCGGGAGCGTGACGCCGGCAACTTGGTTGCCGGCACAGATGCGTCCGTTGGCGCCGCCTCGGCGCCTCCAGCCTTGCGGCTAAGCCGCCAGTTGTCGCAACACGTACTGCAGGATGCCGCCGTGCTGGTAGTAGGCGATCTCTTGCGGCGTGTCGATGCGGACCAGGGCCTTGAAATCGACGGCGGTCCCGTCGGCGCGCGTCGCGCGGATGCCCAGATCGCGGCCGCCGCTGAAGCCCCCGTCGAGCAGCGCGGGTAACCCGACCGTCGCGTAGACCTCTTCGCCGGTCAGGCCCAGCGACGCCGCGTTCTGCCCGGGCAGGAATTGCAGCGGCAGGATCCCCATGCCGACCAGGTTGGAGCGGTGGATGCGTTCGTAGCTCTCGGCGATCACCGCGCGCACGCCCAGCAGGAGAGGCCCCTTGGCCGCCCAGTCGCGCGACGACCCGCTGCCGTACTCCTTCCCGGCGAGCACGAACAGCGGCACCTTCTCGGCAGCGTACTTCTCCGACGCGTCGAAGATCGACATCGCCTCCCCGTCGGGAAGGTGACGCGTCACGCCGCCCTCGGTGCCGGGCGCTAGCAGATTTCGCAGCCGGACGTTGGCGAACGTGCCGCGCACCATGACCTCGTGGTTCCCGCGCCGCGAACCGTACGAGTTGAAGTCCTTGGCCTCCACGCCGTGCGACAGGAGATAGCGCCCCGCTGGGCCGTCCTTCTTGATCGAGCCCGCCGGCGAGATGTGGTCGGTGGTGACGCTGTCCCCGAGCACGGCGAGCACGCGCGCGCTCGCGATGTCGCGCACGGCGCCCGGCGCCTTGGTCATCCCCACGAAGTAGGGCGGATGCTTGATGTACGTCGACGCCTGATCCCAGACGTAGGTCTCGCCCTTGGGCACGTCCAGGCCGCGCCAGCGGTCATCGCCGTCGAACACCACGCTGTAGCTCTTCTTGAACATCTCGGGCTTGATGGCGTTCATCGCGGCGTTGACCTCTTGCAGCGACGGCCAGACCTCCTTCAGGAAGACCGGCTTGCCCGCCTTGTCGACGCCCAGCGGCTCCTTGTCGAGGTCGATGTCGATGCGCCCGGCGAGCGCGAACGCCACCACCAGCGGCGGCGACATCAGATAGTTCGCGCGCACCTCGGGGTTGATGCGCCCCTCGAAGTTGCGGTTGCCCGACAGCACCGACGCCACGACCAGGTCGCGCTCGTCGATCGCCTGCGAGATCGTCGCTGGCAGCGGCCCGGAGTTGCCGATGCACGTCGTGCAGCCGTAGCCGACGGTGTGAAAGCGCAGCTTGTCCAGGTACGGCGTCAGCTGCGCGGCGTCCAGGTACTCGGTGACCACCTTCGAGCCCGGCGCCAGCGACGTCTTGACCCACGGCTTGGTGGTGATGCCGCGCTCGACGGCCTTCTTGGCCAGCAACCCGGCCGCCATCATCACCGACGGGTTCGACGTGTTCGTGCAGCTGGTGATCGCCGCGATCACCACCGAGCCGTTGACGACCTCCGGCTCGACCGAGGCCGGCGCATAGCCGACGTTGGTGATCTCGGCGGCGCCGCTGCCCGACGACGACGGGGCCGCGCCCTTCTTCTTCGGCTTGACCAGCGACGGCAGCGCTTGCTCGAACGAGGTGCGCGTCGAGAACAGGCTCACTCTGTCCTGCGGCCGCTTGGGGCCGGCCACGCTCGGAACCACGCTGGCGAGATCCAGGTCCAGCGTCGCCGAGTACTCCGACTCTTTGGTATCGGGGCCGTGAAACAGCCCCTGCTCGCGCGCGTACGCCTCGACCAGCGCGATCTGCTCGTCGGCGCGGCTCGACAGCCGCAGGTAGCGCAGCGTCTCCGCGTCGATGGGGAAGATGCCGCAGGTCGCGCCGTACTCGGGCGCCATGTTGGCGATCGTCGCACGATCAGCCAGCGACAGCGCCGCCACGCCGGGGCCGAAGAACTCGACGAACTTGCCGACCACGCCCTTCTTGCGCAGCATCTCGGTCACCGTCAGCACGAGATCGGTCGCGGTCGATCCCTCGCGCAGCGCGCCGTGCAGGCGGAAGCCGACGACCTGCGGGATCAGCATCGACATCGGCTGGCCCAGCATCGCGGCCTCGGCCTCGATGCCGCCCACGCCCCAGCCGAGAACGCCGAGGCCATTGATCATCGTGGTGTGCGAGTCGGTGCCAACGACGGTGTCGGGATAGGCCTTGGCCATGCCCTTGCCGTCTTCCGCCGTGAAGACCACGCGCGCCAGGAATTCGAGGTTCACCTGGTGCACGATGCCGGTGTCGGGCGGCACGACCGCGAAGCTACGGAACGCCGACTGGCCCCAGCGCAGGAACGCATAGCGTTCCTTGTTGCGCTGGAATTCGATCGCCGCGTTCAGCGAGAGCGCGTGCGGCGTGCCGTACTCGTCGACCTGCACCGAGTGATCGATCACCAGCTCCGCCGGCAGAAGCGGGTTGATCTTCCCGGCGTCGCCGCCGAGGCGCTTCATCGCCTCGCGCATCGCCGCGAGATCGACCACCGCGGGCACGCCGGTGAAGTCCTGCAGCAGCACGCGGCTGGGCATGAACGCGATCTCTTTCGACGGCTCGGCCTGCGCCTCCCAGGCGCACAGCGTGCGGATGTCGGACTCCTTGACCGCGCGGCCATCTTCGGTGCGCAGCAGGTTCTCGAGCAGGATGCGCAGCGAGAACGGCAGCCGCCCCGGCGCCAGGCCGGCCTTTTCCAGTGCCGAGAGACGGTGAATCTCGTACTCGCGGCTCCCGACCTTGAGGACTGACCGACTGCCGAAGCTGTTCGCCATGTTCTGCATTCTTAGGTTCGCGCGGGCGCGATGTCGACAGGAAAACGGCACGGGACCGGCGCACTCTGCGCACTTGTCGGACAAGAAAAAGTGCGGTTACCTGGCGGACACTCTCGATGATTGACGGAAAAAAGATTGCCGTGGTCATGCCCGCCTACAACGCGGCCCAGACCCTGGAGCGGACGGTGGCGGAGGTGCCGGCCCTGGTCGACGACATCATCCTGGTCGACGACGGCTCGTCGGACGGAACCGCCGAGATCGCCCGCCGGCTGGGGCTGCACACGTTGGTCCACGCGAAGAACCGCGGCTACGGCGGCAACCAGAAAACCTGCTACACGACGGCGCTGGAACGCGGCGCCGACATCGTGGTCATGGTGCACCCCGACTACCAGTACACCCCGAAGCTGATCCCGTCGCTGGCCCACTGCGTGGCGAGCGAGCTCTACGACGTGGCGCTCGGGTCCCGGATCCTCGGCGGCGGCAGCCTCAAGGGCGGCATGCCCAGGTACAAGTACGTCGCCAACCGATTCCTGACCCTGGCCGAGAATCTGTTGCTGGGCGAGAAGCTCTCCGAGTACCACACCGGCTATCGAGCCTTCTCCCGACGCGTGCTGGAGACGCTGCCCCTGAACGAGAACGCCGAAGGGTTCGTGTTCGACAACCAGATGCTGGTGCAGGCCGTGCACTTCGGATTCAAGATCGCGGAAGTGACCTGCCCCACGAAGTACTTCGAGGAAGCGTCGTCGATCGGATTCGCCAAGAGCGTCCGCTACGGGTTCGGGGTTCTCGGCGCCGCGATGCAGTTCCGGCTCGCGCACCTCGGGATCGGCCACCCGCGCTTTCTGGCCGCTGACGGGCGCCGCCTCAAAGACCCGGCGCCCGACCCAGCGGCTCGAACGGGTAGTCAATCGTGACGGTGTCACTGGCCTGGCGCGGGCGGTAGGACCCGCCCGGGCTGCGGCGCTCGAGGAAATAGACCGCCTGGTCGTGCTCCGGCACCATCGCGCGCCCGGTCACGAAGCCGCGCGTGAAATCGATGTAGCGGCCGATGGTATCGGTCTGCCAGACCGAGTTGACGACTTCGAAGTGGCTGCGGAACGCCGCCAGGCCGCGCACGATCGGCACCAAGACGTGAAAGAACTGCGGGCCGAGCGCCGGGTAGCACTCGGGGCAGGTGCGGCCGTAGATCGGGTTCACGCGCTCCGTGCCGCCGCGCCGGGCGATCGCGGCGTTGCACAGGCCCCACATCTCGATGGGCGCGGCGTCGGTATAGTACGCGAAGACTCCCCCGTAGTCGGTGACCAGGCGCGCACCCGGCGCCAGCGCCCAGGTCAGGATGCGCGCCGCCGCCTTCAAGTTCTTGACGTGGTTGCCCTGGTCGGCGGCGATCGCCAGCTTGGTCTGCTGCAGCGGCTCGTCGGTGATGTGGCGCTCGGTGCGGCGCACGACGAACGCCATCGCCGCCAGCGGAAGCAGCAGCAACACCAGCGACGCGCGCCCGAGCCGGGGGCGCAGGCCCGCGGCGAGCCGCTGGCCGCCCCACGCCGCCAGCACCAGCATCACCGGCAGCAGCGGCAGCAGGAAGCGGCCGTACGGCATCCAGTCGCCACCGGCGCGCACGACATAGGCGACGTGGACCGCCACGAAGGCAACCAGCGCCAGCGTCGCGATCCGCTTGCGCGCCACCAGCGCCAGCAGCCCGAGCGGCGCCAGCGCCAGCCAGCCGTTGGCGCGCATCTCGTCGCGCACGTACTCCCAGCCGCGGTGCGGGAGCAACTTCGGAATCAGCGCCTTGGCGTAGTAGGTCGTCGGCAGAGGCAGCCCGTAGTAGTGCCAGCGCCAGAGAAACCAGATCGCGTAGACGAGAACGCCCGGCGCGGCCCACACCACGTAGTCGCGCACGGTACCGTCGCGGCGGAGCAGACGGCGCGCCGCCTCGAAGCCGAGGATGAATCCCAGCGGAATGAACCCGTCGATGCGCGAGAGCGCGACCGCCACGAAGACGGGGACGACCCAGCGGCGCAGGCGCGCGACGTCGCCCGTGTCGCCACCGCCACCGCCGTCACCATCGTCGCCACCGCCGCCGGCTCCGGGGGCGTCGGCGCCGATAGATCGCACGTAGAGCCAGAAGCCAAGCATCAGGAACGCCATCGCCGGCAGCGTCTCCAGGCCCATCAGGAACGCGGTCCCGACGTCGGCCGCCAGCGCCAGCACGGCGAGCGCCGCGATGGACAGCAACCGCGACGAGCGTGCGCGCGCCAGCCGATAGGTCGCGAAGCCGAGCAACGCGACGAACGGGATCATCGTGGCGCGCGCGACCAGCAACGGATCGGCGCCGCGCGGGCTGACCAGCAACCCGATCGCGACCGCCACCATCCAGAGAAAGTTCGAGTAGCCCTCGACGCGCTCGCCGTGGCCGTAGACGGGCCCCTGCCCGGTGGCCAGGTTCTTCGAATACGAGAACGTGATGTACGCGTCGTCGATCGCGATCGGCGTGAGGATCCGCGTCTCCCAGATGAACAGCGCCGCCACCGCGAGCGCCGCCAGCAGCACCACCACGGTAGCGGGCTTGATCGAAAGGCGTCGCTCCGAGGACATCAGCCGGTTCAGGGCGACGGCGGAGGAGGCGCGCCGGCGGCGCCGTGCTGGTGCGCCGGCATGCGCATGCCCCACAGCATCAGCACGCGGTCGTTCTGCGCCGTCGAGTAGCCGCGCTTCGCCACCGCGAACGGCGGCTTCATGTCGACGATGCCGAACTCGCCTGACAGCAGCGCGTCGGTGACCTTCTGCCGCTCGCTGCCGTCGATGCGCGTCGGGTCGCTGAAGAACAGGATGTACTCCGCGTCGAACACCGAGAACCGCAGCGTGTACGCGACCGGCCGGTTCGAGATCTGCGGCACCAGGTTGTCGGAGGCCGAGACCGACGCGCGCGGCGGAATCAGGCGCACGATCTCGGCAAAGGTCTTGCGGTCGTTGAGATCGCGCTCCGTGGTCTGGAAGTTGTAGAGCGAGAAGCCGCCCTTGGCCGTGTTGCGCTGGAAGATCGCGCCCGACTGATAGCTGACGGGAATCATCGCGCACGCGAGCGCGAACAGCGCCGCGCGTTTGTTCACCTGGTACTCGGCGTCGGTGAGCTGCGGCGCATTCTTGCGCTCGAGCACGTAGATGAGCCCGATCATCAGGAAGACCGTCCAGTAGAACGTGTACTGGAACGAGGTCTGGATGAGCGGCATGTAGCCGGTCGACAGCACCGTGAAGAAGAAGCCGGGCACGATCAGCAGCAACACCAGCGGCCGCTTGAGCGGGATGAACGCCAGCGGCACCAGGTACTGCAGCATGTAGAGCAACTTGTCGCGCTCGAGCAACGTGTGCAGCGTGTAGAACGGATTGCCGAAGACGGTCTTGATGACGCCGCCGAAGTTCTGCTGTCCGGCTGGCTCCAGGTCCTTGTAGAACGTGATGAAGCTCTCGCCGCCGAGCACGAGCGGCATGAACACCATCTTGAGCATGCAGAAGTGCAGCGCGCCGGCCGCGGCCAGCAAGAGGCCGATGCGCGGTCGCTCGCCGGAGATCAGCAGATACGCGCCCAGGATGGCGACGCCGGCGCCGCCGATGTCCTCGCGCACCGACAGCGCCAGGATCGTGAACACGATGCCCCAGCGATCGTGGTGCGTCTCGAACAGGTAGAGCGTGGTCCAGAGGAAGAACGCGCCGAAGGGGATGTAATGGAACTCGTACAGGTTCGCGCCGTGGTTCGGCGGATAGAGCAGGTAGCAAAGCGCGATCAAGCAGGCCGCCCACGCACCCAGCTTCCGGCGCGCGACCAGAAACAGCGGGATCGCCGCCACGCCGATCATCAGCGACTGGATGAAGAGCAGCGTGCCCGCGCCCTGGGCGAGCGCGTAGAACGGCGCGATGACGTACGAGAAGAAGGTCGCGTGGTTGCCGAAGTGCGATCCGGTTGGCCCGCTGAACGGCGTCGAGCGGAAGAACCCGATCCCGTGCAGCACGTTCCAGACCAGGTTGTCTTCCAGGCCGAGGTCGTAGGCCGCGGTGCGCAGGTTGTGGTGGAACGTGAGTGTGTAATAGGAGAAGAGCGCGGCATAAGCGGCGCTGGCGACGATGATGATCGCCAGCGGCAGGCGCGGCCAGCGCCGTCCCGCGGCGACGTCGTGCCAGAGATTCAGCAGTGGCGCGAACCGCCGCCGCCAGGCCTGCGCGCGCGGACCGGTAAACAGGGGCGGGCTCGACAGCGAGGCCCGCGCCGCCGTGCGCGCAGACAGGCTGAAGATCGCGACCATGAACAGGAACGTGAATTCGCGCCCGTTCCAGGTGCGCCAGCGAAAGAGAAACGGCAAGAAGCCGACGAGCGCGATTGGCGACAGGCACTTCGCGACCTGGTAGAGCCGCTCGGGACCGCCGTGCGCGCGAATCTTCCAGTAGTAGAGCAGCGAAAGCGCGACCGCGATCCCCGCGCAGCCCGCCATGACGAAGAGCAGGAACATGCGGCCGGTGGTGCCGAAGAAGTTGCTGGTGATGAACGGCTCGGTGTTGCCCTTGATCAGCAACAGGCCGACGACCACGCCGACGGACCAGCCGCACAGCGCCAGCAGGCCCAGCGCGCGCGCCAGCACCGTGAGCTCGGGCAGCGCCGGCGCCGCGGACGTCGTGGTCGCGCCCGCCGCCGCGGCAGGCGCCTCGGGCGGTCGAATCGGGGTGATCGGCTGACCGATGTCGTCAGTGTCGGACGTCGACGCCGGGGCGTCGCCGGGCGCGCTCGTCGGAGACAAGGGCGCGGGCCCCGCGACGGGCTCGCCGGCAGGCGCCGCGGCGAGCTCGTCGCCGGGAGCGGCGCCCTCGGCGCCTTTCGGGATCAGGGGTCCGGTCATGGGATTCGTCCTGCCTGGTCGGTGGGGTTGGCAGACCCTAGCAGATTTTCCCCTTCCGCCCGGAAGTTGAGCAGCTCGGAAATCGCATACAGCGGCCGGCGCTTGACCTCCTCGTAAATGCGTCCCACGTACTCGCCCAGGATGCCCATGACCAGCAGCTGTGCGGATGAGCCGAGGGCCACCAGGATCATCAGCGTGGTCCAGCCCTGAACGGCGCGCTTCTCGAAGACCTTGACGTAGAACGCCCACGCGCCGACGCCGATGGCGGCAAAGCCCGACAGCACGCCCAGCCAGGTGGCGAAGCGCAGCGGGATGATCGAAAACGACGTGATGCCGTCGATGGCAAAGCGCAGCATCTTGCGGAACGGGTACTTGGTCTCGCCGGCGAAGCGGCCCGGGCGCTCGTACTTCACCGCGACCTGCTTGAAGCCAACCCAGGCGACCATGCCGCGCACGAACCGGTGCTGCTCGCGCAGCGCGCGCAGCGTCAGCACCACCGGGCGGCTCATCAGCCGGAAGTCACCGGCGTCGACCGGGATGTTCACGCCCAGCATCGCGTTCAGGAAGCGATAGAAGAGCGCGGCTGTTGCGCGCTTGAACCAGGTCTCGCCGTGGCGCTTCGCGCGCACGCCGTAGACCACGTCGTTCCCCTCGCGCCAGCGCGCCAGCATGTCGCGAACGACCTCGGGTGGATCCTGCAGGTCGGCGTCCATGACCACGACCGCCTCGCCCTCGGCGCGGTCGATCCCGGCGGTGATCGCCAGCTGGTGGCCGAAGTTGCGCGACAGCCCGATCACCCGGTAGCGCGGCTCGCGCGCCGCCAGCTCGCGCAGCAGCTCGCGCGAGCGATCGCGCGAGCCATCGTCGATGAACACCACCTCCCACGCCTCGCCGACGCCCTGGCCGACGTCGGTCAAGAACGCGCGCAACCGACGGTCGAGCTCCGGGATGATCGGCTCCTCGTTGAAGATCGGGATCACCAGCGACAGCGTCGGACGGCCCATGAATTGCCGCGGATACTACAGCATCGGCCGCGCGCGGGGCCAACCGCGGGCCACGGGCTGGCACGCCCGCGACGACCTCGACCGATCAGCCGAAGCGCCCTCGACGACGACCCGACGGCGCGCGCGTCAGCCGTTGCAGCCGAGCACGCGCAGGATCTTGATCTTGGTCGCCGCCGAGCCAGGAGCCGGATAGGCAACGCTGCCGTCGGGGAACGAGCGGAAGTCCTGGTAGCGGCTGCCGAGGACATTGGGCGTCACCTTGAGCGGGCCGGCCGTCGTCGCCGTCGACCCTGCCGGCGCCATGCCGGTGGTGCTGTCGAGGATCTGGATCGACATCTGGCGAGCCGCGTTCTGTGCGAAGTCGCCGAGCGCGGTCGAGCTCTCCCACGCCGCCACCATCTGCGTGCCCGTCGTGCCATAGGGCGCCAGGTGCGGCGCGCGATCGTTCTGGCCGTCGCTGACGGCGATGATGTCCTTGTCGGCCGTCGGCGTCGACACCTTGGGCACGTGCAGCAGGTGAATGTCGGCCATGCCGTTGGCGTTGGGGGTCTGCCCGGGGCGGATGTCACTGGCGAAAATCCAGTAGCCGCCACCGGTGGCGTTGAGGACGTTCCCGATCTGATCGTAATTGAGATCGATGGGATCGATAACGCCCCCGCCGGGCGCGAACGCGATCTTCCCCGACTTGCCGCCGGTGGGCAGGTCGTTCTTGCACACGGTGACGAAGACCTTGTTGGTCGGATCCCAGACGATGCGCTCGTAGCCGCTGTGGCTGCAACCGATGCTGAAGCCCGGGGTATTCAGCAGCGTGCCGGTGCCGCTGACCGTCTTCATGCGATCGCCCTGGTGGATGTTCACGCCGGTCGTCATCGTGCTCGCCCCGACGCAGGCCTGGCCGGGGACGGTGATCGCCGAGCCGAAGTAGCTGGCGTAGTTGGTGCCGTCGAATGCGATGCGGCCGTTGTGCGCGTACTCCGACCAGATGAAGATGATGTCACCGCCGGTCGTCGGTGAGGCGGCATAGGCGGGCAGCGTCGCGGTGGTGTCGGTGAGCTTCGTCGCCCACGCCTCGGTGCTGCCGTTGAAACGGACGATGTAGAGGTCGTAGCAGGATGCGGCGGTCGGGTAGTTGGCGACCAGACCGCAGAGGTTGTTGATGTTGCCGCAGTTGTGATTGTCGGTCGAACCGAGCGCGTTGCGGCTGAGCAACATCACGCCGCCGGTCGCGTCGGCGTAGATGTCCTGAAAATCGAACGCCGGCAACGCGAACGCCGTGCCCGGCACCGGCTGGTCGCTCGCGTCCAGCGTCACGACGTGCGCCATGCTGTCGGTCTTGCCCAGGAACGCGAGGCGCGAGCCGCCGCCCGGGATGGGCGAGATCGCGAGCGGCGTCAGGCCGAGCGCGGCTCCGTTGTTGTCGACTTCGTTGTAGGCGTAGGTCACCCCGACGTCGATCTCGGTGATGCGCACGCGGTCGGAGAGCGCGGTCGCGCAGCCCGTCGTGCCGGCCCCGCCGATATTGCCGCCGAGTCCGCCGGAAGCGCCCGCGGTTCCCGTGGCGCCGCCGCCGCCGGTGGTCGAACCGCCGGTGCCCACGCCGGACGAGCCGCCGGCCGCGCCCGTGGTTCCCCCGAGCCCGCCGTTGTTACCCGCGGTGCCGGTCACGCCGGCGCCTCCTTGCCCGTTCGTGCCCGTCGCGCCGCCGGCCGCGCCGTTGCTGCCGGCGCCGCCATTCTGACCACCGCCACCGACGGTGCCGACGGTGCCGGCGCAACCGAGGCCGAGCCCCGCGCCAATCGTACAGGCCAGCAGGAGGGACGACATCGACCAAAAAGCTCGGCGCATCGGGAGGACCTCCGAAAGAGATGGATGATTGCGACGCGGGCGGACCGACCGGAAGAACACGCACCCTCCCCCAGTCGCGCCCACGGGCACTCTGGAAGTCACTCGGCGATCGAGCGACAGCTCAAGAATTGGAATCGACCGACAATGTGCCCTGCGTCTCGTTTGCGCGCGTCACCAGCGGCGGATAGGGTCTGCCCGATGGCTCTGAAGGAAGTCCCGGCGACGCCGTCTCGCCGGCACCCCTGGGAGGTCGTTCGCGCGCGATTTTTTGGAAAACTCGTGGCCGAAGCCCTGTCCCCCGGCGCGCCCGCGCGCGTGCTCGACGTCGGAGCCGGCGACGGCTACCTCGCCCGTTCGCTGCTCGGCAGGATTCCGGTCGGTAGCAGGGTGGCCTGCGTCGATTCGAACTATGGCGATGCCGACCTTCAACGGTTCGCGTCGCCGCCGACGATGGGCCTGTCGTTCTCGCGCGCGCGTCCTGCGGGGCGCTTCGATGTGATCCTGCTCCTGAACGTGATCGAGCACGTGGCCGACGACCGCGCCTTCCTCGACGAGATTCTCGGCAGCAGCCTCGACCCGAGAGGCCTGGTCGTCGTCAGCGTGCCGGCCTGGGATCTTCTCTACGGCCAGTGCGACCTGGCATTGAAGCACTTCCGCCGCTACGAGCCAGCGCAGTGCCGCACGCTCCTGCAGGCCGCGGGACTGGAGATCGTGCACGACGGCGGCTTGTTCCACAGCCTGCTGCTGCCGCGCGTCCTGCAGCGAATCAGCGAGACGGCGCTGGGCGCGCTGCCCGGCGGAAACGGCAGAAGGCCGGCGAATCTGGGCGAATGGCGCGGCGGCGAGCTGGTGTCGTCGGTGGTGACGCTGGCGCTCGAGGCCGACACGCGGCTGTCGACGTGGCTGGCGCGCGCAGGCCGCGACGTACCGGGTCTCAGCTACTTCGCGCTCTGCCGCCGGGGGTCGGCGTGAGAGATCGCGGGCGACCTGTCTCGGAGACGACGCGAGGCGGAGCGCCCGGGGTCAGGGCCGCGTGATATAGCCTGGCCCGAGTGATTCGGCGGCATGGAGCAACATTCCATGCGTGGCGCCGAGAAACTGGGTATCGCGTTTCAGGGAGGATCCCGTGCAACAGTGGCTCAAGGCATCTCTTCGTGGTTGTCGGCGACGCGGGTGGGCCGTCTTCGCGGTTTCCGCGATCGTGTCGATTGCCTGCACCCAGTACAGGGTGGCCCTTGATGACGGAGGCAGTGAACACGTCGGGAGCGGCGGCGCCGCCGGCGCGACGACCACGGGCATGGGCGGCGTTGCGGGATCGACGACCACGGGCATGGGCGGCGTTGCGGGATCGACGACCACCGGCAAGGGCGGTGCCGCGGGATCGACTGGTCTGGGTGGTAACGGCGGAATGGTGACGACGGTCGACGGATCCGTGCCAGACACTTCAACCGATTCTCGGGTGGACAAGCCGGCGGTCGACGGCCCGAGTGATATGGGGATTTCTTGTCCCAACAACAGCGCGTGCGTTGCGCCTCCCTCCACGATCTGGACGATTGGTGCCCTGGTGGGGACAAGCACAGCTTGTCCAGCGGGATATTCGCCGACGGCCACGACGATTCACAGCGGCGTCAGCGTCGGTTGCGCCTCGGGTTGCGGTTGCACACCGCCCGTCACCGGCTCGTGCTTGATGAGCTTCAACATGACGCTCCCGATCGGCAACGGTAACTTTACGGTCTTCGGCGAGATGCAGTGCACGGCGGCGTGGTCGGGCAATGACATCGCGACCCAGATATCCGCCAATCAGCCGGCATCGTTCAACGCCTGCTCGGACGCAACGTCCTGCCCCTGCGACGGCAGGGTTTGCCCGAACTGCGACCCGACCGGCGCGACGGCTCCGCTTCCGGTCTGGCAAACGTCCATGAATTTTTGTCCGCTCCCCTCCGACGCGGCGACGTGCCCGGCTGGGCAATGTGCGCCGGCCGCGACGAAGATCTGCCTGCTGGCCACGGGCACCCAGCCCTGTCCCGCCGGATTCACCGCGATGGGTGCAAGCGGCAGCTGGGCCACGGGCGCGACAGCGGCAGGGGCAGGTTGTACGTGCCGAGGATGTGGTATCGCCTCCGGAGAGAGCTGCACCGGCACCTTGATGACCGTGGGGTACGGTGTTTGTGAACCGGCGGGGGCCGGGTCGGGAACGTTACTGGCCGGCCAATTCAAGGGTGACGGCACGAGTCCCGCCGTCAACAACCCATCTGGCTGGGTCGCCTCGGAGCTCTTCCCCGCTCTCGCGGGCAGCCCGACGCCTGGGGTCTGCGGTGCACCGCAAGCAATCCCCTCGGGTGGGTACACGCCGACCGGTCCGCAAACGGTGTGCTGCCTCTGATAGATTGCCCGGCGGCCTGGGCAGAAGGCAGGCACGCTTCCCAAGCCAGCGTACCTTCGGTTTGCGCACCCGACACAAACACGTTCGTGGACAGGATCTTCTTCCTGTCGTTCGAGCCGCGACGGCTGTCGTCGTGGGTGTGAGTCAGTTCCCGCGACGGCGACGGCGTAGCGCGAGGAGTGCCACGAGGACGAAGCCGCTCGAGGCCCCCCAAGGCCGCCTCCGACAGCGCATCCGCATCCGTTGCCAGAGGATCCTGCTCCGCCATCAGAGCCGCAGTCCTGGCCACCGCCCGTCGCGCCACCCTCACCCGCCATCGCACCGCCGGAACCGCCGCCGGTCGTGCCACCTTCACCAGCCGTCGCGCCACCGCCACCCGTCGTCGCGCCGCCCGCACCGGTCGTCGTCGAGCCGCCTGCACCGGTCTTGCCTCCCGTGCCCGCGGCGGCGCCGCCCTGTCCGCTGGTGCCGGCATCGGCTCCGGTCGCACCACCACTTCCGGTTGCACTTCCAGCCAGTGCCATGTTGGCGCAGTGGTGATAATTGCAGGTGGGGAACACATGGTCAGTCATGATCATCAGAAACCTGCAGCGTGCAGGGCTGGCCATGCTGCACTGAGCGTTCGCCGGAATGGTCACCGTGTACGTTTGTGTTCCGGTCTGCATCGTCTTTGTCGAGGTCGGATTGCTGGCCGGTATGCCGAGCTTGTCAGCAAGTACCGGCTGCGTGGGCGACCAAATGGAGTTGGTGATGAGCGCCGGCGTGCATTGGCTGGTCCGAGCCCGGCGCTCCCAGCTCGGGAGGGTCGGGAAAGTTCGTTCCATTCTGCGGCGCCGCGGCACCCTGCCTCAACGAGATACGCCACCAGCCGGGGTGGGCTATGGTTGCAGTGACGGTCACTGTGACCGGCTGCCCCGCTTGGTAGACGTTCACGACGTTAGTCGCCATCGTGTTCGGTGCCTCGCTGGCGGCACCGCAAGGAGGCGTCTTCTGAGGAGCCCCGTCGGAGGGGACGTCCTGTGTCCACCAGCTCGTCGGCGCCACGAGCATGAAGTTCGCTTCGGCGAGCCCGGGTGCGAGCAGAAGGCCGCCGACGGAGATCGTGACAGCGGCGAGTTCAGTCTAGACATTTCGACTCCCTTTGCGTTGACGACAGCTCTCCGCGGAGGGCTCCGGAACGCTGCGGGAACGTCGGGCTCCCGAGCGCTTCGCGGAGATGCCGCAGGCGCCATGTATAGCGCCAAACCGCGAGCTCGTCCGTCACGCGTCGCGTGTGATTTGCACTACGCCGCAATGATGCGACGGGCGACGCGGACCTCCGGAAAGAGCGCCGCTACGGCAGCCGGGGGTGCGGCGGCTCGGGCGGCCGCATCTGATCGAAGGGGATGCGCACGAGCGGCGACGGCGTTTGCGTCGCCGCCGACGGATGGTTGCGAACATGGTAGTGCCACGCCCAGAAGCCGGTCGCGGCGGTCGCGCCCAGCAGCGCCGCCGCGGTGCCGAGCGCCCACGGCAGCAGCGCTGGCCCGATGCCGGGCGTCGGAATGCGCAACGTCGGGTCGAGCAACTCGGGTCCGTGCGCGGTGCTACGAAACGGTCCGTCCGCGCCGCCCGCGTCGTCGAGGAAACCCTCGGCGTTGATCTCGTCGCCCTGGTGCAGCATCACCTCCTCGACGCGCAACGCGCCGTCGAGGCCGAATTGCCTGCCGGCGGCGAGCGCGCCCGGCGTGCCCTCGCGATGCAACGCCGGCGCCGCGTGGATGCGGGCGGACTCCGGTTCCAGGCGCAAGCGCAGCGGCGGCAATGATGCCTGACCGTCGCCGCCGGTGCGCGCCCAGTGGATCTCGAACGCGTCGGGCGACGCCACCTCGTGCACGAGCTGCATCCGCGGCGCGATGTGCTGCGTGATCCGCAGCCGCCAGTGCACGCACGCCAGGCCCGACACCGGCGAGCGCAAGAGCTCGCTCCCGGCGTGGACCGTCCCGTGAAAAGCAACCGGTTTCGTCATCGGTCGATCACGCCTCCTCCTTTGGGAACGTCGCCGTTGGGGTTCGCACGCCCGGAAGACGCATCGTCTCCACCGACATGTCCACCGGCAGCCGCGCGTTCTGCGTCCAAAGTCGTGCGCGCTGCATACTCTTCTAGCTTGCGATAAAGAGTCTTGCGGTCAAGGCCGAGCCGCTGGGCCGCACGCGTCTTGTTGCCGCCCTCGGCCACGAGCACGCGCTGGATGTACTCGCGCTCGAGCTCGTCGAGCGACATCTCGCGTGCCAGCGCGCGCGCCAGCGTGTCCTGCTCCGCGTCGCGCCGCTCGCGCACGGCCGCCGGCAGATCCTCGAGGCGAACGCTCGCGGTCTCGGCCAGCGCGACCGCGCGCTCGACCACGTTCTCGAGCTCGCGCACGTTGCCAGGCCACCGGTGCGCCAGCAGCGCCTTCTTGGCCACCTCGTGAAACCCCTTCAGATCCTTGCCGGCGCGCGCCGCGCTCACCGCCAGGAAGTGCTCGGCCAGCGGCAGGATGTCCTCGGCGCGCTCGCGCAGCGCCGGCAGCTGGATCTGGATGACGTTCAACCGGTAGTAGAGATCCTCGCGGAAGGATCCGTCCTTGAGCCGCGCGTCCAGCTCGCGGTTGGTGGCCGCGATCACCCGCACGTCGACGCGCTCGGGACGCGCGGCGCCCAGCGGGCGGATCTCGCGCTCTTGCAGCACGCGCAGCAGCTTGGCCTGCAGCGCCGGCGACAGCTCGGCGATCTCGTCGAGGAACATCGTGCCGCCCTCGGCCTCGACCAGCAGGCCGGCGCGATCGGCGCGCGCGTCGGTGAACGCGCCGCGCTTGTATCCGAAGAGCTCGCTCTCGAGCAGCGTGTCGGGGATCGCCGCGCAGTTCACGGCGACGAACGGCCGCGTCTTGCGCTGGCTGTTGAAGTGGATCGCCTTGGCGACCAGCTCCTTGCCGGTGCCCGACTCCCCGGTCACCAGCACCGACGCCGGCGAGCCGGCGACGCGCCGGACGAGATCGAACACCTCCTGCATCGCCGGCGACTTGCCGATCATGTTCTCGAAGCGGTAGCTGCGCGAGACCTCGTCGCGCAAACGCACGACCTCGGATCGCAGCTCGCGCTCGGCCAGCGCCTTCTCGACGGAGAGGATCAGCTGATCGACCTCGAACGGCTTGGTGATGTAGTCGAACGCGCCCAGCTTGACCGCGCGGATCGCGGTGTCGATCGATCCGAACGCCGTGATGGTGATGACGTAGGGCGACGGGCTGACCGCCTTGATCTCGCGCAGCATGTCGAGCCCGTCGATCTCGGGCATCTTGACGTCCGACACCACGAGATCGATGCCGCCCTTTTGCACGCGCTCCACGCCGGCGCGGCCGTTGACCGCGGTCTCGACGGAGTAGCCATCGTCCTCCAGCGCCTCGCGCAGCATCTCGCGCATCGCGGCGTCGTCCTCGACGATGAGGATGCTGGCGCGACCGCCGCCGCGGCGGTTCTGGGTGCGGGTCGTCTCGGACGCGGCGGGATCGGCCATGTCTGTCGTCGATCAATCCTTGCCCATTCGATCCTCTTCGGCAAGGCCGGCCTTGGGCAGGGTCAGCAATCCGCCACCAACGCCTCGATCGCCGCGTGCATCGCCTGCGCCGACGGCGCCCGAAATCGACGCCCATGTCCCGGCAGCACCCACTCGAAACGATGGTCGAGCAGGCGGCGCAGCGACGCGACCTGCTCGCGCCAGGAATACCAGCAGACCGACCGCGACATCCCGAGGCGGCCGGTGTCCTCATCACCCCACAGGTGATCGCCCGTGAACAGGTACGTGTCGCGGTAGAGCAGCGCGGCGCTGCCGCGTGTATGCCCGGGCACGGGAATCGCCAGCAGATCGTGGTCGAGGCGGATGGGATCGGCACCGGCCAGTTGCTGCTCGACGTCGCGCGTGCTGGCGCCGACGTCGGCCGCATGCAGGATTCGCCGGCAGCCGAAGACCGCGTGGAAGCGGGCGTGATCCGCGACGTCGTCCCGATGGGTCAGGAACATGCTGCGCACGCCGCCCAGCTCGGCCAGGCGCGCGAACAGTGGCCGCGCCGCGCGCGGCGAATCGACCAGCACGTTGTCATCACCGGCACGTCGAATGAAATACGACGACGCGCCGTACGACGACGGCGACGCGAACCCGCACGCATAGACGCCGCCGTCGATCTCCTCGGGGAACGCGCGCGCCGCCTCCGACGGGTCACGCTTGCTCGCGCTGCCGATCGACGCCGTCGGACAGGCGACCAGAGCCATCAGCGCGCGTTGCTCGTCGGCCGCCGATGCTGGCTGCGCGCACACGACCGACTGGCCGGCGCCTGCGTCGCGCGCAAAGACCGACGGCGCGATCTGGCGGCAGGTCTCGCAGTCGATGCAGGTGTCGTCGACGAAGAGATCGCCGCCGGCGTTCTCGGGCAAGCGTCGAGCCAGAATGGCCATCGCTCGTGCACTAGCCTTTGCCACCGTCGCCCACCGCGCGGGGCAGACCGGGCGACGTCTCCTCGGGCGCGGGCGCGCGCCAACCCTCCGACGACGCGGCGCTGGCCGCGCAGGGCAGGAAGACGCGGAAGACCGCGCCGCCCTCGGGCGGGCTTTCGACCTCGATCCAGCCGTCGTGGTCCTTGATGATGCCGTGGCTGACCGCGAGGCCGAGCCCGGTCCCCTGCCCCTCGTCCTTGGTGGTGAAGAATGGCTCGAAGAGCTTGCCGCGGTTCTCGGGCGGAATACCTGGCCCGCTGTCGGCGATCTCGAGCATGGCGTAGGGCGTGGGCGACACCAGGTCGAGCCCCTCCTTGCGCCGCGTGACCCGCTCGGCGGTGATGCGCAGCGTGCCGCCGCTCGGCATGGCGTGGATGGCGTTCATCAGTAAATTCAGGCACACCTGCTGGATCTGATCGGGATCGCCCGGCACCTCGGGCGGCGACGGCAGCACGCGCACGTCGGTCTTGATCGCCTGGCGATCGAGGAGCTCACGCAGGAACTCCAGCGCCTCGGCCACCACCGAGCCGAGGTGCACCGACGTGATCGTGGGCCCGCGCTGGCGCGAGAAGTCCAGCACCTGCCGGATGATCTTCGCGATGCGCTCGACCTCGCCGCTGATGATGCCCGCGTTGCGCGTGACCTCCGCCGGATCGCTGGCGCGATTGCCCTTGCCGAGCGCGCGCGCCCGCCCGCCGATCACGTTGAGCGGCGTGCCGACCTCGTGCGCGATCTCGGCTGCCATCTGGCCGATCGTCGCCAGCTTCTCCGACTGGCGCAGCCGCGTCTCCAGCGACAGGCGCGCCTGCACGCCGCGCTCGCCGTCCTCGCGCGCCT
>CAZNCQ010000074.1:0-26431 GCA_964571275.1 uncultured Myxococcales bacterium
GTTTATCTGGCGTCGATTGGCAAGCTGACAGAGAAAGTCATCGCGTATTCGGCCGGCGGAGTGGGGTTCATGTTGCTGCCCCTGGCAGGAGTTCTGGGGATCCACTCCGGAGGCGGGAAGCTCTTTCCCGCTCCCGACCGGACCAGCCTGCTCATGCTCGCGATCTTCGCGAGCTACGTCGTCATTGGCCTCGGCTGGCTGCACCTCCAACGAACACGACATCCAAAGGTGATCGCTCGGATGAGGGGCGCGATCGAGAACGTCGATCTCGAATTCGCCCAGGTCTTCGAAGGCAAGAGCGCGGTGGCGCGGCGAAGAGGTCGAAATCTGTGAGAGTCGAGCATCGAGAACCGTCGGAAGAGAAAGGTGAGCCGAGATGACAACTACAATCAAACCTGCTGGTGCCTCCGAATCGAACCCGTTTTCCGCGTTGGGCGAGGCGTTGGATGCTGCGTCGCAATCTGTCAGCGACGCCCGCGCCGACGCGACCGCTTCGGCGAAGGCCGCCGCGCTCAAGGTGCAGTCCACCGTCGGCGCGGGCGCGTACTATGCCGCGTACGGGGTCTCCTACGGCGTGGTGTTCAGCGGCGTCTTTCTGAAAGAGCTGCTGCCCACGAACAACGCGATTCGGCGGGGCTTCGAAGACGGCGCTCAGGCGGCGATCAAGACTGCCGTGCACCTCCGCTCCGGCCGCAAAGCACTCGAGGAAAAAGCCATCGACGTGTCGCCCGAAGGAGCCGGCGAGGCTGAATGAGCACCGCGCACCAGATCGAAGTGGACGGGACGCCGACGATACCCCGGATGAAACCGAAGGCGCAGAGGGTCATGGAGAGCAACGCGCGCAATGGGAGTCCTCGTATCGGTGGCCCCTCGTCGAAGGAGGGAACCGTCGACCTGATTGGCGAGCTCAAGTCCCTGGGTGACCGAGCCGGTGCGGCGCTCGGCGACGCGTACGCAGTCGTCGCCCGCCGATTTCGGAGCGCAAAGGAGTGGCTCGAGGATCAGAACGCCGAGCGGCGACTCGGGCACCGCTCCCCGGCTGGCCAACCTGTCCTGGCGCTCTTGCCCGCGCCCTCGTCGACAACCGCCGCGCTGACGGCCAGGTTCGCCGCGGACCCTGCGGTCTCGTTCCCGTCGCCGAACACGATCCGGTTTGCGAATACCACGATCTTCGCGTCCACGAACGGTCCGCTCGCGCGGGAGTTCTTCGAGCGCGCTTTTCAGGCCTCATACGTGCAGCAAGTCGCGATCGACGCCGAGAAGCGAACCGGGGAGATCGTGCTCGACGCCCCGGTTCGCCGGGGTGACCCCAAGCTCGCCGATCTGTCTCGGCTGCTTTCGTCTCCGCGCGTCCAGTCGCGCTCCGAGCCCGCTCCGATCCTTCCGCAGCAGTTCGCTCAGTGGAAACCGAAGACGTTGCGCTTGCAGCGCCACGGGCGGCGGCTGTCGACCTGGACGGTCCGGCACGAGCTCGTGGGCCGCATCCGCTTGCACAACGCCGCTATCTACCGGTGCCGGGAGCTTTGCCAGGCGATCGAACGCGAGTTCATGAACACGTTCGGCGTCGAGCGCTATTCGACCGACGAGCTCACGGCGACGGTGTTGATCCAGTTCGATCCGAAACGCATCAACAAACACCAGATCGTCGAGCTCCTCGACGCGGCTCTTCCCGCGTCGCTCGACTTTCCCCTCGCGCCGATCGACCTGGATCTACCGATCTGCAGTGCGTCCGTCGCGCTCGCGGTCGTGACCCGGTTCGTGGCTCCGGGCCTGGCGCCCCTGAGCGCGGCAGTGTTCCTCTACTCGGTGATCCCGAGCTTCAAGAACGCGTACCGAGTGGTGGTCAAGGAGCGGCGGCTCGGCGTGGACGTCCTGGACGCGATCGTCGTCCTGACTTGCCTCGCCACCAACCAGGTGCTCGCAGGGACGGTGCTGGGGTTCACGCTCGGCATGGCCCGCGAGCTCGTGAACCGAACCGAAGACAAGAGCAAGAAGATGCTGCTGAACGTCTTCGGGAAGCAGCCGCGCTTCGTGTGGCGTGAGATCGATGGCGTCGAGGTCGAGGCGCCGCTCGAGAGCCTCAAGATCAACGACGTCATCGTCGTCCACACTGGCGAGGCGGTGCCGGTCGACGGCGAGGTCGTGGACGGCATGGCGATGGTGGATCAGCACACGCTGACTGGCGAGTCCGCGCCGGTCGAAAAGATAAAGGGCGACAAGGTGCTGGCATCGACCACGCTGATCGCCGGCAAGGTTCGCATCAGCGTCACCAGCGCGGGCGAGGATACAACGGCGGCGAAGCTCGCCCGCATCCTCAACGACACCGCGGGATACAAGCTGCGCTCGCAATCCAAGGGCGAGGAGCTTGCCGACCGCGCGGTGGTGCCGACGCTCGCGCTGGGCGCTCTCGGGTTGGCGACCACGGGCGTCAATGGCGCCGCCGCAGTGGTGAACTGCGACCTGGGAACGGGGATCCGGATGGCGGCGCCCATCGCGATGCTGTCGTCGCTGACGTTGAGCGCCGAGCACGGAATTCTGGTCAAGGACGGGCGCGCGCTGGAGCTGCTCCGCAACGTCGATACGTTTCTGTTCGATAAGACCGGCACGCTGACGCACGAACGGCCGGAAGTGGGTCGCGTGCTGACCTATGCGGATCACTCCGCAGACCGGATCCTGCAATGGGCAGCTGCCGCCGAGAACAAGTTCAGCCATCCCATCGCCAAGGCCATCGTCGACAAGTCGAAGACGCTGGCGCTCGCGCTGCCGCAGATCGACGATTCCAAGTACCATGTCGGTTACGGGATCACCGTCGGTGTGGATGGGCACACCGTCCGCGTAGGCAGCGCGCGCTTCATGAAGCACGAGGGAATCGACCTGCCACCAGAGTTGCTTCGCGAGATGGATGCGGCCCACGACGAAGGCAACTCTCTGGTCATGGTGGGGGTAGACGGCGCGCTCGGCGGAGCGATCGAGCTCCGCGCGGCGGAGCGCCCGGAGGCAGCCGCGGTCATCGCGGGGCTGCGCGCACGCGGCGCGAAGCACCTCGCGATCATCTCGGGCGATCACGACCAGCCCACGCGACGGCTGGCCGAACGGCTGGGGATGGATCGCTACTTTGCCGAAGTGCTGCCGCAGGACAAGGCGAAGTACATCGAGCTCCTGCAGAAAGAAGGTTCGACCGTCTGCTTCATCGGCGATGGCGTGAACGACTCGATCGCGTTGAAGAAGGCCAACGTTTCGATCTCGCTCCGTGGCGCATCCAGCGTCGCGACCGACACGGCGCAGGTCGTCTTCATGGAAGACAACCTGGTCAAGCTGCTCCAGCTCTACGACGTGTCTCGCGATCTTCACCGCAACATTCGCACGAGCTGGGGGCTCATCCTGGTTCCCAACCTGCTCTGCATAGCGGGCGCCTTCTTTGCGGGATTCGGCGTGATGCATTCGATGGTGTTCAACCAGATCGGTGGAATGCTCGCCGTCGGTAACGGACTCCTGCCTCTGAGAAAGGCTACGCAGATCCGCGCGGCAAAGGAGCTGCGCGCCAAGGCGGGCGCGGGCGCAACCTGAGTGCGGCGATGACGTCGAAATCTACCCTCGCCCAGCGCCTGCTGCGTCCGATCGACATCGTGGCGATCGTCGCGGTCGCAGCCGGGCTGCTCGCGATCGTCGCGACGAACTACCATCGCGCGGCCGAGCTTCACTTGCTCAATGTCTCGTACGACCCGACGCGGGAGCTGTATCGCGACCTGAATCCGCGGTTCGCCAAGCGGTATCAGGCGCAGACTGGGCACCTGCCGGTCATCGAACAATCCCACGGCGGCTCGTCGCGCCAGGCGCGCACCGTCATCTCGGGCGACCAGGCCGCGGACGTCGTCACGCTGGGCCTACCGTCCGACATCAGCGCGCTCGTGAAGCGCGGGCTGGTGGCCGACGATTGGCGGAAGCGGTTGCCGCACGCGGCGGGCCCTTACACCTCCACGATCGTCTTCGTCGTGCGGCGAAACAATCCGCGCGGGCTGCACGACTGGCCCGACTTGATCCGCCCCGGGATCGAGATCATCACGCCGGATCCGAAGACCTCGGGAAACGGCAAGCTGAGTGTGCTGGCCGCGTACGGCGCGATCGTGTTGCGTGGTGGCACCGACGCCGAGGCTCGTACCTATCTCAAGGCGTTCTTCGAGCACGCGCCGTTCTTGGAGATCGGAGCGAGGAGCACCGGGAACGCGTTCGCTGTCGAGGAGATCGGGGACGTACAGGTCGCCTGGGAGAACGAGGCGCTGCGCGAGGTGGCGGACTCAAAGGGCAAGCTCGAGATCGTCGTGCCGCCGATCAGCATCCAGGCCGAGCCCTCGGTGACCTGGGTCGACGCGAACGTGAGCCGGCACCAGACGCAGGGCCTTGCCAAGGCCTACCTCGAGTATCTGTTCACCGACGAAGCACAGGACGTCATCGCGTCCAGCGGCTACCGTCCCATCAATGCGGCGGCGCTCGAGCGCCACCGCGACCGCTTCCCCGCCGTGGAGCTGTTCACCGTCACGCGGATCGCGGCCTCCTGGGAAGACGCCGAGCAGCGCTTCTTCGCGGAGAACGGCCTAGTGGACACCGTTTATCGGCCCAAACCCCGGAACGTTCCATGACCAAATCAACTGGCTACGGCGTCCGCGACGTTCAGAAGGACTTGCAGGCGGCGATCACCGTCGCGGTGATTTCGCTGCCGCAGAGCATGGCCTACGCCCTGATCGCCGGCGTCGATCCGCGCTTCGGCCTCTATGCCGCGATCGTCTTCGCGGCGATCGCATCGGCGCTCGGCTCGTCCTCGCACCTCATCAACGGCCCGACCGGCGCGGTCTCGCTGGTCGTGTTCAGCGCCCTGTCGTTCATCGACGCCGAAGCCCGGCTCGATGCTTACGAGGCGATGTTCGTTCTCGCGGCTTTGGTCGGCGTCGTTCAGATCGCGATCGGCGTGTTGAAGCTGGGCGGCCTCACGCGCTACATCTCGGAGTCGGTGATCACCGGCTTCATGGTCGGGGCCGCGATCCTGACCATCGTCGGGCAAGTGGGGAACGCGCTCGGCCTCAAGAATCTGGGTACCGGGCACCAGCACGTCTTCTATCGCCTCTGGCTCACGCTGACGCAAAAGGCGGGGCTCAACTGGAAGGCCGTCGCGATCAGCGGCGCCTCGATCGTCTTGTCCGTGATCGCGCGCCGCCTGGTCCGCCGCTACAAGTTGCCGCAGCTAGACACGTTCCTCGTGCTGGTGGTCGTCACGGTGGCAGCCTATGCACTGGGCTGGGGACGCGCGAACGCGGCCGGCAAGACGGCTGTCGGCCTGATCGAGGCCGTGCCGCGCAACCTGCCGACCTTCCACATCCCGGTTCTCCAGTGGAAGTGGCTCGCGCCGCTGTCCTCGAGCGCCCTGGCGATCGGCTTTCTGGGTTTGCTCGAGGCGCTGGCGATCGCCAAAGCGATCGCTCACGAAACGCGCCAGCCCCTGGACGTCAACCAGCAGTGCCTGGCGGAAGGTCTCGGCAACTTGGTGGGTGGGTTCTTCCGCTGCATGCCCGGCTCGGGCTCGCTGACCCGCTCGGCCATCAACTACCAATCCGGCGCGGTGTCCAAACTGTCGGGCGTGCTCGCCGCCGCGGCGGTGGCGGTGCTGGTGTTCGTCTTCGCGCCGTTTACCCACTACATTCCGAAGGCAGCCCTTGCCGGTCTGCTGATCGTCGCGGCCTCGCGCCTCATTGACGTGCGGCGGTTGCGCTACATCGGGCGCGCCGCTAGCTACGACGCCTTTCTGCTGGTGGCGACCGGGCTCGCCGCGCTGGTGATCGGCGTCGAGTTCGCGATTCTCGTCGGCGTAGGGGTTTCCCTGTTGCTCTATGCACCCCGCGCCGCACGGCTGCGCACCTCGGAGCTCGTGGTCAGCGAAGAGCGCATCGTCCGGGGCCGGACCGCCGGGGACCCCGAGTGCACCGCGGTCAGCATCTACGATCTCGAAGGCGAGCTGTTCTTCGGCGCCGCGCCCCTGCTCGAGAAGTACCTCGAAGACGCCGGACGGCACGCGCGCGAGCGCTCGATCTCGCACCTCGTGCTGCGCGTGAAGCGGCTGCGCAATCCGGACGCGGTCTGCCTGGAAAAGCTCGAGGAGTTTCTCAAGCAGGCCCATCGCAGGAGCCTTGCAGTGTCCCTGGCCGGCGTGCGCCCCGACATGCAAGCCGCGATCGCGCGCCTGCGCCTGGGGCAGTGGCTCTCGAGTAAACGGGTGTTTCCTGAGACCGAGGAGCGGGATTCGGCCACGCTGCAAGCGGTGCGCGCCGCTTACCAGGAGCTGGGTGAGAACAACCACTGCCCGCACTGCAACGGGCTCGCCGGTATCGCCGGCGAGCCGGGCGCCTCTCGAATCGCGTACTACCTGGTCTGACGCGAGCGTCCCCGCGGTCCGCCAGCTCCGATGCTTGATTCTTTAAAGCAGACATTTTATTAGTATCAAAGACATGGGCTTGCATCTCGTCGAGGTCACGCCGGCTGACGCTGCCGTGGAGGTGAGCGCGCTGGTCGAGCGGGCGAATGCCGCCCTGCGCGACAGTGGCGCTGCGCTGGTCGAATCGGCGTGGGCGGCGAGCCTGCGCCGACTCTACCTGATCGTCGAGACCAATGGGGACGCCACGCCGGCGAACGTTGGCGGCGAAGCGCTCGCTCAGCGTTTGCGCGCCGCGGAGTTGCCGGTCTCGAACGTCGCGCCGGTGCGTTTGGTGGGCACGCCAGCGTCGGAGGCGCCACGGCGGCCTTCGCACGTGGTCGAGTGGGACCTGCCCGCCGATCTCGGGATGGAACGCTACCTGAAGCGCAAGGCCGAGAAGACGCCGCTTTATGCCCAAGTGCCCGAGGTGCAATTCCTGCGCACCTACGTGCGCGAAGACACCGTGAAGTGTCTGTGCCTCTACGATGCACCCGACGAGGATGCGGTCCGTCGCGCCCGCGCCGCCGTGAGCGCGCCGATATCCCGGCTGGCGGAGGTGAGGCCCATTGTCGGCGACGGAACGTCGAAGGACGGTGGGGCGCCACGCAGTGGGGGTGCATGACGTCCGGGGCGACCCTCCTTGACCGCGCGTTGGCAGAATCGATCGAGAGGTTCGTTCGCCCCCGCAGAAACTCCGATCCAGCGTACGTACATCATGGCCTGCGCTGGCTACACGCGCCTTCGGGCGCGCTGGCGACCGACAGCCCCGGCGCACGCGACTGGCTCACCATCGCGCGTGCGCTGGCGACCGTCGCGTGGGCGGACATGAGCCTGGCGTTTTCGCTCTGGTGCCACCGCATGGTGATCGAATACATGCGCACCGCGCAGGATGGAACAAAAGGAAGTGGCGATGGTGGCGGAGGTGATGTCGGCCGATGGCTCGCTCCGCTGGAGCGGGCAGAGGTCCTGGGATCGAGCGGGCTCGCGGCGGCGATGGCTCACTACGTGGGTGGCGCCCCGTTGCCGGTCAAGGCAGCGGCAGCCACTGAGCGACGGTTTGAGCTGACCGGCAAGCTTCGGTGGGCGTCCAATTTGTTCCCGGGCGGCTTCTTGCTGGTGACGGCTGCCGACGCGGGAGCCGCCGGCAAGGTGATCGTGCTGGTTCCCGCCGGACGCGAGGGCTTGGCGGTCGAGCCGTATCCTGAGTTGCTCGATCTGCAGTCCACGGCCAGCTCGTCGATCGAGCTCAGCGCAACGCCGGTCGACGCGAAGGAAATCGTGTCCACGGACTTCAACGGGTTCATCGGTCGCGTAAGGCCGGTGTTCCTGCTGATGCAATCGAGCTTCTGCTGGGGACTGGCGGCCCGCTCGCTGTTCGAGGCGACTGCGCTGGTCGCTCGCGCCACCAATGAGGTGTTCGTGCTCGAGCTGCACGCTCTCGAGGCAGAGCGTAACCGCGTCGAGGTGGAGATCGCCTCGGCGCTGAGCGGCGCTCCCGTGGCGCCAGAAGACGCCCGACCGATCGTCTCGCTGCGTCTGCGCGCCGCCCAGTTGGCGGGCGCGGCGACGCGGCTCGAGTGCAAGCTCGCCGGTGGCGCAGGCTACGCGGCGCGCAGCTCCACCGCGCGCCGCCTGCGTGAGGCCGCCTTTCTGCCAATCCAATCACCCACCGAAGGACAGTTGCTGTGGGAGCTGTCGCGCTCCGCCTGACGAACGGCTGCAAACGCTATGGCTCGGCCGCGCATGCGCCGGTCTTTCATGCGGTCGATCTGGACCTGCGCCCAGGTGAGCTGATCGTGCTGCTCGGGCCGAGCGGATGCGGCAAGTCGACCTTGCTTCGTTGCCTGGCCGGGCTCGAGCCGCTGTCCTCGGGCGATCTGAACGTCGACGGCGGCGATAATGGCGCGGCGGTCGGGGTGGTGTTCCAGGAGCCTAGGCTGATGCCGTGGTTGACGGTCCGCCAGAACGTCGGACTCGGGCTGCGCTATCGCCGCAACCGCGCGGCGGCGGCCGAGGCGGCCGCGTCGGGCGCGGTCGACCGCCTGCTGCAGGAGCTCGGGCTCGCCGCGCTGGCCAACGCGCGTTCGGGGGAGCTTTCGGGCGGCCAGGCGCAGCGGGTGAGCCTCGCTAGGGCGATGATCGTCAGGCCCCGGGTGCTCCTGCTCGACGAACCGTTCGCGGCGTTGGATCCGCGCACTCGCGCCGGGTTGCAGGATTGGCTCCTCGCCCGACGGCGCGCCGACGGTCTGTCGGTGGTCCTGGTGACGCACGACGTGGACGAGGCGCTACGGCTCGGTGATCGCCTGGCGCTATTTTCCGCACGCCCCGGGTCGATCACGCATCGCTGGACGATCGATGGCCACGGCGCGGGCAGCCCGGCCGAGACGCTGCGTGCCGAGATCCTCCGCTGCTATGACGACGATCTATCGCGGCAAAACGGGCGCGCTTCGGAGATCGAGAGGTTGACGCTCCCACCCGATGCCGCGTCACTATCCGGATCTCACGAACCCCAGAGGAGACCTGCCTAGATGTCCACACGAGACCGTACCAAGCCCCTTCCTCCTTTTCCTCGGCGGAGCTTCGTTCGTGGGCTGGGATGGGGTGCGGCTACGCTGTTGACCGGTGGCGCCGTGCGAGCGCGCGCAGCCGACGCGGGATCGGCGCGAGTGGCGGCCGGGGGAGCTTCCGTGCCCGCGGCAACATCGTCGCTCCGGATCGGCTACTTGCCAATCACCGACGCGACTCCGCTGCTGGTCGCGCACGGCCGCGGGCTGTTCGAAGCCGAGGGTCTGAAAGCCGAGCGCCCGGTCTTGTTGCGGAGCTGGCCCCAAGTTGTCGAGGCCTTCCAGTCCCGCCAGCTCGACGTCGTCCACCTGCTGATGCCAATGACCATCTGGCTGCGATTCGGCCAGAGTTTTCCGTTGAAGGTGGTTGCATGGGACCACGTCGACGGCTCGGCGCTTACCGTCGGCCTGGAGATCAAGACGATCGAGGACCTCGCCGGAAAGACCGTGGCGGTGCCCTTCTGGTACTCGATCCACAACGTCATTCTGCAGCAGCTCCTGCGCGACGCGAAGCTTCGACCGGTGCTGAAGGAGGCGCCCTCGCGCGAGGCACGCACGGTGAAGCTGGTGGTGATGGCGCCGCCTGACATGCCGCCCGCGCTGGCCAACGGCGCCATCGCCGGGTTCATCGTCGCCGACCCATTCAACGCGCTCGCCGAGATCAACCACGTTGGCAGAATTTTGCGCTTCACGGGAGACGTCTGGCAGCACCACGCCTGCTGCGTGGTGGTCATGCATCAGGATGACATCGATCGGCGCCCGCGCTGGGCTCAGGGTGTGGTCACGGCGCTGGTCAAGGGGCAGGCGTACGCGCGCGACAATCGTGTCGAGGTCGCGCGCTTGCTGTCGAAGGAAGGGGGCGGTTACCTCCCCCAGCCACGCGCCGCGATCGAGCGGGCACTGTCGCACTATGATCAGAGTGAGTACGGGCCGACGGGCGCGATCCGGCACGCCGACTGGCGCAGCAATCGCATCGAGTTTCAGCCCTTTCCCTTCCCATCGTACACCGAGCGGCTGGTGACGCTGCTGAAGCAAACGCTGGTCGAGGGTGACACCACGTTCCTCACCAAGCTGGACGCTGCGGGGGCGCACGCGGCGCTGGTCGATGATCGATTCGCGCGCCAGGCGATCATCGCTGCGGGCGGCCCGGTGCGCCTGGGACTCGATCCGGGCCTGCGGCGGAGCGAGAGGATCGCGCCGTGACAGCAGGGCCCGCGCCGCTGCCCCTGCCGGCGTCGGGCCGCGAAACGCAAGGCCATCGCATACGGCGAGCCGCGCGCTGGGTTCTAGCGCCGATCACCGGCGGGGCGATATTCGTGGCGCTGTGGTGGGCGCTGACCGACTCCGTTCACCCGGGCGGATTCATCGGGCGCTTTTCCTTTCTCCACACGCTGGCCGCTCTTCGTGGCCTGGTGCTCGAACGCGAGATCTGGCCGCACGTGGCGGCGAGCTTGCGGCGCATCACCGCCGGATTGGTCCTGAGCATCGCCGTCGGGCTGCCGCTCGGCTGCGCGGTCGGCGCGCTGCCGCTGTTCGCGGCGGTCACGGCGCCGGTTTTCCAGTTCATTCGCATGGTCTCGCCGCTGTCGTGGACGCCGCTCGCGATCATGGTGTTCGGCGTCGGTGACGCGCCGGTCCTGTTTCTGCTCGTCGTCGCTGGCGTGTGGCCGATCGTGCTCGCGACGTCGTCCGCAGTCGCATCGCTCGACGGCCGATTGGTCACGGTGGGACGGGTGCTGGGAGGCGGGAGCTGGGAGATCGCGCGCACGATCGTTTGGCCTGCGGTTCGCCCGCAGATCCTGACCGGTATCCGCGTCAGCATCGGTGTCGCCTGGGTGATTCTCGTCCCCGCCGAGATGCTGGGCGTCGACTCGGGCCTCGGTTACTTCATCTTGAGCACGCGCGACCGCCTGGCTTACTCAGACCTGATGGCCGCGATTGTCATCGTCGGTGTGCTCGGGTTCGCGCTGGATACGCTGGCGCGCGCGGCGCTCGCCGATCGAATCCGCGCAGGATAAAGGTGTCACACTGGCGTCCCTCGAGTGTCCTCTAATCAGAGGCCATGACGCCCCCAGCACACGGTGAACCGATCCTCGCGTCGCAGTCTCGAATCTTCGGGGCGGCGCGCGCGGGCGACCTGACGGCCTTTGCTGCACTGGTCGACGCCACGCAACGGATGGCCTACGCCGTGGCGTGGCGCATGCTGCGGCGAGAGCCCGATGCGCGCGACGCCGTTCAGGACGCGTACCTGCGCGCGTTCCGCCAGCTCGGCGAGCTCGAGCGGCCGGAGGCGTTCGCGGGTTGGCTGCGCCGGATTGTCGTCACCTGCGCGCTCAATCAGAAGCGCCGCACGCGCACGCAATGGGTGCCGCTGGACGATGACGGCGGTCCGCCGGTGCTGGACCTAGACGAGGTTCGCTGGACCGAGCGACAGCAGCGCCAGCTCGCTCGCGCGCTGGTCCATCTGTCGGAGGACGAGCGGCGGCTGTGCGAACGTCACTACCACGGCGGGTGGAGTGCTGAGCGCCTGGCCGCGAGCGCCGGAAGCACGGCCGTGGCCATCCGCAAGCGGCTGCAGCGCGTGCGCGACAAGTTGAGAGAGGAGATCGAAATGGACGAACAACGAATACTCGAACACCACCCCGTCCCCGCGGACTTGCCGGCCAGCATCGTCGAGCTCCTGGCTCGGCCGCGCCTGGTCGACCTGCCCGAGAACCCGGTCGGAGCCACGCTGGTTACGCTGCTTGGCGCGTTCCCTGGCTTCGCGCCGGTCACGCTGCCGGAGGACGTCGATCTGGCGGGGGCTCTCACCACGCTCGGCGGCGACGCCGTGTACATCGAGCGCACGGCCCTGCAGCGCATCGCCGGCGAGCGCATCCTGCGTTATGACCTGACGCTGCCGCTGCTGCTCACAGTGCGCTGGGCGGGAACGCCGTTGCGTCTAACCTCGGCAGGCAAGGCGTATCGAAGCGAGCTCGAGACCGCCACCCACCTGCAGGCGTTTCACCAGCTCGAGGTCTTCGTGCTCGACGAGCGGCGCGCAGTCGATCCGTTCTGGCTGGCCGGGCGCTTGCTCGACGCCGTCGATCGCGCGTTGCCTCGCGCGGAGGTGCGCATGACCCCAACCGACTACCCGATGTGTGCCCGCGCCTGGAGCCTCGACGTGCGCCGCGACGATCATTGGGTCGAGCTGCTCGCCTGGGGCGAGTACGCCGATTGGGTGCTGCGCGCGCTCGGCGCCGACCCGGACAAGCACATTGCGCTCGGCGCAGGCTTCGGGCTCGAGCGCCTGGCCATGCTCCGCTACGCCATCGACGACATTCGCAAGATCGCGAGCACGCAGGTAGTGTGACGCGCCCACATCGGACGAGACTATCAGGTGGTCCCAGAGCGCCCGGTAGAAGGCGATCCTCTTCGCGTCTGGGGCGACTCCGTATCCGGCGTGTCGAGTGATGGTACCCCGGCGAGTGCTCCCACGGGTTGCCCTCCGCCTTCGTTTGTTGGTCTGGGTATCTTGATCAGCCGATGGGCTTGAATGACGCTGTCCCCGCGCGGCGGGCGTCGAGCGCGGTTCGCCCTACCAGTGCCAGTGCCAGATCGTCCTGCGGCGGTTGGAACAGACCGCCGCGCGCGTCGCGGAAGTGGCGCTCGAGGGGCAGCCGTCGAGTCAGGCTGAATCCGCCAGCGACCCGGAGGCCGATGTCCGTCACGCGGCAGGCGGTGTTGGTCACGGCGTACTTGACGGCGGCGAGGCGCGAGCGGTTGGCCGCGTCGTCGAGCGGCGCATGCATGAAGGCGCGCGTGGTGTCGTAGAGCAGAGCGCGCGCGGCGGAGACCAGCACCTGCATCTCCCCGATCCACTGCTGGGTCGACGCCTGGCCGGACAGAGGCGTCCCGAGAACACTCGGGACCCGCTCGTGCGCGTAGTCGCAAGCGGCGTCCAGCGCCGCCTGACTAACGCCGAGGTAGACTGCCACGAGCGTCAACCACCAGCCGCCGAGGGGCGTTGGCTTCGTCCCGCCTCCCAGCGCACGCCGCTCCACCATGCGCTCCTCGGGTACGAACACGTCCTCGAACCAGACGTCGTCGCTGCCACCGCTGCGCTGGCTCAGGCTGTCGCTCCAGGTCGCCTCGAAGCGCAGGCCCGGTGCGGGCGCCTCGACGACCGCCTCGGCCAGGTAGCCAGCAGGCGCCTCGGCGTCGGGCGGCAAGCGTACGGCCGTGATCAAATAGCGCAGCGCCGGCGCCCCGGTCACGAAGATCTTGTGGCCATTGACACGCCAGCCGCCGTCGACCTGTGTGGCGGTCGTTTGCGGCACGCCGCCACGCGAGACGCTTCCGAGCGCCGGCTCGGTAACGACCAGGTTGGCCAGGCCGCCCTCGCGCGCGATGGTCTCCAGCACCGTCGCGCGGAGCGGTGTCGGCCAGGTGCTATTCGGCCCAATGAGGCGGCCGACTACGTTGAGCAGCATGGCCACGCTCACTCCCAACGCCGCGCCCGCCTGCGAGAGGTGCTCCTGCGCCAGCACCATCTGCAAGAGGCTTGCGTCCCCGCCGCCGTGCTCGCGCGGCAGCGCCAGCCGCAGGTAACCCGCCTCGTGCAGGCGCGCGTAGTGGTCGAGCGGAAAGTGACCGATCCGATCATGCGCGGCGGCCTCGCGCGCGAAGCCGCTGGCCAGGTCGGCCGCCAGCTCGACGATCGCGCGATCGCGCGCCGTCGCGTCGGGCGGCAGGTGGAGGCTCACAGCGCACCCCGAACGGCGCCCACCCATCGACCAGCCAGGTCATCACATCCGACATACTTGTCCATCAATAAGGACAGGATAGCCCCCAAGACGTTCACATGGCATAGGCCGCAAGCTCTCTCCGTTTCGGCAGAAATTGGTCTTATATATGAGACACTGGTTTCGCCATGAGCCGCCTCGTTGTTCGCTCGAGTCGCGATGGTTCGCGCCCGCTGGTCGATACCCGCGACGCCACTGGGATCGCGCACCGTCTCACCGCGCGCGGAGTGGAGTTTGCGCGCTGGGCCCCCGCGCATCCGGTGCCGGACGGCGGGGACCGCATATGACCCCTGAGCTCGAGCTGAACACCGCGTTCGTGCTCGACGATCGAGGGCGCATCCGATCAACTCGAGAGCCTCGTCCCGGTCGTGGCGCGCTATTCACCATCATCCGAAGCTTCACTGGGGCTGCCTGGGCGGTTCGCGAGGATCTCCAGAGCGATCTGGCCCACGAGATTGGGAACCTGGCCCGCGCCGAGCCGCCGATCGAAGATCTGCGAGCTCCGCCTCTGCACGCGGCTCGATATCTATCTCGTACGGGCGGGCGCCTCGGCTTCAGTGGAGCGGCGTTTCTCTTTCCAACCGCGTTGGAGATCCCATCCGACGTGATCGTCGTGGATGACGAGCGGTTCCTTGAGCGCAACTTCCGAGGCTGGCGTCCGGGCGAAATCGCGAAGGGCGGCGCGCCGGTCATGGCGATCGCCGAGGGAGGTAATCCAGTGAGCATCTGCTTTTCTGCCAGACAATCAGAGATCGCCGCAGCTGCGGGAGTCGAGACCGCGGCGGCATTTCGGGGTCGTGGTCTCGCCGCGCGCGCGGTTGCGGCATGGGCGTTCGCGATCCGAGCCAGCGGAAAAGTTCCCCTTTACAGCGCCGCCTGGACAAACGCGGGATCTCTGGCGGTCGCGCGAAAGCTCGGTCTGCGCCGGTACGCTGCCTTCTGGAGTGTGTCGGAGTGATTTGATGGACGCTCGGCGAAAGGTCACCTGTTTCGTGACCCGCGGCTCCGGGACGATCGCTGAGCTCTGTGTCTTCTGGCACGCCGGATCAGGCATCCAGGTTCCCGCCGGCACAGTCGAGGACGGCGAAACCTTCGAGGACGGCGCGCGGCGCGAGGTGTTCGAAGAAACTGCCCTGTCCGGCCTGAAGCTCGCCGGCCATCTCGGTTCGACCGTCCACGACCTGCGCGGCGCGGGTTGGGGCGTCGTGCGTCGAAACGTCGAGCTCCGCGTCGGTCCCGGAATGGATGCCGCGAAGACCCGATGGAAGCTCGATCCGGGCGGGTACGTCGACGTGGTCGAACGAGCTGCCGGATTCGCGCGCGTCGTCTGGGCGGAGCGTGATCTCGATTCAGCCAATGGCATCGTTTACGCGCGCTTGGAAGGCTGGGTCTCGGACGACGACCTGCACGCGGAGCAGGAGCGGCGCTTCTATCACTTCCGCGCCCCGGTCGATTCGCCCGACACATGGCGGACGCTCGAAAACCAGCGGTACGAGTTCACCCTCTACTGGGTGCCGCTCACGCCGAAGCCGACGCTGCTCGTCGCGGTCAGCCAAGCCTGGCTCGATCAGTTCTACGGAGCTCTCGTTGCCGGGGTTCCGTCGCCGGCGTGAGGAATGCGCCAGAGAAATTCGACGTTCATCCTTCTTCTTTCATTCGGAGAGATCAGCGCTGTTGCTGAGGGAGGAAACCATCCCTCGCGCAGCCGACCATGGTAGCTCGCCACTTCACGGCTCGCCGGGAATCGGCCCGAACCCCGGCGGGGGCGTGCGCGGGCCGCGCGCTCGCTCGTAGGCCGCGGCCAGCTCGATGAGCTGCGGCTCCGACCACGGGCGGCCGAGGAATACGATGCCGAACGGCAGGGTGACGTCGCGTCGCACCGACGGCGGGTCGAGCGCGATCGCATCGGAGGGCGCGGCGCGCGTGATGCGATCGTAGACCACGTGGGTCAGACCGGCCTGCACGCCGATCGACGGCAGGCCGGAGACGTCGCTGAGGAAGAAGTAGCCGCGATTGGATCGCCCATCGTAGGTGAGCCAGGCGATCGAATTCGCCGTCCCGGCCAGGATCGGCGATGGGATGGTCTCAAACGGGTAAACCAGAGCGTCGAGGCGGTTCGCCGCCAGCACTTGCGCGACGACCTCGCGAATCGCCTGCGCGCGGAACAGGTGGCCGGCTTCGCCCTGCGTGTCCAGCGTCAGCCCGTTGGCGGTCGCCGGTACGCCCGCGCCCGGCGTGACGCCCGGGCGCGCCTTCTGCGTGACGGTGCCGGCCGCGTCGTCGGCGATGTAGCGGAAGCTGATGTGGTCGGTCCGATCGCCGTTGTGATTCAGGTCGTCGAAGTCGATGCTGAGATCCAGCACGCCGCGCACGCGCGGATCGCCGCGCCTCCGCAGGAGCTTGTCCAGCGCGTAGCGTCCTTCGTTGAACGTGCCCGCCGGGGTGGCGGCCAGCTTGCGCAGGTTGATGACGTCAGGGAAGGGCGCGGCTCCGAAGAACAAGTCGAGGCTCTGCGCGATCACGTCCACGCCGGGCGCGAACAGGCTGGGGACTGGCGTCGTGGCCAGCACCTGGCGAAGGTTGCTCGGCAACAGGCCCGTTGTGGTGCTCGGGGGATCCAGCGCCGAAGCATTGGCGAAGCTCGGCTCCAGCGTCGGGACCAGCTCGGCCACCACGTCCTGAATGCTGAAGTTAGGGATGGCGGGATCGTCGGTGGCCCAGCCATTGGCGATGTCGCGCGGGTTAATCGATTCGAATAGCTCGGCGCCGGCCGCGCGCAATGTCGGGATCACCTCGTCGTTGAAGACACGGATCGACTCGCGATCGTTGACGGTGATCCCGGCCGCGAACTCGCGGACGATGCCGATGCGCTTGCCCGCCAAGCTGCCCGCGTGAGCGAAATCGCCGAGCGGGGCGGGTGATGCCAGGCCGATCTGCGTCGCCGTGATCGAATCGCGCGGATCGTAGCCGCGGATGGCGTCGACGACGCGCGCCGCGTCCTCGACCGTCCGGCAGAGCGCGCCGTAGCGCTCGCGCAGCAGCTCGGCCGGCCAGGATCCGAAGCGGCTGACCAGACCGCGCGTCGCGGTGAAGCCGACCAGGCCCTGCTTCTTGGCTGGGTCGTGCACCGATCCGCCCGACTCTTCGCCGATGCCGCACACGGCGAGGTTGGTCGACACCGCGGCGGCGGTGCCCGTGCTCGACGTGCCGCCGTTGCGGTCGGTCGCATAGGGGTTGCAGATCTGGCCGCCGTACGAGCTGCGGTGGGTGCCGAGCGCGTACTCGTCCATGTTCGCCTTGCCGAGGATCACCGCGCCCGCGGACCGCAGCTTCGCCACCAGCGCGCCGTCCGTGGGCGGGCGATCGTTCACGAACTGGGTCAGCGAGCCGTCGGTCGAACGGAGATCGATGGTCTCCATCTGATCCTTGATGACGACCGGCACGCAGTGCAACGGGCGGAGCTGGCCGGTCCGGCGGTATTCACCGTCGAGCGACTCGGCGATCTGAAGGGCGTCCGGCAGGTTGCGATCGTCGTCGATGAGATCGGTCTCTGAGCGCGGGCCGGGATCGTCGGGCGGCGCGAAGCCGAGCGCGCGGTAGTGGCCCGGCCGCAGGTTCAAGCTTTGAATCGCGTTGACCCGCCCGGCGCCCGCGATAGCGTCGACGACGCCGAGATAGACGCCCTTGCCGCTCGGCGTGAAGAGGTCGTAGTCCGGGCCATTGCCGTCACCGTCGCGGTCGTACCCCACGCAATGACCGCTGTAGGCTTTGATCCGCTTGAAATAGAGACGGACCAGCGACTGGCAATCGATCTCGCCGCGCTCCAAGGCGGCGTGAATGTCGGCGATGTTGGCCTCAGCGAGATGGAACCGGTGACCGTGCCCGGAAGTCGAGGTCTCCCGCCGATCGGCCGCGGATCCGGGCGGCGCGGCCGAAAGCGCCGAAGTCGTCGAGACCAGGTCGGTGCCGGAACGGTTTTCGTCGCACGAGAGCGTGATCGAGAACGAGAGCGCGCCCAGCGCGAGGAGCAATGTAGTGAAGATTCTGGAGCGAGACATGCGCACGGCACGCTGCACAGCCGGGGCCAGCCCGGCGGACCCGAACGCTTGCCGGGTTCGGGACCGGTTGCGCGGACAGGAGCAATCCAGCACCCAAATTGCGGCTGGCGCAGCAGACGTGCGCGCGGTGCAACCTGCGCCTCAGTCATCGCTTACACGAGCCAAGGTTTTCGCCCTGGGCAGCGCGTCTCCGGCCGGCACGGTCTTTGAGTAGCGTTCCGTCGGAATGAGCTGGTCTGCGGAACCGGGGGTGGAGCCGGTGTTGGCCGGCGGCCGCTCGACGTCGATGCGCCGAGTGCTGGTAATCGGTTGCGGCGGCGCCGGTAAATCGACCTTTGCGAGCGCGCTGGGCAGGCTCACCGCACTGCCCGTCGTCCACCTCGACCAGGAGTACTGGCAACCCGCATGGGCCGCGACGCCGGCTGAAGTGTGGGAACGGCGAATCGCGACGCTCGTCGAAGGCCGCCGCTGGATCCTCGACGGCAACTACGGTGCAACGCTGGCACCACGTCTCGCGGCCTGCGACACCGTCATCTTCCTGGACCTGCCTCGCGCCCTGTGCGTGTGGCGCGTGATCAGGCGCTGGTGGCGGTACCGAGGACAAGAGCGCCCCGACATGAGCGCGGGCTGCCCCGAGCGGCTGTCGTGGGAATTCCTGCGCTGGATCTGGACCTACCCGCGCCGCCGCCGCCCGGCAATCCTTTCCAGGCTCGCAGCTCTGGGCACCGATCAGCGAGCAGTGGTATTGCGTTCCCGCGCCGAGGTCGCCGCCTTCCTCCGACTGTTATGACGCACGATCTCGGTATCGACGCCGTCGGCGCCGCTGTCCAGCGGCGGCCTGCCGTTTGCTACGCAAGCGGGTTGAGGCACGAGACGATGACGCGCCATGGGTTGATGCTGGCATTGGCGGCGCTCGCCGCTGCGCTGGCGGCCTGCCGTACGCCGGGAGGCAACGCCCGGGTCGAAGCGGTCACGGCCGACACGCCGGTTCGAGAAGGTTCGTCGCGGACGATCCGCCTCTCGGTGGTGAGCACGAATGACCTGCACGGGCACATCGAGGCGCTGCCCAGGATCGGTGGCTTCGTCGCCAACCTGCGCCGGGCACGCGCCGCCGATGGCGGGGGCGTGTTGTTGCTGGACGGCGGCGATGCCTTCCAGGGCGAGCTCGCGTCGAACTTGAATGAGGGCGCCGCCGTCGTCGATGCGTACAACGTGCTCGGGTACACGGCCGTGGCCATCGGCAACCACGAGTTCGACTTCGGTCCGGTCGGTCCGCGCGCCGCTCCTCGGCCGGGCGACGATCCGCGCGGGGCGCTGCTCGCGCGGGCCGCGCAAGCCCACTATCCGCTGCTGGCCGCGAACCTCGTCGAGACGGCGACGGGCCGCGGGTTCGCTGGAAAGAACATCGCACCCTCGACCATCGTCGAGGTGGCGGGCGTCAAGGTTGGCCTGGTCGGTGCGCTGACGCTGGAGACGACCCAGTCGGTGCTGGCGTCGGTCTTCGCCGGGCTCAGGCTCACGCCACTGGCGGAGGCGATCGTGCGCGAGGCGCGTGATCTGCGGGCGAAAGGCGCCACGTTGGTGCTAGTGGTGGCTCACGCTGGCGGACGTTGCGCGAAGATCGGAGATCCGGATGACCTCTCGTCGTGCGATCCGAGGTCGGAGATCTTCGAGGTCGCGCGAGCGCTCCCGCCCGGGACTGTCGACGGCATCGTCGCGGGACACTCGCATGAGAAGCTCGCTCAGCGGGTCAATGGCGTCCCGATCATCGAGGCGGGCGCGAATGGGTTGGCGCTCGCGCGCGTCGACTTCCTCGTCGATGCGCGTACGAAACGCCCCACCCGTCATGAGATCCATGTGCCGGTCGCGATCTGCGCCAAGGTCGAGGGCACGACCGGCTGCGCTCCCAGCAGCTACGAGCAGGCGCCCGTAGCGGACGATTCGAGCGTGGCTCCCATTGTGCATCGCGCCCTCGCAGCCGCGGACGAGCTGCGAAACCAAGACCTGGGCGTCACCTTGCTCTCGAAGTTCGGTCGCCCCGCCGGTAAGGAGTCACCGCTGTCGAACCTGGTCGCCGATTTGATGCGCAAGGCACGTCCGTTGGCAGACGTCACCCTGATGCACGCTGGGGGATTGCGCGCGGATTTGCCGGCGGGCCGTCTACGCTACGGCGCTTTCTACGAGACCTATCCGCGCGACAGCACGTTCGCGGTCACGACCCTGACCGGAGCCGAGCTCGCCCGGATCCTCGAAGCCAACTTCACCGGACCGAGCGGGCTGCTGGTCTCCATCTCCGGTGCCAGAGCCGAGGCCCGCTGTGAGAACGGCGCGCTCGTCGTAAACCTCCGACACGACGACGGCCGTCCCATCGCCCCGGATGCGGTCGTCCGGGTCGCGACCAACAACCTGCTCGCGACTGGCGCGAAGGGACCGCTTGGTGGGCGACCCTGGATCGTCGAGGACGATCCGCCGATTCGCGAGGAGCTGGTTCGCGTGCTGAGAGAGCAGGGCGGATCGCTGGCGCCGGACGACAAGACGTTGTTCGATGCTGCGCGGCCGCGCATCACGCTCCCGTCGGGCGCGCCGATCGATTGCGCCCGCCCCGACCAGGTGAAGTGAGAGGCGGCGCGGCCTGGCACCAGCCGCATGTTAAAAGAGCAGCATGTCGGCAACGGCCGTTTCGCCGCGGCTCATCGCGACCGATCTCGATGGCACGTTGCTTCGCGGCGACGGGACGATCTCGCCGCGCACGCGTGCGGCGCTGGCCCGCGTTCGAAGGGCGGGAATCGAGGTCGTGCTCGCGACCGGGCGGCCGGCGCGGCACGTGCGTGCTCTCGCCGACGCGGGCGTTCCGGTCATCTGCCTGAACGGCGCGCTGGTTTACGATGTCGAGCGCCACGCGATCATCGACGAGACGCGGCTCACCGCGGCGGTCGCGTGCGACCTGGTCGAACGCCTGCGTGCACGCCTGCCGGGCACCTGCTTCGCGGTCGAGGTCGGCCTCGAGTTCGGCTGGGAGCCGAGCTACGGACGCCATCGCGCGAAGCTCGAGCCCGCGCTACTGCCCCTCGCCGACGCGCGGGCGCTGTGCGCGCGCGGCGTGAACAAGCTGATCGGATTCCACCCTGAGCTCGCGCCTGACGCTTTCGTATCGCGATCGAGCGATGTCGTCGGCGAGCACGCCTTCGTGGCGTACTCCGGCGCGCCATTCCTGGAGATCAGCGCCCTCGGGGTGAGCAAAGCCGCCGCGCTGGCCGACTACTGCGCGGCCCGCGGCATTGCGGCCCGTGAGGTGATCGCATTCGGAGACATGCCCAACGACCTGCCGATGCTGGCCTGGGCGGGGCGTGGCATTGCCATGTCCAACGCTCACGCAAGCGTGCTCGCGGCCGTGGCCGAGAGCACCCTGTCCAACGATGACGACGGCGTGGCGCAAGTGCTCGAACAGCTGGTCCCGCATCACTGAGCGGAACGCCTCTTGCTTGGTGATCCTCGCGTCGCTGACAACTCCGTCGTGAGAGGTGGGCCTTGGAAAAACGCCGCATAGGATCGCTCGATGTCTCGGTGGTGGGGCTCGGGTGCAACAACTTCGGACGCCGCCTGGACGCGGCCGCCACGCGGGCCGTGGTCGAGGCGGCCCTCGATGCGGGGATCACGTTCTTCGACACCGCCGACGTCTACGGCGGGACTGACAGTGAGACCTTCCTCGGTCAGGCGCTCGGCAAACGTCGGGACCAGGTGGTGGTGGCTACCAAGTTCGGCAACGCGATCGACGATCAGCGGCGCGGCGCCAAGCCAGCCTACGTTCGGCGCGCGGTCGAGGACAGCCTGCGGCGCCTCGGCACCGACCACATCGATCTCTACCAGTTGCATCGTCCGGACCCGGAGACCCCGATCGGCGAGACCCTCGCCGCGCTGGATGAGCTCGTCCGCGCCGGCAAAGTCCGGGAGATCGGCATCTCCAACGCTACGCCCGAACAGCTCGCCGAAGCCGATGGCGCTGTTCGCGATGGTGCGGCGCGCTTCGTGAGCGTGCAGAACCAGTACAGCCTGCTCCATCGGGCGCCCGAGCAGGGTGTGCTTGCCGAAGCTCGCCGCTTGGGCCTGGCTTTTCTTCCCTATTTCCCGCTCGCGAGCGGCCTGCTCACGGGAAAGTACCGCCGGGCACGCCCGCGCCCGCCGGAACGCGCCTGGCGGAATCGGGCGAGGGGCGGCGCAACCCACAGCGCTTCCTCAATGACGAGAACCTGGCAATCGTCGAGAAGCTATCGTCGTTCGCGGCTGCGCGCGGACACACGATCCTCGACCTAGCGATTTCCTGGCTGGCCGCGCAGGCGCCGGTCGCATCGGTGATCGCCGGCGCGACCACGCCCGCGCAGGTGCGCGCCAACGTCGGCGCGGCCGGCTGGCGGCCCGCCGCGGATGACCGCGCCGCGATCGACGCGCTCGCGCCGCTTCGCCCTTTGACCGGACGCGGGCCGTGAGAGGCGTTCTCTTCGGCCTCGATGGGACGCTGTTCGATCGCGCCCCGGCCTTTCACTAAGCCGGTCCTATGCCTGAGGTTGCGAGGCGCGCACGTTGGGCAGCGCCGATGCCCGTGCGAAGGCTTGCCAGAGCTCGGCGTAGCGTCCACCCTCCCGCAGCAGCTCGGTGTGGGAGCCCTGCTCGACGATGAGGCCGTCCTCGAGCACCAGTATGCGATCCGCCCCACGCGCGGTCTGTAGGCGGTGCGCGATGATCAACGTCGTGCGCCCGCGCGCCAGCCGCCACGCAGCCCGCTGGACGCGCGCTTCCGTCGCAAGATCCAAGTTCGACGTCGCCTCGTCGAGGATCAAAATCGTCGGATCGACCATCTCGGCCCGCGCCAAGCACAGCAGCTGGCGCTGGCCCGCCGACAGCGAGCGTCCGCCTTGAACGACCGGCGTCAGATAGCCGCCCGGTAGAGCGGCGATGAGCGCGTGCGCGCCGACCGCGCGGGCGGCGCGCTCGACCTCGCGGTCCGTCGCTTCGGGCCGACCGTAGGCGATGTTGCTGCGGACCGTGCCGGAGAACAGGAACGGTTCCTGCGGCACGTAGCCGATCTGCCGTCGATATTCGGTCAAATCCAGGCGCTCGATCGGTAGACCGTCGACGAGGATCCGGCCCGCGCTGACGTCGTAGAAGCGGGCCAGCAGCTTGACGAAGGTCGATTTGCCGGCGCCGGTCGTGCCGACCAGCGCGACGGTCTCACCGGGGCGGGCGTGCAGATTCACGCCGCGCAGAGCCTCCGGCCCCTTCTCGTACGCGAAGCGCACGTGGTCGAACCGGATCGCGCCGGCGAGCCGGCCCGGGTGCAGCGGCCGCTCGGCCGATGGCGTCTTGGTTCCTGTCGCGAGCAGCTCTCGGATGCGTGACAGCGACACGCGCGCCTGGATCCACTGATCGAAGACGTTCGAGAGCTGTTGCAGCGGCGCGAAGAATTGATCCAGGTAGAGAAGAAAGGTCACGAGTAGACCTGCGGTTGCGTTGCCCCGCGCGATCAAGCTCGCGCCGGCACCGAGCGTGATCGCCTTGCCCAGTACCGACAGGAACTGCAGGAACGGGAAATAGATCGCGATGAGCTGCATCGATCGCAGCCGCGCGTCGCGATGGCTGCTCGACAGCGTGGCGAAGCGCGCCTGGCTCTGCGCCTCGCGCGCGTAGGCCTGGGTGACGCGCACGCCCGCCAGGCTCTCCGCCATGTCGCCGTACACTGCGGCGATCCGTTCGCGCGCGCGCAGGTAGGCCATGGTGGAGGCGCGGCGAAACAGCAACGTTCCGATGAGCAGCGGCGGAAGCACGGCGAACGCGGCCAGCGCCAACCGTGCCTGGAGCCCGCAAAGCACCACCATCACGCCGGCACAGCCGAGCAAGCTGACGACCGCCGTGAGAAAGCCCTGCTGGAGGAGCTGGGCCAGCGCTTCGACGTCGGTGGTCATGCGGGTCATGATCCGACCGCCCATCTCGCGGTCGTAGAAGTCCAGCGACAGCCGCTGCAGGTGCGCGAACGTCCGGACGCGCAGCGAGAGCAATAGGTTCTCCGCGGTGCGCGCGGTCTGGAGCTGCATGGCGCGCGCGTTGGCCCAGGAGAGGAGCTGCACGCCCAGGAACAAGCCCGCGAGCCGCATCAGCGCGCGGCCGTCGCCCGCGGCGATGCCATGGTCGATGGCGCGACCGGTGATCCATGGACCGCACAGCGTCGTGAGCGCGTCGACCGCGACCAGCAAGAGGCCGAGTAGCAGCGCTCTTCGGAGAGGACGCGCCAGCCCGCTCACTGACGCTACGCCGTCGGGCGCCGCCGCGGCGTCGAGGTCGACGCTCGGCTCGTCGCGCAGGGGCGGGAGCGCGGCGACGCGCGCCAGTAGCTCGGGCGTGGCGGCGACGAAGGCCGCGCGGTTTCCGCCCAGATCGCGGTGGCCGCCGCCACCCCCGCCGCCTCCGCCCGCCCTGGCCGAGACCATGTCGATCTCCAGATTCACACTCGCCGTGCGCGCGCTGCCGTCGCGCGCCAGGTGCGCCGGCCAGGCGGCGGGATCGAGCTCGGAGTCCTCGACTACGCTGAGGCCGCCGTCGAGCTGCTCATCGGTCTCGCGCCCGATCAGCAGCTCGCGATACAGAGGACAGGATGCGGCCAGGCTCTCGTTGGTCCCCTCGGCGACGATGTGGCCTCCGTCGAGTACGATGACCCGCGTCGCCAGCCGCAGCGTCGACTGGCGATGAGCGATCAGGAGCGTCGTACGCTTCCCGAGCGCCTCCTCGAACGACCGGTGGATCGCCTCCTCGGTGCGTGCGTCGACGGCGGAGGTCGCGTCGTCGAGGACCAGGACGCGGGGGTTGGCGAGCGCCGCGCGCGCGAGGGCGATGCGCTGCCGCTGCCCGCCCGACAGCGTGTAGCCGCGCTCGCCGACGGGCGTGGCGTAGCCTCGCGGCAGTGCCATGATGAAGTCGTGCGCGCAGGCGAGGCGCGCTGCAGCCTCGATCTCGGCGTCGGTAGCGTCCGGCCGACCGAACGCAATGTTGTCGCGCACGGTGGTCGTGAACAGGAAGCTGTCATCGAACACCAGGCCGACAGCGCGCCGGAGCGATTCCAGCGTGTAGTCGCGGACGTCGGTGCCGTCGATGCGGACCGACCCGCGCTGCGGATCGAGGAAGCGCGCGAGCAGCAACGCCAGCGTGCTCTTGCCCGACCCCGACGCGCCGATGATACCCAGCCGCTCGCCGGGTCGGATGTGCAGCGACAGGCCGGTCAGGACCGGAGTGCCGTCGTGCGAAAAAGCGAGCCCGTCGAGGTCGACCGCGCACGGGCCATCGCCGGCCAGCGGATGGGCGTCCGGGCGCTCCCGCACCAGGGGTTGGAGCTCGAGCAGCTCGAGCACCCGCTGCGCGCCCGCGCGCGCCTGCTGGCTGGAGGCGAGCATTCCCGAGAGCAGGCGCACGGGCGCCAGCAGCTGCACGAAGTAGCTTGCGAACGCGAGGAAGACGCCGAGGGTGATCTGCCCGCGCAGCGCGAGCCATCCGCCGAACGCCAGCACGCCCAGTTGGGCCAGCGTTGGGATCGCCTGCAGTGTCGCTCCGTAGACCGCGGTGAGTCGCGCGGTCCGCATGCGCGACCGGAACAGCGCGCGCGCCCGATCGATGAGGAGGGCCAGCTCGCGATGCTCCTGAGCGAACGCCTTGACCACGCGCACGCCGGAAACCGCTTCATCGACCACGCCGGCGACCGCGCCCGATAGGCGTTGATCGTTCCAGCTCGCCGGGAACACCCGGTCGCGGAACCTCACGGCCAGGCCGACGAAGAGGGGCACGAAGAGGAGAAAGACCGTGCTCAGCAGTGGTGACAGCGCGAGCATCACCCCGCCCGCCATCAGCACCATCGTCAGGTTCGCCGCCAGAAGCGGGACCTGGTTCACGAAGCCCTGGATCAATGTCACGTCGCCGGCCGCGCGCGACATGACGTCGCCGATCGAGAGCTGGTCGTGGCGAGCGACATCGAGCGCGTTCATGTGACGATGGATGGCGAGACGCAGATCGTGTTGCAGATCGAGGCTCACCCGCCCGGAGGCGACGCGCCGGACGTAGTTCAGCGTGAGCGCGATCGCGCCCACGCCCACCAGCAACCCCAGCCAGGGCAGCAGCGGCCGCCGATGGTGAATCACCGCGTCGTCGAGCACGACCTTTTGCAGCAGCGGCAGGAGCGCTGCCAGCGCCTGCCCGACGACCGACACCACGACCGCCTGCGCGAGCGCGCGCCGGTACGGGCGCACGAAGGGCGCCAGCTGCACGAGCCAGCTGGTTGTCGGGACTGGCGGCATGTTCGCCGAATCTAGATCGACGAAAGCGCGAATGCCGGCTGAGACGCAGCCGGGACCGCGACGCGATCACTGACACGCGCGCGCACCAGCGGAAGGACCTCCTCGCCCACGCGGTAGGCCTCTTCCAGATGCGGCGTGCCCGCCAGCACGAACGCGTCGATTCCGGCGCCGAGGTAGCGATCCAGCCAGGCGGCGGCCTGCTCGTAGCTGCCGACGACGCCGATGCCGGGGCCGC
>CAZNCQ010000075.1:0-26423 GCA_964571275.1 uncultured Myxococcales bacterium
CCGTTGGCGGCCGGGCTCAGCGCGGGGCGCCGCGCGCTGATGCGCGTCGCCGGTCCGCTGGGCGTGGCCGGCGGCGCGGGCCGTGGTTCGATCGGCGTCGCTCCGAGCGCCAGCCCGTCACCGCCGTCCGGCGCGTGCTGTTCGACGATTGTGTCGACCAGCTCGCGCAGCTGTTCGGCGTGGAACGGCTTCTCGAGGCGCGGATTGCCGGTGGCCTCGAGCACCCGCTGCATGCCGCCGCTGAACGCGCCGCCCGTGATGAAGACGATCCGCTTGGCCTGGTCGGGCGCCGCCGCCGAGAGCAGGTCGTAGAACTCGAGCCCGGTCATCTGCGGCATCATCACGTCGCAGAGGATGAGATCGAAGCGCTCGCCGCGCTGGAGGTGCGCCAGCGCGTCTTCGCCGCAAGCCTCGACGGTCACGTCGTGCGCGTCGCTCAGCGCGCGGCGTACGAACCCGCGCACCAGCGCGTCGTCATCGATGACCATGATGACGCCCCGGCGCCGTCCGTTCTCGCGTTGCGCGTGCGCGGCCCCGGGCGCCAGCGCGTCGGCGGGCGCCATCGGCAGCGTGACGCGGAACGTGCTCCCTTTCCCCGGCGAGCTGAGGACGGTGATGTCGCCGCCGAGCTCGGTGATGATGCGGTGGCAGATCGCCAGGCCCAGGCCGGTGCCCACGCCGACCGGCTTGGTGGTGAAGAATGGATCGAAGATGCGCGCGCGAAGCTCGGCGGGGATGCCGATGCCGGTGTCCGACACCTCGACCGCGACCCGGCCACGGCCGTCGAGGCGCGTGACCAGACGGATCTCGTTGCGGTCCGCGTGCCCCTCCGGGATCGCCTGGGCGGCGTTGACGATCAGGTTGACGAACACTTCGCCCAGGCGCGCCTCGTTGGCCACCACCGGCGGCACCAGCTGGCAGTCCTTGACCAGGCGCGCGCGGTGGCGCACCTCGTTCCACGCCAGGCGCAGCGAGGATTCCAGCAGGCGTTGCACGTCGACGGGGCCGCGGCTGTCTTCGTCGCTGCGCGAGAACACCTTCAGGTCCTTGACGATCAGGCGCACCTGCTCGGCCGCTTCGCGCACGTCGCGCAACACCTCCTCGACGAATCCGGGCTGCGGGCACTGCTGGCTGGGCGGCCGCTGCAGATCCTCCATCAGGACGTCCAGGTTCCCGATCAGCGCTGCGAGCGGGTTGTTGATCTCGTGCGCGATGCCGGCCGCCAGCGTCCCCAGCGACACCATGCGATCGGAGATGTGCAGCCGCTCCTGCATCTCGCGCTGGGCGGTGATGTCGCGAAAGGCCACCACGACGCCGACCACCTCGCCGGTCGGCTTGCGGATCGGCGCCGCGCTCTGCGAGATCGTCCGTTCCCGGCTGTCGCGTGTCAGCAGCCGCGCGTTCGCGGCGACGGTACCGCCGCCGCTGGCCAGCGCCTGGATCGGCGTCGGCATCGGCTCGCGCGTCTTCTCCGACAGCACGCGGTAGATGTCGTCGACGCGCCGGCCCAGCGCCTGGCCGCGCGTAAACCCGGTGACTCGCTCCCCGACCGGGTTGATGCGTGTGACCACGCCGTGCAGGTCGGTCGCGAGCACGCCCTCGTCGATGCTGTTGAGGGTGCTGGCCAGCCGCGCCTCGCTGTCGCGCAGCGCGTCCTCGATCTCGACGCGCGCGCCGATGTCGCGGATCGCGGCGATGACCTCGACGCCGTCATTGGTCTGCGCCGGGTTGAGGCAGATCTCCGCGGGAAACTCGCGGCCGTCGGCGCGGCGGCAGTGGATGCGCTCTTCGGCGCCCAGCTGCAGCGGCCGAGGGTTGCGATAGTAGGCGGCGCGCCGCTCGGCCCGCTCGGCCAGCACGCGCTCGGAGAACAGCACTTCGATCGAGCGCCCGACCAGCTCCTCGGCGGCATATCCGAACATTTCCTTGGTCCGGCTGTTGAGCATCTGGATCTCGCCGCGATTGTTGAGCACCACGATCGCGTCGGGCGCGGCGTCGAGGAGCACGCGATAGCGTTCCTCGGCGGCGCGCAGCGCATTCGCCGCCGCGAGCAGCACCGTGCTCGTGGGGCCGGCCACCGGGTCCACCTGGCCCGAGACCAGCGCTTGCACGCTGGCGCGCGCCTCCTCCAGCTGCCGCTGTCGACTTCGTGCGCCGCGGTTCATGCCGCTCCCTCCACGATGCCCAGGCTGGTCAGGACCTGGTGAGTGTCGCTGAGATCGCCGACGATCCGACAGGGCGGCCGTGGCGACAGCTTCATCAGAGTTGGTGTCACCAGCACGTCGTCGCCCAGCGCGCGCTCTGGCCGCTCGAGGACGTCGACGATTTTCAGCTCGTGGTCGTCGAGCGCCGCACGCACCGCCGTCATACTGGCGAGCGCGGCGATCGAATGGGGCGCCGACCCGGCGACGTAGAGCCGCAGCTTGACCTTGCGGCTCACTTCGAAGCCTCTGTCCAGCCCCAGCGAAGCGATCCGCGCACGCTTGTGATTCGGGTCCCGCGTCCGGTTGCCGGGCGCAGAGCTCCGTTCAGCGGGGTCGTGCCGTTCGTCATCGATGCCTCTCCTCGAGCCAACCACCACCGCGTTGCTGGAGTCGCGCCCCCTGACAGCGACCCACACGGCCAAGACAATCTCAGACGACTCGAGCATAGACGCTTGTGCGTCAAAAGCGCAAGCGGCAGCGACCTGGCGCCGCGCCTAACCCCGCTCGACGAACGCGGCGAGCTTGCCCAGCGACATGCGCCAGCCGAGCTCGTTGTCCGTGGTCGACACCCCGCGGGGCAGACCGTCATGCACGGCGAAGAGATCCGTTCCGCCATCGGCGTCGGTGAGCGTGAAGGTGATGGTCATCGCGCCGCGCATCGCCGGATCGGCGGTCTCGAACTCGACGACCTCGACGACCTGCTCGTCGGGGACCAGCCTCTCGAAGTGGCCGTGGTACGTGTCGGTGTGCGCGCTGGTCTTGCCGGCCTGCGTGGGCTCCGCATAGGTCAGCGAGATGCGGAAGGCGCCGCCCTCGCGCGCCTCGAAGCCGTGGACCTGGCTGGTCATCCCGTCGGGCACCATCCAGGTGGCGACGGCGCGCGCGTCGATGAGCGCGTGGTAGACGCGCGCGCGCGGCGCCTTGATGTGCTGGCGAAGGCGGAGCGCGCTCACGCCGGTAGGTTAGCAGACGCAGAATCGCGCCGGTGGTGGATGCCGACGAGCATGGCCGATATCCCGGCGGCGGCGCCGACGCCCAGCGCCCAGCGCGGGCCGAAGCGATCGGCGACCCATCCGACCATCGGCGCGCCGATGGGCGTGCCGCCGAGCGCGATCGCCAGGAAGATGGCCATCACGCGCCCGCGCATCGCCGGATCGGTCGCCATCTGGACGGCTCCGTTGGCCGTGGTCGTGAACGTCTGGGCCGATACGCCGATGACGACCAGGGCCACGCCGAAGAGCGCGTAGTTGGGCATCAGCGCCGCGACGCCGAGGCCGATCCCGAAGACCGCCGCGCCGACGATCAGCAGCGTGAGGCGCGGCTTCTCGCGCCGCGCCGACATGAGCGCGCCGGTGACCGAGCCGATCGCCATCGTCGACGTCAGGAGCCCGTACTGGCCCGCGCCCTTGTGGAACACGCTGACGGACATCGTCGCGATGAAGATCGGGAAGTTGAGCCCGAAGGTGCCGATCAGGAACATCATCGTCATCACCGCCATCAGGTCCGGACGGCGCCAGACGTAGCGGAAGCCCTCGACCAGGCTGCCGTGCGACGGGGGCGAGCGGTGGCGCGGCTGCAGCTCATGCGGCCGTAGCAGACCCAGCGCGCCGAGCACGGCGGCGAACGACGCGGCGTTGATCAGAAAGACCCACCCGGATCCGACGCCGGCGATGAGCACCCCGGCGATCGCCGGGCCGACCATGCGGGCGGCGTTGAACGACGTGGAGTTGAGCGCGACCGCGTTCGAGAGCTCGGTCTCGTGCACCAGGTCGGACACGAACGTCTGGCGCGCCGGCGCATCGAAGGCGCTCACGCACCCGAGCAGAAACGCGAAGACGTCGACCTGCCACAGGTGCACGAGGCCGGTCACGGTCAGGATGCCCAGGCCGAGCGCGAGCAGCCCGAGCGAGGCCTGGGTCGCGAAGAGGAGCTTGCGGCGGTCGAGGTGGTCGGCGGCGAAGCCGGTGAGTGGCAAGAGAAGGACCTGGGGTCCGAACTGTAGCGCCATGACCACGCCGAGCGCGGTCGCGTTGTTGCGGGTCAGCTGCGTCAGCACCAGCCAGTCCTGGGCGGTGCGTTGCATCCAGGTTCCGATGTTCGAGATGATCGCCCCCGCCGCCCAGGTTCGGAAGTTGAAGCCGCGCAGCGACCGGAACGTTCCGGGCGCTGCGCGCGTCGGCTGTGGTTGAGTGAGCGACACGAGATCTCAATGATAGTGCGTCCGCCGTCCGTGGCACGGACGACGCTTCGATGGGTGACCGACCCGAGCGGACTTTGGCGCGTGCGCGCGTTGTGACGTCGGACGCCGCCGGTGCATCCAAGGGCTCATGTGGCTTTCGGAGATCTGGCGCTATCCGGTCAAGTCATTGGGAGGCGAGCGGTTGAGCGAGACAGTGGTCGGGGTCGACGGAGTGCCCGGCGATCGGCTCGTTCATGTCGAGGATCGGCGCGGGCGCGTCGTGACCGCGCGCTCGCGCCCACGCCTGCTGCTTCACCACGCGACGCTTGGCCCCGATGGTCAACCGCGCGTCGACGGTCGTCCGTGGACCGATGGCGGCGTGGCGGACGACATCGAGAAGGCCGCCGGCGAGGGCGTGCGTCTGGTGCGCGACGAGAGCCTGGGGCGGTTCGACGTGCTGCCGCTGCTGGTCGCGACCGACGGCGCGGTCGCGTCGGTCGGGTACGATCGCCGGCGGTTTCGGCCCAATCTGCTGATCGCCGGCGTTCCGGGATTGGCTGAACGCGACTGGGAAGGCCGCCAGCTGCACGTCGGCGGCGCGGTCATCCGGATCGTCACGCTCCGCGAACGGTGCATCATGACCACGTTCGATCCGGACACCGCGGAGCAGGACACGGAGGTCCTGCTGCGCATCCACCGCGAGCTGGACGGCCTGCTTGCGCTCGATTGCGAGGTCGTAGAGCCGGGGCGGATCAAGGTCGGCGACGCGGCGGACGTGCGGATCGTATGACGAGCTCGGGCGACCGTCGGGATCTGGACCGTTATCGACCGCGGCTGGTAGGCTCGACGTCGTGTCCGGACTCCTGGAGCTCCTCGGCGTTCGCGTACCGCTGATCCAGGCGCCGATGGCCGGCGTTTCGAACCCGGTCCTCGCTGCCGCGGTCTCGGGTGCGGGTGCGCTCGGGTCGATCGCCGTCGGTACCGCCGACGTGGCGCAGACGCGGGCCATGATCCGGGAGACGCGCGCGCGGACCGACCGGGCATTCAACCTGAACCTGTTCTGTCACCGCCGGCCGCGGCGCGAGCCGGAGCGAGAGTTGCGCTGGCTGGCCGCGCTGGCGCCGGCGTTCCGATCGTTCGACGCTCAGCCGCCCGATCACCTGACCGAGGTCTACCGTACGTTCGTCGGCGACGACGAGATGCTGGCGATGCTGCTCGAGGAGCGGCCGCCCGTGATCAGCTTCCACTTCGGCGTTCCTTCGGCCGAGGCCATCGCGGCGCTGCGTTCTGCTGGAATCGTGATGCTCGGGAGCGCGACCAGCCTCGACGAGGCCCGGGCGCTGGAACGAGCCGGCCTCGTGGCGATCGTCGCCCAGGGCTACGAGGCCGGGGGCCACCGGGGGGTGATCGACGCGGACGCACTCGACGACCGGCTGGGCACGTTCGCGCTGACACGCCTGCTGGCGTCGCATTGTCGCGTCCCGGTGATTGCCGCTGGCGGCATCATGGACGGGGCGGGGATCGCGGCGTGCCTGGCGCTCGGCGCCGCGGGCGCGCAGCTGGGCACGGCCTTCGTCGGCTGTCCCGAATCCAGCGCCGACGGTGCGTATCGAGCGTTGCTGTTCAGTCCGGCGGCCGCGCACACGACGATGACGCGGGTGATCTCGGGGCGTCCCGCCCGCTGTTTGGCGAATGGGTTCATCGAGCTCGGGCGCACCGTCGACGAAGCGGATGCGCCCGACTATCCGCTCGCCTACGCGGCGGGCAAGGCGCTGGCGTCCGCGGCGCGCGCGGACGGGGATACGCGCTTCGGCGCGCACTGGGCAGGGCAGGGCGCGCCGCTGGCGCGGGCGCTCCCGGCCGCGGAGCTGGTCGCGGTCCTCATGGACGAGCTCAACCGTGCGTTGACCGGCAATCGCGGCGCGCAGGCAGCAAAATGAGCCGGCGCCGCGGCCCAGCTACTCTAGGATCGATGTGATAGCCATGAGATCGCTGGCTCCGCGACGTTCCACGGTGTGGCTCGCGGGCTTCCTGCTGCTCGCGCTGCTCGCGCCGCGGGTCGGTGCCGCCCCGGCGCCGTCGCCATTCCTGCGCGTTCACGGCACGAAGATCGTCGACGGTGCGGGTCACACCGTCGTTCTGCGCGGCGTCGCCTTCGGCAACGACGTCTGGAGCAACGTGCGCCTGCCGCGCCGGCACCACGACGAGGCCGACTACCAGCGCGTCGCCGGCATGGGAATGAACGCGGTGCGCTTCTACATGAACGACCGCACGTTCGAATCGGACGCCGCGCCTGGCAAGTATCTCGACGACGGTTGGCAGTGGCTCGCCGACAACATTGCCTGGGCCAAGAAGCACGGCATCTACCTGGTGCTGAACATGCACGTGCCGCCGGGCGGGTTCCAGTCGCTGGGCGCCGGAAAGGCGCTCTGGGAGCGCGCCGACCTGCAGGATCGCTTCGTGCGCCTGTGGGCGGAGATTGCGCGCCACTGTCGAAACGAGCCGACCGTCGCCGGCTACGACCTGCTCAACGAGCCGGTCGTGACCAGGTCCAAGAGCCAGTGGAGCGAGCTCGCCGGCCGCATCGCCGCCGCCATCCGCGCCGTCGATCCCGACCACATGCTGTTCGTCGAGCGGGTGAACGCGGTCGGCGGCGACTGGTCCGAGGACGCCGACCGCAACTTCTTCACCATCGCCGACCCCAACACCGTCTACGAATTTCACTTCTACAAGCCGTTCCACTTCACCCATCAGAGCGCGTCGTGGGTCAGCTTCACCGCCGAGGACGTGCACTATCCCGACGATCGCGCCGAGATCGAGTGGTTCCTGCTCGACCGGCGCGCCGCAACCGACGATTCGCCGAAGCTGCCGCCGGGCGATACGCCCTGGACCTACTACCAGGGCGCGCCATTTCACGTCGAGGATCCGGCGATCGTCGTCGGCAAACCCGTGCTGGAGGTGAAGAACAACTCGGGGACGGTCTTCTTCGACGACCTGACGCTGGAGGAGCTCGACGCGTCCGGCGCCGTGAAACGTGTGATCTGGAAGCGCAACCTGACCTCGACGCGCGGCTGGTTCTTCTGGACCGCCAACGGCAGCGGCGGCGCCGGGCCGGGGCACAGCGGTCATGGCGATGGCGCGTCGATCATCGCGGCCGGCACGCGCGGCGATGCGAACCTCGGCTCCGACGTGCTGCGCTTTCGCACGCGGCCGGGCGCGACCTATCGCCTCGACGGCTGGATGCGCGGTGAGAAGATCCCGCCCGAGGCGAGCTGCCGCATCCGCCTCGACTTCTTCTCGGCGCGCGCGCCGGTGCAGGCGAGCGACAAGGCGTTCGTCACCCAGGAGCTCGACGCCTACGTCGACTGGGGCCGCAAGCACGATGTGCCGCTGTTTCTCGGTGAGTTCGGCGCGATCCGCTTCGCCTTCGACGACGACCGCGGCGGCCTGCGCTGGGTCGGCGACATGCTCGACCTGCTCGAGGCGCGCGGGCTGTCGTTCAGCTACCACGCGTACCATGAGGACGCGTTCGGCATCTATCACGGCGGCGGCGCGCTGCCCGACCCGTCGCGAGCGAACCGGCCGCTCATCGACCTCCTCACGCAAAAGCTCTCGGCGCGCGGCCTGGCGCCGCGCACTGAGGGGCACGCCCTACCGCGCTGACCCGCCGCTGCCGTCCCGACCGGTCGCGGCCGGATCTCGACAGGCGGCCCGGCGATACCCACGCTGCTCTCGGAGCGACGGAGGCAAGCGATGGAGTCGGAAGCAGCACGCGTCAACGCACCCGATCTGCGGCGCGTGGGGCTCCACCCCGATTTCTGGTACCCGCTGGCACGCTCGAGCGATCTGCCCCGCGGGCGCGCGCGCCTGGCGCTGTTCGGCGGCGAGCCGATCGCGCTCGCACGCGGCGACGACGGCCGGGTCTTCGCGCTCGACGATCGTTGCGCGCACCGCCAGTACCCGCTGCACGAGGGCGTGGTCAGCGGCAATCGCCTGCGCTGCGCGTATCACGCCTGGAGCTACGGCGCCGACGGTCGCGTCGCGGTTCCCTATCTGCCGCGCGAGGCTTGCCGCCCGCGCGGCGTCAAGAGCTACGCCTGCCGCGAAGCCTATGGCTACGTGTTCGTGTTCCCCGGCGACCAGCAAAACGCGGACGCCGTGCCGTTCCCCGATCTGCCGTCGTTCCATTCGCCGCGGCGGCGCACGATGCGCTTCTGGCGCAAGGTCGCGTGCCACTACTCGTTCATGCACGAGAACTTGATGGACATGCACCACCAGTTCTTGCATCGCGGGATCCTCGGCACGCTGAAGCCGACGCTCGTCGACCACCAGCGCGGGCCCGACTGGGTCGAGGCGCGCTATCTCTTTCGTAGCGGCGCGGGCCGGCGCGATCGCGGCGCGGATCTCATGCTGGTGGGCGGCCGCCGTCGCGGCGCCACCGACGGAGCCGGCGAAGCGGCCGCGCCTGCTGCCGGCGCCGCCATCGCCGCGCCCGAGGACGGCGATCTGATGATCATCCGCACGCAGTACCCGTATCAGACGCTCTCGCTCCGCCGCGCCGGCGCCGTCGAGCCCGCGTTCGATCTGTGGGCCGCGTACGTTCCCTGGGATAGCGCGCAGCGCAGCCACGTCAGCGTCGGCATGCTGATGATCGAGAAGCCGCGCATCCCCGGCATCATCCATCTGTTCTGGCCGTTCATACGGCGCTTCACCGAGTCGGTCTTCACCGAAGACCGGCGCGCCGTCGAAGCCGAGCAGCGGGCCTACGACGCCCAGCAAGGCGACTGGAACCAGGAGATCAATCCCGTGATCCTCGACCTGCGCGATCTGCTGATCCGCAGCGGCGTTTCGCTCGCCCGCTGACCTCTCGGCAGCTCGCGCCGCCGATCGAGGTCGCACCGCCCGCGCTGGCGGCGCATCGCAGACGAGCGGGCGCGCGCCAAATCGGTGTTTCACTTCGACGTGCCCGGTCAGGTCGCCAAGTCGACGCACGCCGGGCTGCCGTGGTTGCGCTTCATCCGGCAGCGGCTCGCGGCGCGCCTGCAGTCCTGGCCGTTCGACGGCTGGGCGCCGTCGGGGCGCTCGGTGATTGCCGAGGTCTATCCTCGGCTGGGGAGCGCGGGCGTGCCCCGCGAAGCGGAACACCAGCGACCAGCACGATGCGTTCGCGGTCGTCGAGTGGCTGCGTCGAGTGGAGATCGCGGGGACGCTGGCGTCACTTCTCGATCCGGCGCTGCCGAACGACGAGCGCGCCGTCGCCGCCGTCGAGGGCCGGATCCTGGGTGTGGGCGGACAAATGAAGGCCCCCGCCGACTCGTGACGGCCGGCGTGGGCCAGGCGTCGGTTCAGGGGACGAACGCGATATCGGTGATCGTGAAGTGCGCGTTGCAAGCCGGCGTCACGCCGTCGGTCGGCACGTCGAGCTGCCACTGGATGTCCATCAGCGCGGACGGATTCAGGGTCGGGTCCGGCGTGCCGCCCGACAGCGCCGCGAACGGCAGGACCGTGGTGCCGCTGGCGAGCACGCCCGACGTCGGCTCCAGGCACAGGCTGGCGGTGCAGCTGCCGCCGAACATCGTCGCGTTGTCGTCCTGAGAGACGATCCCGAACTGCAACGGACAGGCGCCGAGGTCGCCGCTGATCGTGAAGCGGATACCCGAGAATGCGCGCACGTCGACACACCCGAACAGCGGCACGCCGAAGCCGATGAACGCGTTCGCCGGGTCGGTCGTCGTGCCCGGGGCGAGCGTGACGTCGAGCCCCTGCCAGGTGAGGTCACTTCCGAACAGCGGCGTCACCGCCGGTGGCGACAGCCCCGTGCCCTGGAACGTGTAGAACGCGCTGGGTGCCGCGATCGTCGAAGGCGTCCCGGTGAGAGCGGGGGTCGCCAGCACGAACACCGGGCAGGCCGGCGGCGGCGGAGGGGGAGGGGGCGGCGGCAGCGCGGTCGTGAACGTGACGTCGCTGATCACGAAGTCCGCGGTGCACGCGGCGCCCAGCGCCTGGCCCATCTGCCACTGCACGCCGATGATCGACCGGGGATCGACGATCGGCGGGCTGCCGCCCGAGGCCGACGCGAAGGGAATGATCACCGTTCCCGTGCTGGTCACCGGCGTGGAGCCGGGAAAGCACGAGGCCAGCGTGCACGCTCCACGCGTGTCGTCGTCCGGGCTGGTGGTCTCGCTGAAGTTGGTCGCGAAGTTGATGCCGCAATTGCCGAGGTTGCCGGTGAGCGTGAATTGCACGCCGGTATATGCCGTTGCGTCGACGCAGCTGTCGAAGAAGAGACCGAAGCCGAAAAAGTTGTTGGCGCCGTCGGCCGTGGCGCCTGGGTTGGTCACGACGTGCAGGCCGTTGATACCGCTACCCGAGGTTGCGATCGACAGCGCGGGCGGCGTCAGCCCGGTCCCCGCATAGGCGAATGTGCCGCCGATGATGTTGGGTGCGGTTCCAAAGTCGATCGGATTGCTGCCGGTCGCGTCGGAGAAATCGCTGATGAGCGCGCTCGCCGGCGGTGTCCCCTGGCAGGCCATCGGCGGCGGAGGTGGCGGCGCGCCGCCCGTGCCGCCGGCGCCGGTCATGCCACCCGCGCCGGTCATGCCGCCGGCTCCGGCGTGGCCGCCGGCGCCTCCCTTGCCGTGGCAGATCGGGCGCGGATTGCGACCACGAAAGCGAGGCGCGTACGAGTGCGGGTGTTCGCGGTCATGGGACGGACGGCCGGCATGGATGGCCGACGTGACGTTTGCCAGTTCCTCCGGTTCTGCCGGGCCGCTCTCGACACAGCCGGCCCAAACGAGCCCTGCGCCGACCAAACCTACGAAGCCAATCCACCGCTTGCTTGCCGAGCTCGCCATCCGATTTGTGGTCATTTTCGCGGCTCCCTTTGTGGTCCAACGTCGACAAGACAAGAACGGGCCAGGCGCACAATATTCCAAGCGCAATCCGCACACCGGGAACGTCCGCGCCGCGCCGGTTTGCGCCGCTGGCGCCGCGCGGCTACCCTTGCGCCGGCCTGGAGCCTCACTGATGGACGACGCGCACGCCGCCGACGCTGCCACGGTCGCTGCCCTCCGTCGCGGCGATGAAGCGGCGTTCACCGGGCTCGTGTGCACGCACCAGGCGAGCTTTCTCCGCATCGCGCGCGTCTGGGTGCGCGACGCGGCGGCCGCGGCGGAGGTCGTGCAGGACGCGTGGCTCGCGGCGCTGGAAGCGCTCGAGCGATTCGAAGGGCGCTCGTCGCTGCGCACCTGGCTCTACGGGATCCTGGTCAACGTCGCGCGCACGCACCGGCGTTCCGCACGGCGGACGGTACCCATGTCGGCCCTGATCGCCGCCGAGACCGCCGAGCCGGGGCCGTCGGTGGAGCCCGAGCGCTTCTTGCCCGCGGGGCACGAGTGGGCGGGGCACTGGGCGGGCATGCCGGCGCCGTTTCCCGCGCCCGACCAGGCGCTGGAACGGCGGGAGCTGCGCGCGGTGCTGGCGGCGGCCATCGCGGAGCTGCCCGCCTTGCAGCAGCAAATCATGGTCTTGTGCGACGTCGAGGGGCTGACGGGCGAGGAGGCCTGTAACATCTTGGGCGTGGCCGGCACTCATCAACGCGTGCTGCTTCACCGCGCGCGGTCGAAGGTGCGCGCCCGGCTGGAGTGTCACGTCACCGGAGCGGGGCAAACCTGATGGAAGCGGATTCGATCGAGCTCGTGTGCCAGGAAGTCGTCGAGCTCTTGACCGAGTACCTCACCGGTACGCTTTCGCCGCGGGATCGAACGCGGTTCGATGAGCACCTGGCCGGGTGCCCACCGTGCACATCCTACCTGGCGCAGGTGAGGACGATGCTGGCGCTGGCCGGCGAGCTCTCATCAGCGAGGGCGAGCTCGCCTCCCGCGGAGGATGTCGCTCATCAGCTGGGCGATCTGTTTCGGCGCTGGCACGCGAAGCGCGAGTCGTAACCGCCTGTAACATTCCCGCCCGCTCGCGCACTCATCGGCGGCGGACCGATCGCTCGCCGGCAAGAAGCGAACGATGGAAGCGACCGATGATCGATACCGACGGAAGGACTGGTTTGTGCCATGAATGCTCTCGCTGAAGCTCCGCGGGCCACACGTCGCGAGTGGCTGGGCCTGGCCGTGATCGCGCTGCCCTGCCTGCTCTACGCGATGGATCTGACGGTCCTGAACCTGGCGCTGCCGCGCATCAGCGAAGCGCTGCGGCCCAGCAGCGCCAAGCTGCTGTGGATCGTCGACATCTACGGCTTCTTCGTCGCGGGGATGCTGATCACCATGGGCAGCCTCGGCGATCGCATCGGCCGCCGGCGTTTGCTGCTGATCGGCGCCGCGGCGTTTGGCGTGGCTTCGGTCGTGGCGGCATCGGCGCACAGCGCCGGCGCGCTCATCGCGGCGCGCGCTCTGCTGGGCGTTGCCGGCGCGACCGTCGCGCCGTCGACGCTGTCGCTCATCCGCAACATGTTCTCGAACCCGCGGCAGCGCACGTTCGCGGTCGGCGTCTGGATCTCCAGCTACTCCGTCGGTGGCGCCATCGGGCCGGTGCTGGGCGGCGTGGTGCTGCAGTACGCGCGCTGGGGTGCGGTGTTCCTGCTGGGCGTTCCCGTGATGGCGCTGCTGCTGATCGCCGGCCCGATCCTGCTGCCCGAATCGCGCGACGCGAGCGCGCGCCGGCTGGATCTGCCGAGCGCGGGCCTGTCGCTCGCGGCGGTGCTGTCGGTGATCTACGGGATGAAGCTCTGGGTGCAGGACGGGTTTGGTTGGTGGCCGGTGCTGTCGGTCGCGGCGGGGTTCGCGATGGGCGTGCTCTTCGTGCGACGGCAACACCGGATCGAGGACCCGCTCATCGATCTGCAGCTCTTCCAGGCGCGCGCGTTCAGCGTGTCGCTGGCGACGTACCTGGTGGCGACGCTGGTCACCTTTGGCGCGTACGTGGTCGTCGGACAGTACTTGCAGCTGGTCCTCGGTCTGTCGCCGCTCGGCGCCGGCTTGTGGATGCTGCCCTGGTCGGCGAGCTGGGTCATCGGCTCGTTCCTGTCGCCCGCGCTCGCGCGCAGGTTCCGGCCCGCGTCCGTGATCAGCGGTGGTCTCTTGCTCGCGGCGCTTGGCTTCCTTGCCGCCGCGCACGCGCTCTCGCTCGGTGTCGCGGCGCTCGTCGCTGCGTCGGCGACGTACTCGCTCGGCATGTCGCCGGTCTTCACGCTGGGGACCGACATGATCATCGGCTCGGCGCCGGCAGCGCGCGCCGGCAGCGCCGCCGCGATCTCCGAGACCAGCTCGGAGCTGGGCGGCGCGCTGGGCATCGCCATCCTCGGCAGCATCGGCACCGCGATCTATCGCGCGCAAATGATCCAGGCGCGGCTCGGCGAGCTGCCGGCGGCGGCACGCCAGGCGGCCCTGGATACGCTCGGCGGCGCGACCGCGGCGGCCGCTCAGCTGTCGTCGCGTGACGGGACCTTGCTGCTCGCGACGGCGCGCGCGTCTTTCACGCACGCGCTCCAGGCGACGCTGGGGCTGTGCGCCGCGGTCTCGTTCGCCACGGCGATCGCGGTGTTGGTGGCGCTGCGGCGGGTTCGCTAGGGAAGCGCTCTTACGATTCGTCACATTTCGGCGTCGAACGGAGCGGGATCAAAGCGAGGCGGCGCAACGGGAGCTGTGCGGGTCCTGCCGCTGCGGGGTCCTCCCCGCCGAGGTGGGCCGGGTCGGGGCCGCGTTGTAGGGCCTAGACCACGGCAACCTTCTTGGAGAAGCTCCACGCGACGAGCCCAACCCGTCCCACCTCGTCGGGGTCCCCCCCTTCGCGTCACCGGCACAGCTCCCTCCGCTTCGCCGACATTGAGCGCGCGCTCGTTTCGGTTGCGACGGCGGCGAGATTCCGGATCGGAGTGGGCCCGGAACGATCGCGCTCTCATTGTCGGGAGCTACGCGCGTGACGTAGAGGGGGGGCACCCTGCAGCGGCAGGACCCGCGCAGCTTCCGTGGCGCCGCCTCGCTTGATCCCCGCTCTCCCCTCGACGCAGAAAATGTGACGGATCGTGAGATGGAAGCGCTGGGGCCGACGCGGTCGCCGGGAGGCCCGCGCTCAGCGGCCGAGGAGGCCACGCAGGATCAGCGCGCCTGCCAGAGACGACAGGATCATCCCGCCGACGTGCGCGAGCATGATGTGAGGGGTGGTGGCGATCGGACAGAGGAAGTGCAGCGCGAGCCCGCCGAGCGCGCCGCCCGCGGCGCCCACGGCGAGGCCGATGCGGCCGGCGCCGACCGGCAACCGGCGCCGCAGGAGGAGAACGCCCAGCACAATGACGATCGCGGCTACTTGCAGAACGTATTTTCCGCAGCCGTAGCACGACTGGAGCAGCGTCTTGCCGATGTCCTCGGGGCGCACGCTCACGCCCGGCACACGGGCGGTCCACAACGCCATGAACAGCACGACCAGGCCCATGGCGATCGCGCTGGCGCGCGAGGCCCGGCTGCCGGCCGGGAGGACGTCGCCGCGCGCGGGCACCAGCGCCGCCGCGAGCGAGGCCACGACGGCGAAGGCCCACAGGGCCGCGCCGATCGCGACCCAGGCCGGCGGCAGCTTCCCGAGATCGGGCCGCAGCGCAGAGCTCGACAACGAGTACGCCGGCCAGATCGCGCCGATCGCCAGCGCCGCGGCGAAGGCGCCGAAGCGCGACCGCGTCCGCACGGGCTTCATCGTTCCGAGCGTCTTCAGTATCTCGGGTGACGGCGGAGGCGGCGGTGTCTCCATCGCCACGCGCAGCAAGCGACCGTCGAGCTCGTCCGCGTCGTTGGGCTTCACGCCAGCTCTCTCTTCGAAGGGGCCTGCGCGGCCTGGTCCGGTTTGCCGGTGCCCGCCAGCATCTGTCGCAGGGTGACATACGCGCGGTGCGCCCGGAGCTTGATCGCGCCGGGCGTCGTGCCGGTGATCATTGCCGCCTCGGCGACGGAGCGGCCGTGGACCTTGGTCAGCAGCAGCGCCTCGCGCTGATTTTCGGGCAGATGCTCGAGCGCAGCCATCGCGGCGGCGGCCGATTCGGAGCGCTCGCCTTCGGCGTGGTGCGCCTCCTCGGCGACGCCCGTGATGTGCGCGGCCGGCGCCGCCCCGAGCTCGCCGTCCCGGGTCAGACGCACGCGGCTCCGCTTGCGCTTGCGCATCTCGTCGAGGCAGGTCCGGTGAGCGATGGTGTAGATCCACGGGATGGGATTCGCGCCGCGCACGTAGGCGCCGCGGGCCTCGTGCACCTTCAGGAACGCCAGCTGCAGCACGTCCTCCGCCGCCGCCTTGTCGCCGAGCAGGCCGGTCAAGTAGGCGAGGACGCGCGGCGCCAGCATGCCGTAGAGGCGATGAAAGGCGGCCGCCTCGCCGTCGCAGTACCGACCCATGACGGCCGTGGCTTCGAGCGCCTCGGGATCCATGCCGGCCACGCCGTCTCTCATATACCGGCCCGGCCGCCCGGACAAACGGCCACGTGACCGGCGCCGGGCCCAGCGGTCAACGCCCGGCGCGCGCACACGCCGGCGGCATCCCGGGGCGCGGCGCACCAGGTCCGTCGGCTTGATCAATGTCGTGAGCATTCGTCTCCCGGCGTCACCCTTCGTTACGCCGGTCGGAAGCCGCGGTTACGGTGGCTACGATTGGTTCGAGACCAGCTGCGCGACCGGGTCGTTGCGGTCGCGCGCGGGCAGGCGCCGCTTGTAGGCGACGAACGCTGCCAGCAGGCCGACGATGGCCGGAACGACGGCACCGCCGACGTGCCCGCCGACCGCGGTGAGCACGGTCGCGCCGGCCATGATGATCACCAGGCCCGCCGCCGCGAGCGACGTGAGGCCCCGGCCCACGCGCACGAGCCCCGGCAGGATCAGGCCCAGCGCGCCGACGATCTCCGCCAGACCGATGAACTTGAGGAAGAGCGGCGGCAGCGGCGATTGCTGCGCCAGCGCGGCCGCCGGGGCCGCCAGCTTCATGCCGCCGGCGAAGAGGAAGACGAGAGCGAGCAGCCCCTGGATGGTCCAGAGCAGCGCGCGAGTCTTGCGGGACTCGGTCGGGGTGGTGGTCGTGGCGGCCTGCATGGTCGTGTCTCCTGGCTCGGGTTGGTGGGAGGCCATCTCGCTGCCTCACAGACACGACGAACCGGAACCGGCGATTTCGACACCCCTCCCATTTATTTTGCCGGCTGGACGCGCTCGAGGTCTGGGGCGATTGTGAACGCATGAGGGGATTTGGGGTTCTGCTTGTGTTTCTGGTCGTCGCGTCCGGTTGCGGGAGCTCGGCCGACCAGCCCACCGATCGGGTCTCCATCTGCAACCGGGGCCGTGCCAACGCCTGCCAGCGCATCGCGGACTGCGAAGGGGCGGCGCCCTCCAATCCCGCGACTGTCGCCTTCGTGACCATGTGCACCGCGACCACGCAGGCGAACGAGTGCACCGCCGACCTTCTGGTTTGCCCGCCAACCGAGACCTATCACCTGGACCAGGACCTGGCCTGCGCTTCTGGCTTCAGCCAGTGGGACTGCGCAGCGGTCCTGGCGGCCGGCGACCATTTTCCGGCGCCGCCCGCCCCGTGCCAGATGATCTGTCAGTGACCGGGGATCGCTCGAGCTGCCTGACGCGCCTGCGAGTGAGTACTTTTTGTTCGAAGGGCGCGCCCACGTCTGCTGGGCCGAGGAGGCAAACCATGCTGCAAGCTCGTGCGTCAGAACCGCGCAGCGATCGACCCACTGACAACGCGGCCGTCCGTCCGTTTCGGGTGAACGTTCCGGAAGCGGAGCTGGCGGAGCTGCGCAAGCGCATCGGCGCGACCCGGTGGCCGGAGCGTGAGACGGTCATGGATGCGTCCCAGGGTGTGCAGCTCGCGACGATCCAGGAGCTCGCGCGCTACTGGGCGACCGACCACGACTGGCGCGTCTGCGAGGCGAGGCTGAACGCGCTCCCGCAATTCGTCACCAAGATCGATGGGCTGGACATTCACTTCATTCACGTCCGCTCGAAACATGAAAACGCGTTGCCGCTCATCGTCACCCACGGCTGGCCGGGGTCGATCATCGAGCAGCTGAAGATCATCGATCCGCTGACCAACCCCACGGCATCCGGCGCGCTCGCGTCGGATGCGTTCGATGTCGTCATTCCATCATTGCCGGGATACGGTTTTTCGAGCAAGCCGATCACGACGGGCTGGGGTCCGAGTCGCATCGCCCGCGCCTGGGTGGCGCTGATGAAGCGGCTTGGCTACACCCGATTCGTGGCTCAGGGTGGCGATTGGGGCGCGGTCATCACGGACGTGATGGCTGCCCTCGCACCTCCGGAGTTGCTCGGGATCCACTCCAACATGCCCGGCACGGTCCCACCAGAGATTGCCCGCGCGCTGCAGGCCGGCGACCCGCCACCATTCGGTCTGTCTGACGAGGAGAACCGCGCCTACGAGCAGCTCGAGTTTGTCTACAAGCACATCGGATACGCCAGCCTCATGGGTACGCGCCCGCAGACGTTGACCGGGCTGGCGGACTCGCCCGTCGGTCTGGCGGCGTTCATGATTGACCACGACGCGCGAAGCTACGAGCTCATCGCACAGGCTTTCGACCGAAACCCCGGAGGCCTGACGCGAGACGATGTCCTCGACAACATCACGCTCACCTGGTTGACGAACACCGCAATCTCATCGGCGCGGCTCTACTGGGAGAACGCGCTCAACTTTTTCAACGCCAAGAATGTCTCCATTCCGGCGGCCGTGAGCATCTTCCCCGATGAGCTCTATCAGGCCCCGCGCAGCTGGGCCGAGCGAGCGTATCCCGAGCTGATCTACTACAACACGCTCCCCGAAGGCGGGCACTTTGCCGCCTGGGAACAACCGCAGCTGCTGTCGGAAGAGATCCGCGCGGGCTTCCGACCGCTGCGCCAGTAGTCAGCTGGACGGGGATCCCCTGACGTGCGGAGGCGGGCGCGGTCCGTTCACGGCCCTGCTGGATCGGCGCCGATGAAAGCATAGCTTGGATCGGGCGGGGGTGTGAGATGCGATTGCGGAGGTGGGGAAGGCGGGCGCGCGGGCTCGCGCTTGCGGGGCTGCTCGTGCTGGCGGCGCCATTGCGGGCGTGGGCCGACGGTTCCGACCAGCCGCCGAGCGAGAACGAACGTGTCATCACCATCGGGCCGCAAGCGGTCGTGATCCAGAACCAGCGTGGCCAGCTGCGCATGTACGACGACCCGTCTCAGCAAGTGGTCGTGTGCAAGTCGCCGCTGGATTGTCTGGGGAGGGTGCTCGGGGTCTACGGCGTGGTCGCGTTCTTCGCCTACGACAACTTGACCGTCGTCGGTTTCGAGAACAACCCCATCACACCGCCGCGGCTCGGCTCACCGTCGCAATGACCGGGCGGTGCTAGAGCGCGCGCCCTTCGGCATGGAGCGCGATCGGGAAGCTCTCCGGCAACCTTCCCGGCAGAAAGCCGAGGGTCACCGCCAGCACCACGCGGGCGCCGTTGCGCTCGAAGCCGCCCGCCTTGACCATCAGGTCGACGATCTCGTCGATCTTCAGCTGGCCGCGGATGGTCAGCTGGGCGTTGCTGCCCGGCGTGCTCGCCGTGTCGACCTCGACGCGCGCATCGCGCACGATCAGATCGCCAACGTTGCCGAGCGCCAGCGCGAGATCCGCGGGCCCGGCGCGCGAGCCGTTGCGCTCCGCGCGCCAGGCGGTCGGAACGACACCCGAGGCGACGCCGCGCTCCGTAGCTGACAGCTCCAGGAACGGCGCTCCGTCATCGCCGAGACGCGCCTCCAGCCCGGGCAGCAAACCCTCGAGGCGGCGCGCCGGCTCCGGGCTTTGCACGCGAAGCGAGCCACGCGCGAAGCGGATCCGCTGCCCATCGCGCGATCCGTCGTCGCCGGGCGGCTGGCCGCGCGCCTCGGGCCCGCGCTCGGCGCGCACCAGCTCGGCCAGTTGCTCGTCGGGACGCGTCCAGTAGAACATGCGGTGCGTGCGCGAGAGGTAGCGGTAGGGATAGATGGTGCGGTTGGCGAGCGCGCCGGGCGTGCCGCGCTCATCGCCGGCAATCGTGAGCGCGGGCGGGTACCGGTAGTCGCTCTCGCGGCGGCGCACCACGACGCGCGCCGCCTCGGTGAGCGCGCGCGCGTGGCTCAGGGCTCGGGCCAGCGCCGTGGCGTCGGGTGGCGTACCCGCCCGACCCGCCGCGCGCACCGCGAGCGCCCCATCGTAGATCGCGACCGCGTGCTCGGCGCGCAACGCGTAGGCGCGCAAGCCATCGCGGATTTCGCGCGCCCACGGCGCCTGCGCCGTCGACTGCCGTGGCAGCAGCGCCTCGACGCGATCCGCGAGGTCGTGGTAGGCCGCCGCGATCGCCGCGAGCGGCTGCAGGCTGTGGCGCCGCAAGCTCTCGACCTGGGCGTCGTCCCACCCGACCACGTCGGCGGGGGCGGGCGGCAGCGGATGGAAGTGCAGCCCGAGGCGCTCGGCGGTCTCGATCTCGGTGTCGCTCCCGACGAGGAAGCGCAGGATCTCCGGATCGCGCACCTCGCGCGCCTGACGTTCCTGCACGGCGCGCAGCACGGCGCGGATCTCGGCGCCGCCCGCGAGCGCCGCGGTGAAGTCGTCCAGGCAACGGCTCTGCGTGAAGGCCGGGTCCCAGACCGCGCGCGCCACGCAATAGTCGATCAGCCAGTAGCCCCACTCCTGTCCGCTGGTGAAGAGGTGGTGGCCCACGACCCCGGCGGTGGCGCTGTCGCGATCGGCGCGCAACGGCGCGATCCAGTCGAGGTCCCATTGCCGCGCCTCGAGCGTCGCCGGCGCGAGAAAGAGCGGGACCGCCTGATCGAACGTCAGCCACCACGATGACTCGGGGTAGTAGACGATCGGCCGCCGCGCGCTCTCGGCGCGCATCCAGCGTTGCAGGTGGCTGAAGTCCGCGTTGCCGTACACCCCGGCCGCCGGCCGCTCCAGATCGTAGAGCATCAGCGGATGCACCAGCACCCCCATCGCGGGCGGCGCGAACTGCGGCAGGTCGAAGAAGCGCACGCGACGCTTCGGCGTCGGCTCTTGATGCGTGCCGTGGTTGATGGTGAAGAGGCGCACGCCCGGGTGCTGCGTCGCCACGTAGCTCGAGACGAACGTGAGGCGCCCGACGGTCTTGTCCTCGTCGGCGGTCGTGAACTCGCTGGGGCTGAAGTTGACGGTCAGCATGCTGACGGCGGGCAGCCCGGCGACCGGCGCCAGCAACCGATCGATCGCCGCGGCGATCTGCGGGTTCTCCGGGCGCGCGGATTGTGGGTCGAGCACGGGACGGCCACCCTGCTGCGCGTTGGCCAGGTTGAGCCCGACCACGCGCGGAAAGCCGCGGTCATAGGCGTACGAGCCGACGAGTGTGGGGTCGAACCCGCCATCGACCAGCGTCTGCCGCAGCTTGACGTTCCAATCGATCCACCGTCGCTGGTAGTCGGCCATGGGCAGGCCCCCGAGCTCGCGGGGCGGCGACAGATCGACCGGGTGATCGCCGTGCACGTGCATCGACCGATCGCGAAACGCGGGATGCTCGCGCACGTCGAGGGGCGCGGCCGGCCACGCCGGGTTTGGAGGGTAGTAGGTCTGCTCCGGGTGAAAGTAGCGGATGCCCAGCCGCTGCAGCAGATCATAGACCGCCCACTGGCCGGCGAGCAGCGAGCCGCCGGCGAGCACGACGCGACGGCCGGAGCCGCAGCGTCGTTCGTGGATCACATACTCCTGGGCACCGAGCGGGATGTCAGATGGCGAAGCGCCGGCGCCCGCGGCCGGTCCCGGCGAGGCGACCGCCAGGCGCAGCTCGCCGGGCACGCACCGCGCCGGCCCCGGCTCCTGCACCGACACCGCGCCGCCCCAATGCGCGACGTCGGCACGAAGATCTTCGATCGCCAGGCGCATGCCCGCCGGGAGGTCGGCGCGGGCCTCGACGATCCAGCGGGAGGCCTCCGGCTCGTGCGCACCCAGCATCGTGGCGCAAGCGAGGACCAGCCCCGCCCGAGAACAGACGGCGCCGGCGCTCACAGTGTGCGACCCCGCCCCGGCTCCCGGGCCCTGGACGCCCGCATCCCGAGCGTCGCGGCAGAGCTTCGCCAGACCTGCGCGAAGGACACCACGCCCGATTGTGACAGTTGCGTGATCGCGTGGAAAGCCCGCATTCGCAGATAGATCTCGGAGCCAGGGCGACGCAGCCTGAGGCTGCGAATCAAAACTCCGGGTCGACCCGGGGTTTCCGGACCTTACGGCGCGGTCAGGCGAGGAGGGGCGTCGGTCCGCATGGTCAAAAGTAGGGCGGCGTGTCTGTTTCGCGGTCCGCCGATCGTCGTCTGCCCAGGAGGTGCCCGATGCGCAAGCTGATCCTGAAGATGTCGATGTCGCTCGACGGGTTCGTCGGCGGTCCCCAGGGCGAGCTCGACTGGTTGTTCAGGAGCATGGACGCCGCGACGACGGCGTGGACCGTCGACACGATCGGGCAGATGGGCGTCCACATCATGGGCAGCCGCACGTTCCGAGACATGGCGGCCTACTGGCCGACGTCGACCGAACCGTTTGCGCCGCCCATGAACCAGATCCCAAAGGTCGTCTTCTCGGCGCGCGGGTTGCCCGCTGCCAGCAGCTCCGAATCGACCACGCGCGCGCTCGAAGACGCGCGGGCCCAGGCTCCGCGCCCCCTGGCCGACGCGGGTGCCGCACGCGAAAGCTGGGCGGCGGCACGCGTCGCCAGCGGTGACCTCGCCGACGAGATCCGCCGGCTCAAGCAGGAGCCCGGCAAAGACATCATCGCCCACGGCGGTGCGAGCTTCGCGCAGAGCCTCGTCGAGCGCGGGCTGGTCGACGAATACCGGCTGCTGGTTCATCCGGTGGTCCTCGGGCGAGGGTTGCCGTTGTTCTCGAGGCTGGCGAAGCCGGCCGACTTGCAGCTGGTCGAAGCCAGGTCGTTCCCGGGAGGTGCCGTCGCGCACATCTATCGCCCGCGCGCCTAGCGCATGGAAGGACCGGGGTATGTCCCTTGTCCGGGGAAGTGAGGAGTCGTTCGACAGCGGCAGTGACGACGGGACGACGACGCAATCTCGCGTGAACTGAGTCGCCCTTCCCCGCGGTGAGCTCGCGGCGCTTGACTGCGCGTTGCCTCGGCCTCAACTCGATGCGCGCATGAATCGCCGGCGCATTGCGATTGCCTGTCAGGGTGGGGGAAGCCAGTGCGCGTTCGTCGCGGGGGCGCTCAAGACGCTCTTTGCCCGTGGCGTGCACCGTCGCTTTCAGGTCGTGGGACTCAGCGGAACATCGGGTGGGGCCTTCACCGCCGCGCTCGCCTGGCTGGGGCTGCTGGAGCAGGCGCGGGGCGATCGCCGTCCGATCGAGGATCGGATCCTGGCGTGCTGGAGGGACCTGACCGCGCAGACCTTTCCCGAGATCGCCTTCGACGGGATCTGCGTCGAGCTCTTGCGGCTCGTCGAGCGAGGCTTCCTGCCCACCTTCGCGACCAGCCCCAGCTCGCTGCGATTCGCGCTCTCGTCGCGCGCGGCGGCCGCGTTCATCGGGCGCCCCGAATTCACCGACCTGCGGGTGTTGCTCTCGAAGCACCTCGAGTTTGGCGCGCTGCCCGCGCTCACGCAGCCCGACAGCCCCGTGTTGCTGGTCAGCGCCGCCGATGTGCTCGAGGGGACCTTCAAGGTCTTCAGCTCGGCGAGGAACGAGATCAGCATCGACGCCCTGCTCGCGTCGGCCGCCATTCCCACGTTGTTTCCGGCGGCCGAGGTCGACGGACACATGTACTGGGACGGCATCTTCTCGTCGAACCCGCCCGTGATTCCGTTTCTGCGCGAGCAGAGCATGGGACAGGTCCCGCTCGCCGAGGAGATCTGGGTGATCCAGGTCAACCGCTCGCGCAACGAGAACGTCCCGGAGACCGCCGCCGACATTCAGGATCGGCGCAATCACCTGGCCGGTAACCTGAGCTTGCGGCACGAGCTGCAGCTGATCGAGATCCTCAACCTGCTGCTCAAGAACGGCGCCTTCACAGATCAGTTCCGCCTCCGGCTGGGCCTCGACGCGACCGAGGCCGTCACCGTTCGCTTCATCCGGATGTCCCAGGAGCTGGAGCAGACCCTCGACTACCCGAGCAAGCTCTCCCGGCAGCCGAAGCACATCGAACGTTTGCTGGCGGACGGTGAGGTCCAGGCGAACGGCTTCCTCGATGCGCTGCCTGCAGAGCTCCAGTCCGAAATCGGATTCGAAGGAGAGTCCGCGGGGCTCCATTGATGCGGCGAACGGCACTCCTCGCCGCAGGCCTGGTCGTCTCGATTGTGAGTTTGCGTGTCGAGCGGGCGCGCGCGGAGGAGGTCGCGCCGACGCAAGCGCCCGCGGCCACGCCATCGCCAGCGGTGCCGGCGTGGCGTCCGCCACCCGCGGGCCAGATCGGCGGCGACGATCCCAAGCCCGACGACTCCGCGACCCCGTACTACAACGCCGGCTTCGTCCTGATCCCGACGCTGAAACCGCGCGAAGTTCCGTTCCGCCTGCGCCTCAATCACGTCTCGCAGTTCCGCTTCACGAACTCGATGGACGTCGATCACACCTACGTCACCCACCTGGGCGTCGAGCGCGAGGTCCTCCGGCGCAACGACATCCAGCTGACCCGCGACGTGTTCTATTTCTCGGGGTTCGCCTTCGATCCGCGGCTGGATTTCAACATCCTCATCTACACCTCCAGCGCCACGCTGTCGGCGACCGCGGCCGGGTTCGTCGGCTACGTGTTCAACCGGGCCTTTGCGCTGCGGGCGGGGTTCTTCTCGCTGCCCAGCGCGCGCAGCATGACCGGGACCTACCCGTTCTTTCATTCCACCGATCGCAGCCTGGCCAACAACTACATGCGTCCCGGCTTCACGCAGGGCGTGTGGGCCAACGGCGAGCTCTTCCCCGGCTTCAACTACATCGCGATGATCGGGAACTCGCTGAACACGCTCGACATCGCCGCCACCAGGATCGACCACAACTTCGCCTACTCCGCGTCCGTCTGGTACGACCTGCACAACTTCGGCAAGGAGTGGAACGACTACGAACGGCACCGGGAGCTGGCCGTGCGCGTCGGCACTGCCTTCACCTATGCGCGCGAAGACCGGCTGTCCGACCTCTCCGTGTCCAGCCCGGAGAACAACTCCACCTTCATCTCCGACGGCACGTTGCTGTTCGAAACCGGCTCGCTCGCCACCGGCGTCACCGTCTCGCTGGCCAACTTTTACCTGTGGGCGATCGACATCGGCCTCAAGTATCTGGGGCTGTCGTTCAACGCCGAGCTGTACCAGCGCTGGCTGAACGGCTTCTCCGCCGACGGTCCGCTGCCGCTCGACTCCATGTTCGACTGGGGACTCGAGGCCTCGCTGGGCTACTTCGTGCTGCAAAAGCGCCTCGAGACCTATCTCCGGACGTCTTTCATCCGCGGGCCGTTCGCCAAGCCCATCGAGGGCGCCGCCGGCTTCAACTGGTACCCCTTCAACACGCGCAACGTCTGGCTGAACGGCGAAGCGATCGCGATCCGCCACTCGCCGTATCAAAGCGTGCTCTACGCATATTCCTCGGGTCAAACGGGCGCGCTGTTCCAGGTTCAGTTCATCTTGCGGTTCTGAACGCCCCCGAGGGCCGGTCGCTCACCCCTGCGTCATCGTTTCGGAACCCTGCCCTCGCCAAAGTCCGGTGTCGTCACTACCTTCCATTCTTCGATCGGACCAGTGGCTTGATGGATGGACTTTTTCAGGATTCGGCACCATGGCGCGCGCGCGCGCGCGGCACCCGCGTGCCCCGGGTCGTCGGGTACGGATGGCTGCTCGCCGCGATCGTCGCTGCGCTCCCCGTGAGCGTCGCGCGCGCCCAGACGGCCGCCACGAAGCCCCCTGAGCGCCGGCGTGTCGAGTTCGGTATCGTTCCGCTGGTCGGCGGCGATACCGACGTGGGCCTGGGCGTCGGCGAGCTGAGCAGCCTCGCCGGCCTGCCCGCGGCGACCAAGCGCGACCCCTATCGGTGGGCGCTCGAGAGCTCGGCGTTCATCAGCTTCAAGCCCGGCGTCGCCGGACAGGGGGTCATCAATCCCTACCAGGATTACTACCTGCAGTGGACGGCGCCCGAGCTAATGGGCGGACGCCTGCGGCTCGAGGCGCGCCCGTCCTTCACCAAGGAGACGACCCAGCGGTTCTACGGCTTCGGGAACGCGTCGGTGGCGCCGGCGACCGACGTGCCGGCGCGCGACTTCTACGGGCGAACCCACCCGATGCTCTGGGCGCGCGCGCGCTACCGGGTCTGGGACCAGCTCCGCGTCGGGCTCGGGTCGTACTACACCCAGAACTGGCTCGAGGTGCCCGCGGGCGGCACGTTGGCGCAGCAGCAGTCGTCGCCCGACCCGGTGGTGCGCCGCCTGGCAGGCCAATTCGATAACCACGGGGTGTTGCTCTTCGAAGGCCTGCTGCTCTACGACACGCGCGACGACGAGCTCAACACCGGTTCGGGACAGTTCCACCAGATCAAGCTGCGGGCGAGCCCGCGGATCAACAACGAGGTTCCCTACGCCTATCAGCAGGTGAACCTGACCTCGCGGTTCTTTCACACGCTGATCCCCGATCGTCTGGTCGTCGCGGTGCGCGCGCTGGCCGACTTCCAGTTCGGCAACCCGCCGTTCTATGAGCTGGCCCGCTATGACGACACCTTTGCGCTGGGCGGCGTGAACGGGGTGCGCGGCGTGCCCGCGCAACGCTACTACGGCAAGGTCAAGGTCTTCACCAACTGGGAAGCGCGCCTGCGCGTCGGCGGATTCAACATGCTGGGCAAGCATCTGATGTTCGGCGTGGCGGGGTTCGCCGACGCGGGCCGGGCCTGGGCCGAGCTGGCCTCGCACCCCGAGCTCGACGGGACCAAAGTGGGGCTCAAGTACGGATTCGGCGGCGGCCTGCGGCTGCAGGAGGGCAAGACCTTTGTCGTCCGAGGCGACATCGCCTGGTCGCCCGACGCGCGCCCCATCGGCGGCTACGTCAACGCGGGGCAGGCGTTCTAGT
>CAZNCQ010000076.1:0-26268 GCA_964571275.1 uncultured Myxococcales bacterium
AGGACCCGCGCAGCTTCCGTAGCGCCGCCACGCTTTGATCCCCGCTCTCCCCTCGTCGCAGAAAGTGTGACGAATCGTGAGAGCGCCGTAGCTAGCGCGCGGCGCCGAGCGCGACGGTGAGGTCGACGACCAACCCGGGCCGCACGCGATCCGGCGCGACCACGGTCGTCGGTTGGCCGTCGACCGCGACGTCGTAGTGGGTGGCGATCGGCAAGACATCGGCGTAGAGGCGCGCGCCCAGGCGAAACCGATCGCTCCCGAACATCGTGACCACGCCGGCGGCGGCGGTGAGCGCCAGGCTCGTCGACCAGCGCGCGGGCGTGAGCGCGGCCGAGCCGTCGCGCGTGCCGGCCTCGGGCGTCAGGTGGATCGTGTCGGCACCGGCGCCGGCGCGGACTTCGATTGCCCACCGCGCCGAGCGCGGATCGCCAAACGCGCGCAGCACGCACGCTCCCGCACGCGTGGCGATCGTTGCCAGCCGAACGCTGGCGAGATCGCCGGTGGCGTCGCCCGCGATCTGATACTGGCCGGTCAGCCACGCGCCGAGCTGCCAGCGGCCGCCGGCGCCGGCGATCGCCGGTCCCGAGACGACCAGGCCGGGACCGCTGACCAGCGGCAGCGCCGGCGCGAAGGTTTGCGCCGCGTAGAAGACGCCGGCCCGGATGCTCCGGTTCCAGGTGGCGGTGTACGCTTCGGACGGCGCGGTCACGGTGACGGCGGGCGGCGCGACGCTCGGCGCCGGCTCGGCAGGCTTCGGCGCCAGCAAATGTTCGGCCTCGGCGCGTGAGATCCCCGCGCGCTCGTCGTCGAGCACGGCGGCGAGCGACTGATCGATCACCTCGGCCAGCGAGGTCAGGTCGAGCTCGTCGAAACGCCCCGAGAGCGCGACGTCGCGGATCAGGAAACGCGCGCCCGACCGCCCCGCGAAGTAGAGCCGCGCGCGGCGCGCGTCGGTGAGGTCGATCCAGCAGCGTGTCGCGGCCGACCGTGCGCCAGAAGTGTCCGCGGTGTCGAGGATCTCCGGCGGGCGAAACTCGTCGAGACGTCGCCAGCGAATCGCGCCCGCCGCCGGCTTGGGACGCACCAGCGCGCGCACGCGCGCGAGGTCGGCTTCGCTGCCGACGACCGCGATCTCGGTCGCGGCGGCGCTCGCTTTCACGCCCTCGCCCGAGGTCTCCGCCGGCGGGACGGCTTCGAGCGGCGCGCTCGCCGCGGCTATCCAGACATGCACGAACGTGGCGCCGACCGCGGTCGCAAGCGGCGTCACGGCAGCTCGGACAGGCGGCGGCGCGCCGGCGCGCTGTACGGGCTGTCGGGGAAATCGGAGAGGAGCCGCAGCCAGGACGCGCGCTCGCCGTCGCGGTCACCGAGCCGCGCCTGCGCTTGCGCGCGGCCGTAGAGCGCCTCGGGAACGAGCGCGCCGCTGCGCGCGCCGGCCAGGTAGCGATCGAACTGGCCCAGCGCGGCCCGCGGCGACGCGCGATCCAGCAGCAGGCGGCCGAGCGGAACCGAACCCACCAGCCCCTCCGACGACGCGGGGAAGTCCCGTTGCAGGCGGCGGTAGAGCGCGATCGCGTGCTCGCCACGCCCATCGGTCTTCGCGTCGCGCGCCTGGTGCAGGAGCTCGGCCGGGGTCATCCGAAGCGTCGGCCGCTCGCGCGGCGTATGCATCGTCGCGCGAGCGGACAAGGCGACCACGGCAGGCGCCGGCGCCGGCGCTGCGACCGGCGACGGTGATTCCACGGCCGGAGGCGCAGGCTCGAGCAGCGACGACGACCGTCGCGACGGTGGGCGCGCGGGCGGATCCACGGCCGCAGCGGGCGCGACGGGCATCGCAGCCCGCGGGCGCGACGCCAGCCGCGGCCACAACCAGGCGGTCGCGCTCGCCGAGCCCGCGATGAGCAACAGCCCGGCGGCCGCCGCCGCGGCGCGCGTGTACCCGCGGCGCCCGACGCGGACCACGCGATCCCTGCCGCGCACCGCGCGCCGAGCGAGCGCCGCCATCTCCTCGAGCCGGATCGCATCGTTGCGGTCGACCGCGCGCACCTCGGCGAAATCGGCGGCGACCTGCTGGATCACCCGGCACGACTCGCACGACGCCAGGTGCGCCATCAGCGCGACGCGATCCGCTGCCGACAGCGGACCGCGCTGGGCGCGCGCCACCAGGTCACCGCGACACTCGACGTCGCTTCCGCGCGCCGTCATGTCTTCACCCGCAACATCTCCGCCAGCGTCGCGTCGCCGGCCAGCCGCTTGCGCAACGCCTGCTTGCCGAGGCGCAATCGACTCCAGATCGTGTTGGGCGAGACCGCCTCGGTCTCGGCGATCTCGTCGACGGTGTAGCCGAGGAAGAAATGCAGCGCCAGCGACTCGGCGATCACCAGCGGCAGCTCATCGAGCAGCCCGCACACCAGCACGCGCCGCCGCGCCGCGAGCGCGAGATCCATCGGCGAGCGATCTGCCGGGTCGGGTAGCTCGTCGACCGGCTCGTCGACGATCTCGACCAGCTGCGCGCGCTGGCGCACGCGCCGGCGCGCCGCCAGCGCCGTGAGCAGCGCGACGCGTTTTGCGAAGTGGGCGACGCTGGAGTCGCCGCGAAACGTCGGCAAGCCTTCTATGAGGCCGATCACGGCGTCCTGCATGACGTCGTGCACATCCATGCTGCGTCCGAACACCTTGCGCACGACGATCAACATCGAGCTGCCGACGTGGCTCACCAGCGATGCGGCGGCGCCCGCATCGCCGCGCGCCGCCGCCAGCGCCAGACCGCGCAGCTCGTCGGGGCGGCCCAGCGGCGCGCCGGCCTCGCCCGGTTCGGAATCGCGGGCGAGCGGCTTGACGAACCGTGACATCCTGGCGAGCATCGTCTCCCAGACTGGAATTGCCGGTCAAGCATGCGGCGCGCGCCGGATCGAATATCATTCACGAGACGAGAGCCCGCACGAGACGTAAAACGATGCGACGCATTCCGACGCTGCCGTCGATGACGCTCTGGATCATCGGTACGCTCGCCGACGGCGGGTGCGGGCCGCGCAGTCAGCTGCTGGGGACCATCGACTCGCCCAGCGACGCAGGCATGGTCGCCACGGGCCCGTCGTACCTGATGGGCGCCGACATCACCTTCGTGCAGGCGGACGAAGCCGGCGGCGCGACGTACAGCGACGGCACGCCCCGCGACGTCGTCCAGATCCTGAAGGACCACGGCTTCAACGCGATCCGCACGCGCACGTTCGTCGACCCGCGCGCCTCCGACGGATACGACCCCGTCAACGGGTTCGGCGACCTGGCCCACACGATCGCGTTCGGCCAGCGCGTGAAAGCGGCGGGGCTCGCGTTTCTGCTCGATTTTCACCTGAGCGACAACTGGGCCGACCCCGGCAAGCAATGCATCCCGGTCGCGTGGCAGGGCCGAACGCTGACGCAGCTGGCGCAGGCGCTGCACGACTATACCCAGGACGCGATCGCGCAGCTGGTGGCGGCGGGCGCACGGCCGGACCTGGTCCAGCTGGGGAACGAGATCACGCCCGGTGTCTTGATTCACATCTGCGATGCGAGCGGAATGCCCACCAGCAACGGCCCCGTCGGTGGCAGCGCATCCAACTGGAGCAACCTGGGCACGCTGCTGAAAGCGGCCGCGGCCGGCGTGCGCGCGGTCGACCCGAGCATCGTACTGGCGCTGCACCTGGATCGCGGCGGCGACAAGGCGACCGATCGGCCCGGAAACGCGCTGCAAACCAGCATCGATTGGGTCACCAACGCCCGCAACCAGGGTGTTCCGTTCGACGTGCTCGCCGAATCGGCCTATCAGCTCTACCAGGGCGATCCCGCCAGCGACGCCAACACAACGGATACCTGGACGACCACCTTTGGTGGGCTCGCGTCGCGCTTTCCCGACCTGAAGCTGGTCGCGGTCGAGTACGGCCCGTTGCAGCGGGACATCAACGACATCGTCTATGCGTTGCCGGGACGACAGGGGCTTGGCACGTTCAACTGGGAGCCGACGCACGAAGGCGCGTGGAATACCGGCCACTCGCTGTTCAGCGCCGCGGCCAATCGATATACCTCGACCGCGGATCTCACGCTGTACGATGCGATGCGTACGGCGTACGGTGCTCGTCTCTGAGCCCACGAGGCGCGTGATTGGTTTTGCCGTGCCGCCTCACACTACAGGTGCGGATGTCTTCCATCTTCTTCAAGCGGGTCTCCCGGTTGCTTTCGATCGCCTGGCTCGCCACCACCGTCAGCGGTTGCGGTAATGGCTCCGGCGCATCGGGCGCAGGTGGCGAGTCCTGGGCCACCGGCGGCGCAACCGCGCGCGGCGATGCAACGGGGAGCGGCGGCGCGACCGGCAGCAGCGGCGGCGCGGGCGGTGCCAGCGCCAGTGGCGGGATCAGCGGCAGTGGCGGCAACCGTGGCAGCGGCGGCTCGACGGACGCCGGCGCCACCACCGGTTCGGGCGGCGCGACCGGCGCCGGCGGCAGCACGCTGCCGAGCTTTTTCTTCGGCGCCGACATCACCGATCAAGAGCCGGCTCCCGTCGCCGCGCTCGGAAATCTGCTGACGCAGATGAAGGCGCACGGATTCAACTTCGTCCGCCTGCGCACGTTCGTCGATCCCAAGGCCGCCGACGGATACGACAAGACCAACGGCTTCGACGACATCGCACATACCGTCGTGTTCGGAAAGATGATCAAGGACGCGGGCATGGGCCTGCTCATCGATTTTCACATGAGCGACAACTGGGCCGACCCCGGCAAGCAATGCGTCCCGGTCGCCTGGCAAGGGCTGACGACGATCACCGACCTTGCCACGGCCCTTCACGACTACACAAAGGACGCGATCACGCAGCTCGTCGCCGGCGGCGCGCGGCCCGACATGGTGCAGATTGGCAACGAAACCACGCCGGGAATGTTGCTGCACGTGTGTAGCGCCAGCGGTCAGCCGACCGGCAACGCCCGGATCCAGGGTGCCGCCACGACGGCGGGGTGGCCGAACCTGGGCGCGCTGCTGAAAGCCGGCGTGGCCGGCGTCAGAGAGGTCGACGCCGGGATCCTGGTCTCGTTCCACATCGACAAAGGCAACGACTTCGCGACGACCAAGAACTGGATCGACAACGCGATCAAGCAGGGAGCGGCCTTCGACGCGTTCGGCGAATCCTGCTATCAGCAGTACCAGGGCAACCCCAGCGATCCAGCCGCGACCAAGGCGGGCTGGATGTCGACGTTCACGCAACTGGTGGCGGCTTATCCCAGCGTGCGGTTCTTCTCCGCCGAATACGGCCCCATGGAGCGCGAGATCAACGACGTCGTGTTCAACCTGCCGGTGGGCCACGGCCTCGGCACGTTCGACTGGGAGCCGACGAGCAGCGGCACCTGGAATGCCGCGCAGCCTTCCGATCCGACCGGAACGTCGACGCACGCGTTGTTCCGGCGCAACGGCAACACGTACACCGCGCTGGCCGATCTGGCGCTCTACACGCAGATGATGATGGACTACGCCGCGCGGCTCTAAACTGGCGCTAGACCTTGCGCTAGACCGGCGGCACCGCTGTCGCGCGCAGGCGCGACGCTTGCGCGCGATAGCGCTCGACCGACGCCAGCAGGATGCGCTGCGCTTCGGAGCGGTCCAGGCGGGCGCCGACCTCGACGGTCTTGCCCTCGAGGATCTTGTAGTCCTCGAAGAAGCGGATCATCTCGGTCATCGAATGCTTCGGCAGCTCGCCGATGTCGCGATAGTCGGCGACCGCCGGATCGTTGACGTGGACCGCGATGATCTTGTAGTCCTCGCCGTGCTCGTCGCGCATGCGGAAACCGCCGATCGCGCGCGCTTGCAAGATCGCGAGCGGCACGACCGGCTGCTGGCCCAGCACGAGCACGTCGAGCGGATCATCGTCCTCCGCGTAGGTCCGCGGCACGAAGCCGTAGTTCGCCGGATAGTGGACGGCCGAGTAGAGCACCCGATCGACGCGCAGCAATCCGGTGCGCTTGTCGAGCTCATACTTGTTCTTGTCGCCCTGAGGCACCTCGATCACCACCGGAAAGACGTCGAGATCGTCGTCGGCGGGCAATGCGATGTCGTGCCAGGGGTGCGCCACGGCTCAAGTCACCTCGCCGGGGAAAGTAGCCACCCACCCGCGCCGACGCAACCCCGCAGACGGACCTCACGGCGCCAGCGCTTCGTTGATCAGGTTCGCCAGGCGCCGCCCCGCGAGCACGATGCGGGCCTGACCGAGCTTGTAGGCAGCGGCCTGATATTGCGGCGTGATCGCGAACGGGCCATTCCCGACGCCGATCGGCGCCACGTACACCGCGCTCCGCGCCAGATCGAAGCCCTCCTGGATCCAGACCGCGACATCGCCAGCGGCTGCCTTCTTTGTATCGGTGCGCGGCAACGATGCGGCGGCCGCCTCGACGGGAGCGACCGCATAGCCCGCGCCGGCGATCGCATCGTAGAACGCATGCAGGTCGGTCGGCGGCCCGAACGGGCAATAGCGCGGATCATCACAAACCGGAGGCTGGACGTTGCCGTTGATCTTCACGTTGTTGCCGCCGCGGTCCCCGGTCGCGTTGGCGGCGTCGAAGCGCGCGATACAGTGAAGCGGCTGGTGCACGTCGCCCACCAGGTGCAGCAGCCAGACCAGGTCAAAGGACTTCACGTCGTCGCTGGTGGACGCAGCAGCCAGCGCCGCGCGCAACATCGGAATCACGGTCGATGCGTTGGGCATGGGCGTGGGCTGCAGCGGCGTGCTGTCGGGTGAGAACGGCTGGTCGACGTAGTGCCAGTAGGTGTGGCGCAGATGATCGGCATAGCCGATGTTCTGGGACGCCGTCGGCGCCGACTGGTCGTCGGTCTGGTATGTAGAGTCGCTCTTGATCGAGTCGGCCCAGGTCGCTGCGCGCATGAAGGCCATGCGGTCTTGGTCGCCGGCCGCGGCGCCGACGATCCAGTTCTCGTAGCGCGGGTTCAACTTCAGCAGCTGGGCGGCGCGCTTCCTCGCCTTGGCGCCGAGCTGCTTGAACGCCACCGCCGCGACCTCCATGTGGCCGAAGTCATCCCAGGCGCGCGCCTCGGGCGCGACCGCCAGCGCCGAGACCAACACCAGGGCAATCGCCGCCCGCTCGAGCCGCAACCTGATCACGATGGGACGCGAGGGTTTCAAAGCGCGGCGCGCGCGTCAAGCGCCTCCAGCGCGGTGCACTACTTCGACTGGCGTTGCTGCAGCAGATCCAGCAGCGACGCCGCGTTCTGTTTCATGCCCGCGTCGTCGACGCAAAAGTGGTCGTTGTCGGACGCGCTGCCGACGCAACTGAACCCCGACGGACAGCGGTTGTTCTCGTCGTCGCAATGCTGGGAACACGCCCAGTGCGTCTCCGCGGCCCTCGCCGCCGCCTCGGGGTTCCCCTGAAACATGAACGCCGGCAAGACCGAAGAGGTGCTGACGCAGAGCTGGCTCTGACAATCCCACGCGGCGCCGCAGCGGCTTCCCAGCACGCCCGTACCGATGGGGATGCAGCTGCTCTGCGCGCAGTGCAGGCCCGCGCCGCACTCCTTGTCTTCCACGCAGTCCTTGGTGCAGACACCGCCGACCGCGAACGGCCCCTCGCTCTTCATCATCTTGCCGCTCCGGCATTCGTCGGCGCTGAGGACGCCCTGGCCGATGCCTTTTCCAAAGACGCGCATCCGCACCATGAACGTGACCGCCGCGATGAGGATGCCAATCACCGCGATCACCTTGCGCACGGCGTTCATGGTGCTGACGACCTGGGTCGCGGCTCCCGGCAACGGCGCCGGCGTCGATCCAGGCGCTGGGTGCGGAGGCGGCTCCGCCGCGATCAACCGCGGCGATTTCACCTCGAATGGATCCCTGCCCTTCCCCTCTCCGTCTCCATTGCCGCTCATTGGCGCAGCGTACACGCGACGAACATCGGAGTTCTGTGATTTGCGCCCGCGCGCCCGGCAATTTCGATGATCGTGGAGGGCAATTTTTTTTGCATCTTGACCGGGGGACGAGATCGCGCCCCGGCGTTACGCCGTCGTGACTCGGGACCGGGCCCTGTCACCGACTGGCGCCATGCGAGGCCGCGCGGCGCGCTACTTTCCCGGGCGATCCACGGCTTTTGCGCCTGCTCATCCGCGTGGCACGCCCGCTGCAAATGTGTCGAGGCCTACCTACGGGGAGGGACCGACAATGAAGATCAATCGTGCACTCGGAATTGGATTGGGACTGGCAATGGTGTTGGGAACGTCGTCACTGGCGTTCGCGGATAATGTGATCGTGGGCGGTCAGCCTGCGACGCCAGCGCCGGTGGCTCAGGCGGCGCCGGCGCCATCACCCGTCGTCGTGCAGCCAGTGCAGGCTGCACCCGCGCAACCGGTGGTCGTCGACGAGCCCTCGAGGCGAGCCGTCGTGAACGCTGAAGTCTCGCCTCCGCACAGCTACATGGGAACCATCGCCGGCGGCGCATTCATGGGCGGCGCCGCGGGCGCGTTGATTGGCGGCGCCATCTATTTTCTGGGCAGCCAGACCCACCCCGCCAACATCGCCTACTGGGCGGCGGGTGGCGTCCTGGTGGGGACCGGCGTCGGCATTACGCAGATCATGGTGCAGGAGAGCCGCGTCTCGCAGGTGGCAGCCTCCTCGGACCCGGCGCCGACGTTGCGGCTCGCCCTTTATCAGACGCGTTTCTAGAACCAGCTGGTCAGATAGCGAAACCGCAACGCGCCGGGACGCCAAGATCCGGACTCCTTCAAGTCCGGACTTGGCGTCTGCGGCGTCCTGGCGGTTGTTTTGTTAGCTGACCGTTCGAGAAGTTGGTCTAGAGGGGTCTAGAGACGCGTGCGGATCAGCGACAGCGCACGCAGCGCCTCGGCGACGCTCCACGCCTGCGCCATGCACCCGCGCGGCGCGAACGGCGGCTCGGCGTCGCAGATCTCGCTGATCGTCCCGATGCACGACTTGCTCATCTGCTCTTCCAGCCCGCCCAGCAGGCGAGCCGCGCCGTCGGCGTCGTTGGGATGCACCTTGAGCCAGGCGTCGACGAACGGACCCACGAGCCAACCCCAGACAGTTCCCTGGTGATAGGCCGCGTCGCGCGAGCGCAGATCACCGTCGTAGCGTGATTTGTAGTCGGGATGCCCGGGCGCCAGCGAGCGGAGACCGAACGGCGTCGCCAGCGCGCGCGCCACGACGTCGAGCACCGCGTTCCAGCGCGCGGGATCGAGCACCGGATGCGGCAACGAGATCGCCAGCAATTGATTGGGCCGTAGGCTCGGGTCATCGCGCGGCTCGTCGTCGCCCCCGCCCTGGCCGTTCTCCTGGCCGTTCTCCTGGCCGTTGCCTTCGCCATCGACGACGTCGTAGAGATAGCCGCCGGCGTCGTACCAGAACCGGCGGTTGAACGAAGCCCGCAGCGTGGCGGCGCGCTCGGCCACGTCGGCGGCGGAGAGGACGATCCCGTGCTCGGCTGCCCAGCCGTCGGTCTCGGCCTCGCTCAACCAGCGCTGCATCAACGACAGCGCGTTGTAGAAGAGCGCGTTGATCTCCACCGCCTTGCCTCGCCGCGGGGTGACCACCCAGTCGCCGACCTTGGCGTCCATCCAGGTCAGCTGGTAGCCGGGCGCACCCTGGCGCAGCAACCCATCGGCCGGGTCGACGCCAATGCCGAATCGCGTTCCAGCGAAGTGCTTCTCGACGATCTCGGCGAGCTTGGGCAACAGGAACCGGCGCGTCTCTCGATCGCCGGTGGCCGCCTCGTAGCGGTCGACCGCATGAAAGAACCAGAGCGTGGCGTCGGCGGTGTGATAGAGGCCCTCGCTCTTTCCTTCGGGGAACAGGTTGGGAATCAACCCATCGCGAACGTGATGCGCAAAGGTGTGGATGATGTCGCGCGCCTCGGCGTGACGGCCGGTGAGCAGCGTCAGCCCCTCGAGGCTGATCATCGTGTCGCGGCCCCAGTCGGTGAACCAGGGATAGCCGGCGATCACCGTGCACGCGGTGTCGCCCTGCGCGTTCAGCACCGCCTCGTCGCGCGGGCGCGAGTGCGGTGTGATGATGAACTGGTCGGCGGCGAGGATCAGCTCCGCGCCCAGGTCGCCGCGCAACTCGGGCCGCGCCTGGGCGATCAAGCGCCGGCGGCGCTCCTCCTCGAGCTCGTGCACATCCAGCGCCCGTAGCGCCAGCATCCGCTCCCACGGCTCGGTCGACGCGACGAGACGGATCTCGGCGCCCGGCTGCAGCGTCACGCGCGCGCACCCGGCCGATCGCAGCGTCCCGCGCCAGTCGTAGCCGCGCGCCTGCTCCAACCGATACCGGATCTCGACGTCGCCTCGGCCCGCGGTGATCTCGGCCAGGTCGCCCTCGAAGCGCAGGCGGAGCGGCGGCAACGCCGCGTCCGGGGGCGCAATCTCGTACCCTTGCTCCACCGCGGTCATCTGGTAAGTCGCGCCGCCGTCGCCGACCGCGTTGTCGTGCGGCCGCATGTCCAGCAGCGGCTCCAGCGCCAGCCGCACCGGCGCGCGCGCGGCGATCAAGCGATAGCGCAGCAGCACCGTGTTCTGGCCGTGGGGCATGAGCAGGCTCTTTTCCAGAACCAGATCGCCCAGCTCGAAGCGCCAGCAAGGACGGCCGTTGATCAGCTGGAACCGCGCCAGCGTCGCGGGCAGCTCCGGCCCCGGCGACGACACCGACGGCACCGGATCGATCGCCGTCAGCGGAAGGGTCGTGCCGTCGGCGAGCTCCAGCGTCTCGGCCAGGTGATTCAGCATGACCGTGCGGCCGTACGGCGCCGGCAACGCCGCGACGAGGGGGCCGTGGTACCGCCGCGTGGGTATCCCCGCGAGCGTTCCGCTGGCGTAGCCCCCGAGGCCGTTGGTGATCAGCCACTCCTTGTTGATCAATCCCGCGTCGGGATCGCCGCGCTGCCAACCGATTCGTTCCGGGCCCGCTGTCGGTGACGTGAGATGACTCGCCGAAAATGAAGGTGTCGCGCTCATGAATCCCCCGGCGCCAAGACGACCGTGCAATGACCGGGCAGGCGCCATCCTTCTTCCTCGGTCTCGACCGGCGGCGTACCGCGCCCGCCGTAACGCGCATCTTCACTGGACCAGATCAATCGCCAGCGACGGCCCGCGGGCGGCGCCAGCAACGGCGACGGCGCCGGCACCAGCGGCTGGTCGGCGCCGTAGTTCACCAGCAGCAGCCGATCGTCGGTCGCGCCGAAGATCCGCAGCAGCAGCGACCGCTCGCCCAGCGCCAGGCCGTGCACGCGATCCACCTCTTGCTGCGCGAACACCGGATCGTCGCGCCGCAACCCGAGCAGATCGCGGTGCAACTGCCAGGTCTGGTCGCGGCGGTGGCGGTCGCTCCAATCGAGCTTCGACGACTGGAACGTCTCCTCCGCCGCAGGATCGGGGACGCGTTGCTGGTTCTCCGGTGTCGCCAGCGACGGAAATTGCGCCAGGAACTTGCGGCGGCCCTCCGCCACCTGCGCGCCCAGGGGAGCGCCGTGATCGGCAAAGTAGAAGAAGGGCCGTGTCGACCCGAGCTCCTGCCCCTGAAACAGCATCGGCGTCGGGGGGGCCAGCAGCGTCAGCGCGATGAGCGCGCGCAGGTCGGAGGGCGCCACCGTCGACGCGAGGCGCGCACCGCCGGCATTGGCGACCTGGTCGTGGTTCTCGAGGTAGGAAACGAAGCTCTGCGCGCCGAGATCCAGCGCCACGGTGCCGCGGCGCTGTTTCTGCCACGAATAGCGTTGCCCCTGGAACAGGAACCCCCAGCGAACCGCCGACACGAGCTCCTGCGCGTGGCCGAGATAGTCGGAGAAATAGGCTTCGTTGTGCCCGGTGAGCGCCACCATCGCGCTGTGATGATAGTCGTCGTTCCAGAGCGCGTCGAGTCCGTAGCCGCCGCGGCTCACCGGACGCGCGAGCTTGGCATCCTGCGGCTCGTTCTCGGCGACCAGGTACGTCGCCCGCGCGCCACCCGCCTCGCGCACGCGCCGCGCGACCGCCGATATCACGTGTTCGGGCGAGGCGTCGTAGATCTGCTGGGTCGCATCCAGGCGAAGGCCGTCGAAGTGGAACTCGTCGATCCAGTAGGCGGCGTTCTCGACGAACAGCTCACGCGCGGGGCCGGCGTTCTCGCCGTCGAAGTTCAGCGCCGCGCCCCACTCGTTCGCATAGCGATCGGTGAAGTAGTCGGCGGAGAAGCGCCCCAGGTAATTTCCATCGGGGCCGACGTGGTTGTACACGACGTCGAGGATCACGCCTATCCCGAGCCCGTGCGCGGTGTCGACGAACCGGCGCAGATCGTCGGGGCGCCCGTAGAGCCGTGTCGGCGCCCACAGATCGACGCCGTCGTATCCCCAACCGAAGCGGCCGGGGAAGTCGGCGAGCGGCATGAGCTCGATCAATGTGATGCCGAGGTCACGCAGATCGGCCAGCCGCTCCGCCGCCGACGCGTACGTGCCGGCCGCCGTGAACGTGCCGACGTGCATCTCGTAGATCACCTGGCCGCGCGCGCCGCTGCCGCGCCAATCGCGATCGCTCCAGGCAAACGCGCGCGCGTCGACCACCTCCGAGGGGCCGTGCGGCCCCTCGGGCTGAAAGCGAGACGCGGGGTCGGGGTAGACCTTGCCGTCGTCGTCGAGCTGGAAGCCGTAGCGATCGCCCGCGCGCAGGCCGCGCACCAGGCCGGAGAAGTAGCCGCCGAGCTCGGCGGGGAGCGCAGCCGACCGCGCCATCCCGTCGCCGTGGCGGACGACGACATCACGGGCACGCGGCGCCCAGACGCGCACGTGCGTGCCACCGCCCACCGCGTCGGGCTCGGCGCCGATCGGGTAGCGCCGAGCCGTCCCGTTCGCCGACTTTAGCGCTTGCGTGGACTGCGCGCGCGTCATGGCTTCACCCGCACCGTCGCGCGGCCGGTCTCCGACGCCAGCCGCGACAGCCGCTCGTTGTTCGGGGCGTCGGCGGCCAGCTGGTCGATGGTGTTCGCCATGCGATAGCTCCAGTTGCTGTCGCCTGCCTCGCCGGGAACGTTGATGCGCTCGCGGGTGCCCATGGCGTCCTGGAACGGGATCAGCGACAGCGTCGACGGCGCCGCGTAGATCACGCGCAGGAGCAGATCGCGCACGCGTTCGTCGAACGGCTTGTCGGGATCGAGCTCGCCGAGGCCCGGAATCGCGCGCAGCTTGCCGCGCTCCTCGGGTGTCAGGCCGTCATACCAGGCCGCGGTGCTGTCGGTGTCGTGGGTGGCGTTGGTCGCCACCGAGGCCAGCGGCCAAGACGCCGGATCGCGAAACGATCCGTCCTCGTTCTTTTCCCAGCGCAGCACGCGGTAGCCGGGGATGGCCAGCCGCTCCAGCGACGGCCGCAAGAACGGCGGTTGCGGCCCGAGATCCTCGGCCACCACCTCGCCGAAGCGGCTCATCATGCGCATCAACGTCTCGCCGAGCCGCAGCTGCGCCGGCTCGTCCGCCGGCGAGAAGCCGTGTGACTCGCCGTCGGTGCCACGGTAGTAGGTGCGATAGAAGCCGATCGCGTGATCGACGCGGTAGAGGCTGAACAGCGCGCCGGCGCGGATCGCGCGGTCGTGCAGCCAGCCGAAGTCGTCGCGCTCCAGCGCCGGCCAGTCGTAGATCGGCAGGCCCCAGTCCTGGCCCTCGCTCTCGGCCTGACCCTCCGGCGGCGGCGTGCCCAGGTGGCGGTCGATGCGGAACACGCCACGGCTGGCCCACACGTCGGCCGAGTCGACGGACACCACGAACGGCAGATCGCCCATGAGGTTGACGCCGGCCGCGGCGACGTCGCGGCGCGCGCGCCGCCACTGCTCGTCGAGCTGCCACTGCGTCCACTTCACGCGCAGGATGTCGTCGCGCCGTTGCTCGCGCCAGGCGGCGATCGCGCCGGGGCTGCGCTCGCGCGCGCCGCGCGGCCAGTCGACCCAGCTCATCTTGTACTCGTCGTGCCAGGTGCGAAAGAGCGCGTAGTCGTCGAGCCAGGTGCGGTTCTCTTTCATGAACGCGATCAACCGCCGCGCCCGCACGCTGTTGCCGTTCCACTCGTCGCGCAGGAAGCGCGCGAAGGCGAGCTCGATGGCTTCGCGCTTCACCGCGCGCACCGCTCCCCAATCGACGCTGGCGGCGCCGATCGCGGCTGCCAGCCTCTCACGCGTCGCCGGCGGCAGCGCGTCGCGCCCGCCCGCGGCCACGAAGTCCTCGCACCCGTCGAGCGACAGGTAGACCGGGTCGAGCGCGTACGCCGACGCCGGCGCATAGGGGCTGGCGTCGGCGCCCGCCAGCGCCTGGACCGGCAGGAGCTGCACGACCGAGAAGCCCGCGCCCGCGGCCCAGCTGGAGAACGCCGCCAGATCGCCGATCTCGCCCACGCCCCAGCCCGACTTCGATCGGACCGAGAACAGCGGGATGACCACGCCCGCGCGCCGGCGCCGACGCTCGGCCTGCTTCTTGGCCACGCGCACCGGCGCGGTCGCCGCCTCGCGCAGCGTCTTCTCGTCGAGCGGCCGGCGCAACATCACCAACGACCGCGCCTCGACCTTGTATTCGCCCGGCGCGGCCGTGTCGGCCGCCTTGTCGGGCTCCGCCGTATCCAGCTGCAAGAGCCAATCGCCCGCCCCGTCCTCCGCCGGCAGCTTGAAGGTGATGGGCTCGTGGTGCGCGTTCAGCAGCACGAGCAACCCATCGTCGACCAGCCGCGCGCCGCGATCGTCGACCGCGGGCAGCGCGTCGCCGCCCACCATGAACGCCAGCGACGAGATCCACGGCATCTGCCAGTCGGTCGGCGTCATCTCCTCGCCGTCGGGTCGCAGCCAGGCGAGATCCTTCGCGTCGGACTCCCAGATGAAGTCGCCCTCGAAGAACCGCTGGCGCTGCAGCGCCGGGTGCGCTTGCCGCAGCTTGATCAGCCGGCGCGTGAAGTCCAGCAGGCGGCGCCGCCGATCGTCGAGCGTCCAGTCGAACCAGGAGATCTCGTTGTCCTGGCAGTAGGCGTTGTTGTTCCCGCGTTGCGTGCGTCCCATCTCGTCGCCGCCGAGCAACATCGGCACGCCTTGCGACAGGAACAGCGTCGCCAGCAAGTTTCGCTTCTGCCGCTCGCGCAGCGCGATGATTGCGGGATCGTCGGTCTCACCCTCGGCGCCGTGGTTCCACGACTGATTGTCGTCGGCGCCGTCGTGGCTGCGCTCGCCGTTGGCTTCGTTGTGCTTGCCGCCGTAGGTGACCAGGTCGTGCAGGGTGAACCCGTCGTGCGCGGTCAGGAAGTTGATGCTCGCCTGCGGCTCGCGCCGATCGCCCGCGTAGAGATCCGCCGATCCGGTCAGGCGATAGCCGATCTCCGACGCCAGGTTGTCGTCGCCCTTCCAGTAGCGGCGCAGGGCATCGCGGAACTTGCCGTTCCACTCGGCGAATGGCGCGGGAAAGCTGCCGACCTGGTAGCCGCCGGTGCCGGTGTCCCAGGGCTCGGCGATCATCTTCACGCGCGACAGCACTGGATCCTGGTTGATGATCTGGAAGATCGGCGCGTAGCGGTCGAAGCATGCTTGCGACGCGCGCCCGAGGGTGGTCGCGAGATCGAAGCGAAACCCGTCGACGTGCATCTCGGCCACCCAGTAGCGCAGCGAATCGACGATCAGGCGCGCGGCCTCCGGGTGCGAAGCGTTCAAGCTGTTGCCCGTGCCGGTGAAATCCAGGTAGTAACGCGCGTCGGGCATCAACCAGTAGTAGCCGGCGTTGTCGATGCCGCGCAGGCTCAGCGTCGGGCCCAGGTGGTTTCCTTCACAAGTGTGGTTGTAGACCACGTCGAGGATCACCTCGAGCCCGGCGGCGTGCAGCGCCTTGACCATCGTCTTGAACTCGGCGACCTGCGCGCCCGGCTTGGGGTGACTCATGTAGCGTTGCTCGGGCGCGAAGTAGCCGAGCGTGCTGTAGCCCCAGTAGTTGTGCAGCGACTTGTCCCCGAGGAAGCCGTCGTCGGCGAACTCGTGCACCGGCAAGAGCTCGACCGCGGTCACGCCCAGGTTCTTGAGGTGCGCGATCGCCGCCGGGTGGCCGAGCCCGGCGTAGCTGCCGCGTAGCGCTTCGGGGACTTCGGGGTGCTTCATGGTGAAGCCGCGCACGTGCAGCTCGTAGATCACCGTGCTCCGCCAGGGCGTGCTCGGCGGACGATCCTTGCCCCAGTCGAAAGCGTCGTCGATGACCACGCCTTTCGGAACGCCGGCGGCGCTGTCGCGCTGGTCCATCGACAGGTCGGCGCGCTCGTTGCCGATCTGGTAGCCGAACACGGGCTCCTTCCAATCGACCTCGCCCCACAGCGCGCGCGCGTAGGGATCGACCAGCAGCTTGCTGGGGTTGCAGCGGTGTCCCTGTTCGGGTGCGTAGGGACCGTGCACGCGCAAGCCGTAGAGGATACCCGGCTTCAGATCCGGCACGTACGCGTGCCAGACGTGGGAAGTGCCCGGCATCAGATCGAAGCGCGCGGTTTCCTGCGCGGGGTTCTTCGCGTCGAACAGGCAGACCTCGACGCGCGTGGCGACGCGCGAATAGAGAGCAAAATTGACACCGCTGCCGTCGTACGTCGCGCCGCGCGGAGTCGGGTTCCCAGGCCAAATGCGCATTGCCCTACAACGTAAGGCAGAGGTTGGATTTGGGAACGGGGTGATAAGTCGATCGTTCAGCGTCGCGGCGGACGCGCGCGCAGGTACTGCGGCGGCCACGCGATGTCGACGTCCAGCTCCGCCGCTGCGTGCAGAGCGAAGTAGGGATCACGCAGCAGCGCGCGCGCGAGAAAGACCAGGTCGGCCTGCCCGGTGCGCACGATGTGCTCGGCCTGCGCCGCCGACGTGATCACGCCGACCGCGGCGGTGGCGATCGGCGCCTCGGCGCGAATGCGCGCGGCGTTCGCGACCTGGTAGCCGGGCCCGGCATCGATCGCGACGCGCGGCGCGATGCCGCCCGACGAGCAGTCGATGAGATCGACGCCTTCACGACCGAGCCGGCGCGCCAGGGCGATTGAATCCTCGACGTCCCAGCCCTCGGCGCCGAGCCAATCGGTGGTCGACAGCCGCACCGCCAGCGGTAGGCGCTCCGGCCACACCGCGCGGATGGCGCGCACGATCTCGAGCAGAAACCGCGTGCGGTTGTCGAAGCCGCCGCCCCACTGATCGTCGCGACGGTTGCTGATCGGCGACAAGAACTCGTGGATGAGGTATCCGTGCGCCGCGTGAACCTCGATGAAGTCGAAGCCCGCGGCCAGCGCGCGGCGCGCCGCCGTGCCGAACGCGGCGATGATCGCGGCCATCCCCGCCGCGTCGAGCGCGACCGGCGTCTGGTAGCCGGCGTCGAACGCGAGCGCACTCGGCGCGACGATCGGCCGCCAGCCCTCGGGTGGGTCGACTGGCTTGCCGCCCTCCCACGGGCGTGCCGTCGACGCTTTTCGGCCGGCGTGCGCCAGCTGGATCCCGGCGGCGGCGCCCTGCGCGTGCAGGAAGCGGACGATGCGCGCCAGCGGCGGCACGTGCTCGTCGCGGTAGATGCCGAGGTCGCTGGCGCTGATGCGCCCGTTCGCCTCGACGGCCGTCGCCTCGGTGTTCACCAGCCCGGCGCCGCCGATCGCGCGGCTGCCGAGGTGCACCAGATGCCAGTCGTCGGCGAACCCGTCGGTGCTGGAGTACTGGCACATCGGCGAAACGCCGATGCGATTGCGCAGGGTCAGGCCTCGAAGCGTGAGTGGGTCAAAGAGCATGACGGGGAGATACCGCCGGCGAGCGCGATCGTCCAGCCGCTCTAGCCATCACCCTTCGTGGACCTCCACGTGGACGTGGACGGTCCTACGGCGCGGTCGGCAACACCGACGCGATCGCCTGGTACCACGTATCCCCCAGCAGCGCGTATCCGGCGGTGTTCGGATGCAGGTCATCCGTCATCAGCGACGTCTTGTAGTCGGCGTGCGCCGTGAACGCGGCGTACATGTTGACCAGCTGCACGTGCTTGCCGCTGGAGGCGCGCTGAGCCACCAACCCCGGTATGGCCGCGTTATAGGCCATGATGCGCGTGTTCGTCGCGTCAGTCGTGGTCGGGGTGATCTCCGCCACCACCAGCAGCGTCGACGGCGCGGCCGTCGTGATCTGATCGATGAGCGCGCCCAGGCGCGCCGGCGCGTTGGTGACGTCGATGTTCACGTTGATGTCGTTGGTCCCGATCATCAGCAAGATGATGTGCGGGTGAAACATGGTGATCGCCGCGTTGACCAGCGGCTGGATCCCCGAGCGGGTGAAGGTCGGCTCGTCATCTATGGTGAACCCGCTGTAGCCTTCGTTGCCGGGCGGAAAGGTCTTGCCCTGGACGATGCCGCTTGCAGGCCCGTTGGAACGGCGGCCGACGAACGTGATGGCTTTATTGGCGAGCACCGCGTCGGTGAACAGCTCGACGCGATAACCGCCCACGAACGTCGGGAAGCCCTCGGTGATCGAATCGCCGAGCGGCATGATGATGCAGGTCTGGTTGGTCGGACAGGGATTGAAGGCCGCGCCGCCGTCGCGCGTGTCGGCGCCGCCGTCGTTGTGAGCGGCGTCGGCCGGGGCTGCGTCGGAGCCGCCGTCGGAGGCCGTGGCGTCGCGCGCGTCGCTCGTCCCGACGTCGATCCCGGCGTCGGGCGCGCTGCCCGCAGCGCCGCCCACACCCGCGCCCGCGACGCCGCCGGTTCCGGCACCGGCCGTTCCGCCGCTCCCCGCGACGGCGCCGCCCTGACCGCCCGCGCCGCTCCCTCCCGCGCCGGACGAGGGGCTCGGGCTGTTGCCGCACGCGCCCGCGGCGACGACCGCGAGCAGCGTGACCAGAACCGCCAGGAATGACTGCTGCCGTGGCGACGTCATGGCTGTCTTATCGTCCCGATGCTCCGCCTCCGTCAAGGCGCCGGTCATTACCGGATCCGCGCGCAGCGCCTAAAAGGTTACATCGCCGCTCTCAGCTTTCTCGGCGATCGGGCTGGTCACGACACAACAAACGCCAGCGCGTGACGAAAAGGAGGACAAAGACCAGCCAATGAATGCCTCTTCGTGCCTCGCCAACGAATCTCCGACGGAGCCGGCCAGGGAACAAATGCCCGCGACGGTCGTTCACCCCGGGGGGCCTGCAGGCGACTCCCCATGCTCCATGATACTCTCGTGCCCTCCGTTGGTCTCAGCCCCTGCCAAGGAATGCCATGCCAGCCATCGGTAATCGCACCGTCGAAATCTATCCGCCCGCGGAGATGGGCCCCGTCACGTTCGAGCGGATGACAGGCGGCGAGTCGCTCGGATCGCCGTTCGAGTTCGACGTCGACGTCCTCAGCCCCACGGGCGACATTCCGACCGCCAAGGTGCTGGGCAAGTCGTTCAGCGTGGCGTTGTCGCAGGGCTCGCCGCCCCCGCGCTGGTTCAACGGGATCGTGACGCGGCTCGCCCAGGTCGCCTGGACCGGCGCCGCCTTTCGCTACCGCGCCAAGTTGCGGCCGACGCTGTGGATGATGACCAAGACGTCGAACAGCCGCATCTTCCAGAACACGACGATCCCCGATCTGATCATGGAACGACTCGGCGCTCACAGCGTCACGGTCAAGAAGCACCTCGGCTACGACAAGTATCCCAAGTGGGAATACCTGGTTCAGTACAACGAGACCGACTTCAACCTGGTGAACCGGCTCATGGAGCAGGAAGGCATCTTCTATTACTTCGTCCATGAGAAGGGGAAGCACACCATGTGGCTGGTCGATGCGTTGACCGTGCCGGATGCGGTCGCCGGCTATTCGAAGATTCAATTCGCTGCGACCGGCGATCGTGCGGCCGATCCGTCGGCCCAGCACGAGACCATCGACAGCTTTGGCGAGTCGCTGCAGGTCGAGCCCGGCGCCTACGCCGCCAAGGAGTTCGACTTCGAAGAGCCCGGCAAGCCGCTGCTATCGACGAAGCCCGGACCTCAGCCGCCGTCGACGGCCGACATGGAGATCTACGAGTATCCCGGCCAGTACATCAAGACGCCCGACCGCGACGACTATGTCCAGCGCCGCCTGGACGAGCAGCAGCTCGACTACCAGCAGGTGCAGGGGACGGGTAACGCGCGCGGCCTCGCCGCCGGCTTTCTGTTCACGCTGAGCGATCACCCGGCGCCGCCCTTCAATCGCGAGTACCTGGTCACCTCGGCGACGTACGCGCTGACAGCGACGCAGCACACCACGGGCGGCTCCGACGCGGACCCCGACTTTCGTTGCAGCTTCATCGGCATCGACAGCAAGCGCCACTACCGGCCGCCGCTGGCGACGCACAAGCCCATCGTACAGGGGCCGCAGACCGCGATCGTGGTCGGTCCCAAGGGCGAGGAGATCTGGACCGACAAATACGGGCGCGTGAAGGTGCAGTTTCACTGGGACCGCTACGGAAAGCGCGACGAGAAGAGCTCGTGCTTCGTGCGCGTCTCGCAGGTTTGGGCCGGCAGCGGGTGGGGCGCCATGCACATCCCGCGCATTGGACAAGAGGTGGTGATCGATTTCCTGGAGGGCGACCCCGATCGGCCGATCATCACCGGCCGGGTCTACAACGGCGCCAACATGCCGCCGTACGCGCTGGCGGCCAACGCCAGCAAGAGCGTGATCCGCAGCCACAGCACCAAGGGCGGCGGGCCCAACAACTACAACGAGCTCTCGTTCGAGGACAAGATCGGCGCCGAGCAAGTCTATCTGCAAGCCGAAAAGGACATGCAAATCCTCGTAAAAAACGACGAGTCGCGCGAAGTGAAGCACGACCGCGCGAAGAAGATCGGACACGACGAGACGGTCGAGGTCGGCAACAACCGCACCGAGCACGTCACCAAGGACGAGACGATCAACATCGGGCAGAACCGCACCGAGACCGTCGGCAAGGACGAGTCCGTGTCGATCACCGGCGCGCGCACCGAGACCGTCGGTAAGGACGAGAGCATCTCGATCACCGGGAAACGCAGCGAATCGGTCGGCAAGGACGAGTCCGTGAGCGTCGGCGGCAAGCAGACCATCAGCATCGGGAAGGATCAGGACATCGACGTCGGAGGTCAGCGGAAGCTGTCGGTGGCCAAGGACGACACCGTCAGCATCAGCGGGAAGAGCGCGGTCAGCGTTTCCAAGGACCAGACGATCGACGTCGGCCAGAAGCTGACGTTGACCGCCGGCAGTGAGATCACCTTCAAGACCGGCAGCGCCAGCATCATCCTGAAGTCGAGCGGCGACATCACGATCAAGGGCGCCAACCTGACGCTCAGCGGATCCGGCGACGTCAACGTGAAGGGCGGCGGCAACGTGACGGTCAAGGGCAGCAAAGTCGCGCAAAACTGACCGCGACTGCGACCGCGCGCACATGGGCGTTTCCCCCCATCGGAGGTCTGCTTCCGTCGGGTAATTCCCTTGCCGGGAAACATCCAGGTGCTTAGCTTCGCTCCACCTCAGATCTGGGAGCCTGGCCAATGGAACAGACCGCGACCGCCAATAGTAAGATTCCTGACGTTCTCGGACAAACAGAAGACGCGCTCATCTCCGATTGGGTGAAGGAGCTCGCCACCTTTGGCGGCCGCATCGACTCTCTCATCAAATCGGTCGATTTGAGGGCCGAGTGCGTTCGGTTCCTCGAGCTCTTTCGCCCCGCGATGCTGAGCGGTGATCGCAACCTGTCGAGCCCCGCCTGGGTGCCGGTGCGGGATTTTCTCGCTGACGTCTCGCGCTCGCGCGGCACGAGAGGATTCACGCCCAGCCAGACGGCGTCTTTCGTATTTGCGCTGAAGCCGCCGCTGCTGTCGCGGCTGCAAGCGCTGCACGCCCGAGACGGCGAGGGCCTGTACCGGGACGTTTCGATCCTGGACCGCGTCCTGGATGGACTGGGCCTGTACACGACCGAGGTGTACCAGAAGACCCGCGAAGACATGATCTCGCGGCAGCAGCAAGAGCTGCTCGAGCTATCGACGCCGGTGGTCAAGCTCTGGGACGGCGTGCTGGCGCTACCGCTGATCGGCACGCTCGACTCCTCGCGCACGCAGGTGGTCATGGAATCGCTGCTGCAGCGGATCGTCGAGACCGGGGCGCCAGTCGCGATCATCGACATCACCGGCGTTCCCACCGTCGACACGCTGGTGGCGCAACATCTACTGAAGACGATCACCGCCGCGCGGCTCATGGGCGCCGATTGCATCATCAGCGGCATGCGGCCGCAGATCGCGCAGACGATCGTGCACCTGGGCGTGGAGCTCGGCAACGTGGTCACCAAGGCTTCGCTCGCCGACGCGTTCGCGCTGGCGCTGCGGCGCGTGGGCCTGAGCGTCAAGCGCGAGGGCACGGGCGGCAGGCCGCCAGGCCCGGGCCATGCGTCCGATGGACGTGGAGGGCACGCGGAGACGACGACTCACAACGGCAACGAGTAGGCCCATGGAGCGCATTCCGATTCTGCGGATGGGCAACATCCTGCTGGTCACGATACAGGTCGACATGCACGACCGCCTGGCCATGCAGCTTCAAGAAGATCTGTCGAACAAGATCGTGTCGGCCGGCGCGCGGGGAGTCCTCATCGACATCTCGGCGCTCGACATCGTCGATTCATTCATCGGACGGATGCTGGGCAACATCGCCGCGATATCGCGCATCCTCGACGCGGCGACCGTGCTCGTGGGGATGCAACCCGCGGTCGCCATCACGCTGGTCGAGCTCGGGATGTCGCTCCAGGGAATTCGAACGGCGCTGGACGTGGAAAGGGGGATGGCTCTGCTCGACGACCTCGCGGCCGATCGAGCGGACGACGGCGGGAAGGCGTACTCGAGATCGTGATCGTCAAGACCGAGGTCTTCCCCGTGCGCTCTAACGATGACGTCGTCCTGGTCCGGCAGGCGACACGAAACTGGTCGGTCGAGCTTGGTTTCTCTTTGGTCGATGTCACAAAGATGGTGACCGCCGCCAGCGAGCTGGCGCGTAACACGGTGATCTATGGAGGAGGCGGCTCCGTGCGTTTCGACCGGATCGACGAAGGAGGACGGCGCGCATTGCGACTCACATTCGAGGACCAGGGGCCAGGAATCCCCGACATCGCCCAGGCGCTGAAGGACGGCTTCACCACGGGGAACGGTCTCGGCCTGGGTCTGTCGGGCGCCAGGCGCCTGGTCAATGACTTCGAGATCTGGTCCGAGGTCGGCCGGGGAACCCGCGTCTCGATAGGACGTTGGAAATGATCGTTCCCAGCGGGCGCTTCCAGAGCGTGCACGTCCCCATGCTCGAATCGAGCCGGGTCGCCGAGGCGCGCCGCGCGATCGGGACGCTCGCGAGCGAGGCCAGGCTGACGGAAGCCGACGCCGGCCGCGCGCAGATCGTCGCCAACGAGCTGGCCAACAATCTCCTGCGCCACGCGCGCGACGGATTCTTGGTCGCGCGGCTGTTGCAGGACTCGGAAGGATGCGGGCTCGAGATCGCCGCCGTCGATCGCGGGCCAGGCATGGACCTGGAGCGCTGCCTGGCCGACGGCTTCTCGACCGGTGGCACGCCGGGCACGGGCCTTGGCGCGGTTCGCCGCCTCTCGGATTCATTCGATGCGTATTCGCTCCCCAGCGGATCGATCGTCGTGGCGCGGGTCGGTGCGGCCGGTGAGGCCACCCGGCCGCTGCTGGGCCCGCCGCCCTTGCAGATCGGCGCGATCTGTCTGGCCAAGGCGGGCGAGGAAGTGTCCGGCGACGCCTGGGCCGTCGCCTCCATGGCAGGCGGCCGTACGTTGATCATCGTGGCCGACGGTCTCGGGCACGGCCCACTGGCCGCCGACGCCAGCTCGGTCGCGCTGGCCGCATTTCGCGAGGAAGCGCCGTCGGGGCGGGGCCCGGCCGACATCTTGACGGAAATTCATCGACGGCTGCGCAGCACGCGCGGCGCCGCCGTGGCGGTCGCCGAGATCTCGCCGGCCAGCGAGGAGCTCCGATTTGCCGGCCTCGGCAATGTGGCCGCCGTCGTGATGTCCGGCGGGTCACGGCGCGGTCTGGTCTCGCACAACGGCATCGCCGGCGGAACGCCGACGCCGCCGCGCGAGCTGTCCTATCCATTTCCGCGGCATTCGTTGCTCGTCATGGCCTCCGATGGGCTCGGAACCCACTGGGACCTCGCGCGCTACGCCGGCGCGAGCCTGCGCCATCCATCGGTCGTGTCGGCGCTGCTGTCGCGCGACTTTACTCGAGGGCGCGACGACCTGACCGTGGTCGCCGCACGAGAGATGGACTGACATGCTCGACGCGGACGGCCGGCGAGCGTTGCTCTTCGTGCGCGAGATTCGCAGCACGGACGAGGGAATCGCCGCGCAACAGGGCCTGCGGCAACTGACGAACCTGCTCGGGCTCGAGGGCTACGAGCAAACCCGGCTCAACACCGCCGCCGCCGAGCTGATTCGCGAGGTGGGGTTGCCGCCGGGAGCCGCGCTGGCGCTGGACCTGTGCGTCGTGGTCGACGAGGGCGGGTGCGCCAGGGCGCTGGAAGTTTCGCTGGGCGTGCCCTCCGCGATTCTGCGCCGCCTGCGCCAGAGCTTGAGCCAGGGCGGCGCCGACCACCCGGCCGGCATCGTCGCCGCGCGGCGGCTGGTCGACACGCTGTCGCTCCGCGAGGCCGAAGGCCCGCCCGGCGTCGTGATGGGGATGCGCCTGGACCGCGGCACGGCCGCCGCGCTCCATCCGGTTCGGCTGGCCGAAGTGGCGAGCGAGATGGCCTCGCAGCGCCCGACCGACCCGCGCGCCGAGGTCGAGCGCCTGACGCGCGAGCTCACGCGACGCGACGAGATGCTGCGCGCGCTGCGCGGCGAGCTCGAGGACACCAACCGCGGCGTGATGTCACTCTACGCCGAGCTCGACGAACGCGCCGAATACCAGCGCCGCGCCGCCGATCTCAAGTCCCGGGTGCTGTCCGACATGGGCCACGAGATGCGCACGCCGATTCATTCGATCCTGTCGATCTCCCAGTTTCTGCTGCAGCGCCTGGACGGCGAGCTGACCGATGAGCAGGACAAACAGGTGCGCATCATTCGCAACACCGCGCGCGATCTGGCGCAGTTCATCGACGATCTGCTGGATCTCGCCAAGGCGCAGGCCGGCAAGGTTCCGGTGCGCATCGAGCAGTTCGCTGTCGCCCAGCTGTTCAACACGCTGCGCGGGATCTTTCGCCCGCGCGCGCAGGACGCGACGGTGCCGCTCTACTTCGAAGATCCGCCCGATTTGCCACCGCTCGTGACCGACGAATCCAAGCTGTCCCAGATCCTGCGCAACTTCATCTCCAACGCGCTCAAGTTCACCGAACAGGGCGAGGTGCGCGTGTCGGTGGCGCCGGGCCCCGGGGACACCGTGATCTTCTCCGTCACGGACACCGGGATCGGCCTCGCGCCCGAACATCTGGCGTATGTCTTCGAGGAGTTCACCCAGATCGATTCGCCGCTGCAACGGCGCACCAAGGGCACGGGGCTCGGGCTGCCGCTGGCCAAGCGCCTGGCGTCGCTGCTCGGTGGCGAAGTCTCGGCGCGCAGCTCGGTCGGCGGAGGCTCGACATTCACCGCGACGATTCCGTGCGTCTTCGTCCCGCCCGCCGACGCCCCCGTCGAGACGGCGGCCGCGCCCGGCACCGCGCTGGTACCGGTCCAGAACCGCCGCCGCGCGGTGATCATCGACGACGATGAGGCCGCGCGATACGTGCTGCGCCGCCGCCTGGGCCCGACGTTCAGCGTGGTCGAGGCATCGAATGGCCGCGCCGGAATCGAGGCCACACGCGCGCTGATGCCCGACGTCGTGTTCCTGGACCTGCGCATGGCGGGACTGTCGGGATTCGAGGTGCTGGCGCTGCTGGGCGCCGAGCCGGTCCTGGCCCGCGTCCCGGTGATCATCTTCACCTCGCAGTCGCTCACCGACGCCGAACGCGAGCGGCTCGATCGCGCGCGCGCAATCCTCGACAAGGCCAAGCTGTCGGACGAGGGCGAACCGACGCTGCTGGCAGCCCTGGCGCTGGCCGGAATCGCCAATCACGTCGAGCCTCGAGAATGAGCGCTTCAATCCACAACCCGCCTGCCGCCCCCGCCAGGGCGGGATCGATCCTGGTCGTCGACGACGACGCCGCAAAACGATACATCGTCTCGCGCATCCTGCGCGCGGCCGGCTTCGAGATCGTCGAGGCCGAGGACGCCACGTCGGCGCTCGCGCTGGCGCGCAGCAACCCGGATCTGCTGATCCTCGACGTCAAGCTGCCCGACGGCAGCGG
>CAZNCQ010000077.1:0-7423 GCA_964571275.1 uncultured Myxococcales bacterium
AATACGGCGGCGGCACGGTGCTGCTCTGGGACCGCGGCGTCTGGGCGCCGCAGGGCGACGCGGACAAGGACCTGCGCGAGGGAAATTTGAAGTTCGTCATGCAGGGCGAGAAGCTGTCCGGCGGGTTCGCGCTCATCAAGCTCAAGGGCAAACCCAACGCGCGCCGCGGATCTTCGGCCGCCGCCTACCCGGAGGATCGCGGCTGGCTGCTCATCAAGGAGAAGGATCCGGCGGCGCGCCCCGAGGCCGAGCTCGACATCACGGCCGCGCGCCCCGAGAGCGTCGCGACCCAGCGCACGCTGGAGCAGATCGCCGCGGACCGCAGCTACGTCTGGCACTCGAATCGGCAGCGGCTGGATCCGGCGTCGGTCGAGGGCGCGCGCGCCGCGAGCCTGCCGGCGACGATCGTTCCCGAGGTCGCGCACGTGGCGCGCGCCGTGCCCGACGGCGACGAGTGGCTGCACGAGATCGAGATCGACGGGGAGCGGATGATCTGCCGGGGCGAGAACGGGCGCATGCACCTTCACGACGCTGCCGGCGAGGACTGGACGAAGCGCGCGCCGGCCATCGCCGGCGCGGCGAACTTGCTGCCCGCGACCAGCCTGATCGTCGACGGCGTGCTCGCAGCGCTGCTGCCCGACGGCACCACGCGCCGCGCGGCGCTCGAGGGGGTCCTCCGCGGCAAGGGTCCGGGCAAGCTGGCCTACTTCGCGTTCGATCTGCTGTTCTTCGACGGCCACGACCTCTCGGGCGTGCCGCTCCAGAAGCGCAAGGAGTTGCTCAAGGCGTTGCTCGCGCGTGTCGCCGAGCCCGGGCCGCTGCGCTTCGCGGATCACGTGGCGGGCAACGGCGCGGCGTTCTTCGACGGCGCCTGCCGCCTGGGCGCGCCGGGCGTGGTGTCGAAGCGGCGGGATTCGGTGGTTGCCGTTGCCACGAAGAAGGCGGGCGGCGTCGCCGGCGGCAAACGAAAGAAACTGCCCGGCAAGGACACGCTCTGGAAGGTCGTGCGCTGCGCGCCGCGCGGCTGACCATTCCCGCGCCCCTCCGAACGCTCTCTCCTCCACGTCCGAGCGCTATCAGCGCAGCGTGCGGATCTGATCCCCGTCGACGATGTAGACCATCGGCGGATCGATGCGGCCGTGGTCGGGGCCGAAGCGGACCGTGCCCGTCAGGCCCGGGAATGCGCCGCTGGCCAGCGTCTTCAGCACCTCCGAGCGCGTGTGCGCGCCGGTCTCGGTCGCGCCGCGCAGCAGGCGCACGCCGTCGTACGCGTACGCCTCGGCGGCGTGCGGGTCCTGGCCGTAGGCGGTGCGGTAGGCCTCGACGAAGGCGTGCGCGCGGTCGTCGTTCTCGTCGGCGAAGAAGCCCGGCGATAGCAACGCGCCCTGCACGTAGCGCCCGGCGTTCTGGATCAACTTGGGCGACAGATCGTTTGCCGTCGACAGGAGCAGGATCTTGCGCGGCACCTTGGCGCCGCCGCTCTTCGCTCGCGCGACCGGGAACGGCTGTGGCCACAGGTCGGCGAACGCCAGCGCCGGTGCGATGAGCTCGAGCCGATCGGCGGCGTCGGGCACGAACACCGCCTGGAACGATGCCTTCTTCAGCGACGCCACCGCCGTCGAGAACGTGTTGACGCCCGCGACGTAGGTCGCCTCGACGGTGACCTTGCCGCCGCCGGCCGTGAACTGCTTGCGGAACGCGTCGCGCAGCCGCTTTCCCGACGCGCTGTCGGGCGCGAGGATCGCCGCCTCGCGCACGCCGAGCTTCAGCGCGCGGCGCGCGAGCTCGGCGACGCGGGCCTCGGGCGCGTGGATGAGCTGGAACCCGGTGCTGAGCGCGCCCGGCGGCTGATCGTCGAGCGTCAGCAGCGGGATCCCGTCCTGCGTCGCCTCGCTGAGCGCGGCCGCGGCGGCCCGCTTCTCGGCGCTACCGACGATCCCGATCACCGCCTCTTCGCGGGTCAGCTCCATCACGCCGCGCGCCGCGCGCTCGGGGTCGGTCGCGGTGTCGCGAATCACCAGCTGCGACGCCGGGCCGCCCACGGTCTCGCGCGCCGTGGCCGGCGCGTCGGCGACCGACCCCAGCGCCAGCATCGCCGCGCGCAGCGCCGCCTCGCCGATCGGCTGGAACTTTCCCGACAGCGGCAGCGCCAGCCCGACGCGCGTCGGATCGCCCGGGCCCACGCGCTGGCCCGACTCGTCGAAGCCCAGCGCCCGCCGCGCCTTGGCGCTCTCGGTCTCGACGAACGCCGCGCCCGAGGCGTCGTTCTGCCCGCGCAGGTAGATCGCCGCTCTTGGCCCGAGCACCGCTCGCGCCAGGCCGCCCTGCCCCGCCGCGCCGAACGCGCGCCAGGCGGCTTCGCCCGGCATCTGCGCCGCCAGCTGCTCCGCGCGCATGCGCGCGAAGGCCCGTTCGGGCTCGCGCGCGCCGCGGAAATAGCCGTCCCAGAGCGCGATCGCGCCCGCGGCGTCGCCGGTCGCCGCGTCGGCCTCAGCCATCGCGCCGTAGACTTCGAGCGTCGAGTCGTCGGCCGGCGCGCCCGAAGTCGCGGCGGTCTTCGACAGAAACGGCAGCAGCAGCTCCTTGGCGTGCGCTGCCTTGCCGAGGTGCAGCTCGGCCAGTCCCAGGTAGTAGCGCGCGTTGGTGCCGAGCGTCGGGTCGCTCGCGAGCCGATCGAGGCGCGCCTTGGCCGCCGCGGCGTCGCCGCGCCCGAGCGCCAGACGCGCCAGCAAGAGATCGGCCGACGGACGCTCCGGATCGCTCGCGTGCTGGGCGACGAAGGCTTCGAGCGCGACGCGCGCCCCTTCGGCGTCGCCGCGATCGAACTTGCTGCGCGCGGCGACGAAGTCGGCGTCGACGCCGGCGCGATCGGTGCCCGTCCCTTCTATCGGGGGAGGCGACGTGGGAGCCGGCGGGACAGCGGCCGGCGGTGGCTCGCCGAAGGGCGGCGGCTCCGTGCTCCCCGGCGGCTGCGCGGGCGGCACCTGCGCCGCCGAGCCCGACGCGCAGGCGGTGAGAACCACGAAGAGACCCGCGGAGAGGCGCAGCATCATCTCTTCATAACATTTAAGGCCGCGGGCAGCCCGGCCGCCAGGGTCTTGCGCGTGAAGCTGGAGATCCCCAGGCCGGCCAGATCACCGGCCAGATCATCGCGCGCGATCCAGCGCCGCGCCGGATCGTCCGCGCCGCCGGCGTGCCGTGGCCGCCGCGCCTCGCCAACCGAAAAGACGTCGGCGGTGAGATCGCGATGGGTGAAGACGTGGCGCACGCGCCCGCGAAAGATGGGCCGGGCCGCCGCGACCACGCCCTGCGCGGTGGCGGCGGCGCGCGCGGCATCCTCGGCGGGCACGCCTTCGCTCACCTCCGTCGCGGGCAGCGCCCAGGTGCCCGCGAGCAGCTCGCCCGGTTGCCGCCGCACGAGCAGGACGCAGCCGGCACGCTCGACGACGGCGCAGGCGATCGAGACCGGGCGGCGCGCGGCGCGCGGCTGCTTCACCGGGAGGTCGCCCGGGACAAGACCCAAGCGTACGATCTCGCAATGCGCGCGCACCGGGCAGGCGCCGCAATCGGGCGCTCGGGGCGAGCAGGTGAGCGCGCCGAGCTCCATCATCGCCTGGTTGAAGTCGCCCGCGCGCGTGGCGGGCACCAGCGACAGTCCCAGCTCGCGCAGGCGCTCGCGCGTCGCGGGCAGGTTGACCGGCTCGCGCACGGCGAAGAGCCGAGCCAGCACGCGGATACCGTTGCCGTCGAGCGCGAACGCCCGCCGGTCGAAGGCGATCGCCGCGACCGCCGCCGCGGTGTAGGGCCCGATGCCGGGCAGCGTGCGCAGCGTCGCCTCGTCGCGCGGCAGCAGGCCGGCATGATCCCCGACGATCGCGATCGCCGCGCGCCGGAGATTCCGCGCCCGCGCGTAGTAGCCCAGGCCCGACCAGAGCGCGGTGACCTCCTCTTCTCGCGCGGCCGCCAGCGCGGCGACATCGGGGAAGCGCGCGACGAATCGGTGGAAGTACGGCTCGACCGTGGCGACCACCGTCTGCTGCAGCATGAACTCGGAGACCAGCGTGCGGTACGGGCTCGGCTCTCGCCGCCACGGCAGATCGCGCCGGTGGCGATCGAACCAGCGAAGCAGGGCCGCCGCGAACGTCACTTGAATGCCACGAGGACCGCGAGCATCACGAGCCCGAACGACACCAGGTAACGGATCTGCAGGCCCTCGCCCAGCCACAACGCCGCGAAGATCATGAACACGACCAGCGAGCAGGCCTCCTGGATGACCTTGAGCTGGTACGCCGACATCACGCGGTAGCCGATGCGGTTGGCCGGCACCTGGAGGATGTACTCGAACAGAGCGATCCCCCAGCTGATCGCGATGATCACCGGCAGCCGCGGCGCGTGCTCCCTGAATTTCAGGTGCCCGTACCAGGCCATGGTCATGAAGGTGTTCGATCCGAGCAGCAGGAGCACGGTCTTGAGGCGGTCGTCCATCGTCGTCTATCCTGGCTGTCGAGTGTAGTACAACCGGAGGATGTGTCCCGCGCCCGGCCCCGACCGCGACGTCATCGGCGCGATAGCGTCGGGTCAGATCGATCCGATCTATTGCCTGCACGGCGCCGAGCGCTACCTGGTCGATCGCTGTCTCGCGGCGATCCGCCAGGCGGTGCTGGGCGCAGCCGGCGTCGGTGCCAGCTTCAACCATGACGTCTTCGACCTGAAGGAGACGCCGATGGGCCGCGTCGTCAGCACCGCGCGCACCATGCCGATGATGGCGCGCCGGCGGCTGGTGATCGGCAAGGGCGTCGACGAGGTCAAGGCCCCCGAGCTGGAGCCGCTCCTGCCCTATGTCGAGGATCCCAATCCGACGACCTGCCTCGTGCTCATCGGCGAGAAGATCGACACGCGCTTCAAGGTCTTCTCGACGCTGCGCAAGGCCGGCTATCTGCACGACTTCCCGCCGTTGCGCGACCGCGAGCTCGTCGGTTGGCTCACGCGCGAGGCGAAGCAGCGCCAGGTCGGGCTCGACAACGACGCGGCGACGGCGCTGGCGGAGATGGCGGGACCCGATCTGGGGCGGCTGTCGCAGGCGCTGGAGCAGCTGGCGCTCTACGTGGGCGACGCGAAGCGCATCCGTCTCGGCGACGTCGAGGAGCTGGTCGCGGAGACGCGCCAGCGCGGCGTCTTCGAGCTGACCAAGGCCATCGGCGAGGGAAACGTCGAGCGCGCGCTGCGCCTGCTGGCCAACATGCAGCGCAACCGCGAGCCGGCGCTGCGCATCCAGTTCATGCTGGTGCGGCAGCTGCGTCAGATCTGGCGCGCCAAGGAGCTGGCCGCCGCAGGCGTCCCCAGGCCCGAGATCGCGGCGCAGGTCGGGATCGCCCCCTTCTTCCTCGACGACGTCCTCGTGCCGGCGCGGCGCATGTCGAACGCGACGCTCGAGCGCAGCTTCGGCCGGCTCTACCGGGCCGACCGCGTGCTCAAGTCGTCGCGCATCGACCCGGACCTGATCCTGTCCAAGCTCGTCCAGCAGCTGGCCGAGGACGCGAGCGCGCGCCGCTGAGCGGACGCGCGCCTTCGAGGGGCGAGGGCTACTTCAGGCTGTTGACGGCGACGGTCAGGCGCGAGATCGACCGCGACGCGGTGCCGCGCTTGATCACGCCCTTCGATGCCGCCTTGTCGACGGCGCGGATCGCACCCGGAAGCGCCGCCTTGGCGGCCTTCGCGTTCTTGGCGCCAATGGCGGCGCGCACGCGTTTGACCGCCGTCCGCATGGCGGTCTTCTGGGCGGTATTGCGCGCCTGGCGCTTGACGCGCTGCCGGTTCTGTTTCTCTGCTGACTTGATGTTCGCCACTACCTGGATCTCCTTTGGCTTTCCGTCCCGGACGGGAACGCCCGAGCGCCGGCATGATGATGAGGCCAGCCTTTCTTGTCAAGCAAGGCGGCCAGTCCGTCGCGTGGGAGGGTTGGGAACCCTTTGAGGGTTCCCATGGCAATCATCCCACCAGCTTGCCCGACCAGCCCTTGATCAGGCTCACCGTCGTGTCCTTGTCGTAGACACTGTACCAGCCCTGCTTTTCGTGCGGCGGATCGCCGATGAACGGGTCGCCCGGCTTCCAGAAGTCGCCCGGCCGCGGCGTGCGGGCGTCGCCGGCGAACGCCCACGGCATGATGCCCGCCATGGGCGACGTGGCCTTGAGCGAGGTCACCAGCGCATAGATCTCGTCGAAGTACTTGTCGCGGAACGTGACCGCCGAGTCAGCGGCGAAGCTGTGCCCGTCGCGCGGGAAGCCGAACTCCTCGAGCAGCAGCGGCTTTTGCAGCTTCGCGGCGCGGACGGCGTGATCGTTGATGTACGCCTTCGCCTTCTCCAGCGCCTTGCCGTATGTGCCCTCGATGTTCTTCTCGCTGAGCCAGTTCCAGTTCTCGACCCAGAGGTGGAACGTGATGAAGTCGATGTACGGGCTCTCGTGGTCGCGCACGGTGTCGACGCCGGCGTAGAACGCCGAGCCGGTCTGGCCCTCGCTGCCGGTGGTGACCAGCTGGCCAGGCGCCATCGAGCGGATCAAGCGAGCCGTGTCGTCGATCCACTTGTCGAACGCCTTCACGTTCTTCATCCCGCGCGGCTCGTTGGCCAGCTCCCAGATCACCATCGGGTTCGACGCCAGCTGCGGAACGACGTGCTTGAGCAGGTTGTCGTAGATCTGCAGCGCCGCATCGTTCGAGTAGAACTGCGCGGCGGTGTTCTGATAGTTGTCCCAGCTGCCGCCCGGATGTGGCGGCGGATACGGCACCGGCCCCTTTCCCGCCCAGGCCAGGTACTGGCAGAAGCCGCCCGACCAGTGCCAGAAGTTGTTCATGATCAGGATCGCGAACACGCCGCGGTTCTTGAGCTCGTCGCACAGGCGCAGGAGCCCGGTCACGCTCGCGGGATCGTACTTGCCCGCCTCGGGCTGCAGCGACGGCACGATGCGCAGCGGCTCGGTGTCGGGCCCTTCGGACGCGCCGCTGATGCGCAGCATGTTGATCCCCATGCCCTGCAAGAGATCCAGATCGCGCCGCACCTGATCCCAGCCCACGGTATTGCCGTCACGCGAGTTGGGCAGGGCCGACCAATAATTGAATCCGTTCACGAAGAACGGTTTGTCGTCTTTGTAAAACCGCGGGCCGCGCACTTGCAAACCGCCTGGCAACCATTGCCGGTTGGCCGCGGCCGTCGCCGTGCCCGGCGCACCCGACGTTGCGCACGCCGGGACCAGCAGCGCGCCGGTCGCAGCGGCCGTCGCGGCGGCCATGCCGCGAAGGACCTCTCGCCGGGTCGGAGCGCCGGCTACATCGCCAGACGTCGACGGTAGCGCGGGGTAGGAGCCGTTCGTGGCCAAGCTCTCTGTCGCAGGGGTGCGCATGGCGCGGCAGCATAGAGCAAAGGCT
>CAZNCQ010000077.1:7523-26209 GCA_964571275.1 uncultured Myxococcales bacterium
TCGGCGCTGGTCGTGCGCCTGGGGCGAAGGTATCCTCTGCTGAGCTTTGGCGGCGCCAATCGCCCGCCGATGAGCAAATGGTCCAGCTGGTTTTTCGCGGAAAAGATGGGAATCGGGAGCCGATATTATGAAGGTATTTGCAAAGCGGTCGTCCTCGTTGGTGTTCGGGTTCGGGGTTGCGCTGATTGCGGTGGGTGGCGCGGGCGGTGGCGCGTGCGGTGGAAAGAAAGCGCAGCTCAATCCGCAAGACGCCGCGCCGGAGACGCCCGCGCCCGACATCGATGACGATCTGCCGGCGCTGCCAGTTCCCGGTCCCGCGCCGACGCCGCCCATGGGCTGGAATAGCTGGAACGCGTTCAAAGGGAACATCTCGGATAACCTCTTCAGGCAAGTCGCCAACGCCATGGTTTCGAGCGGCATGCAGGCCGCCGGCTATCGCTACGTCAACATCGACGACACCTGGTCGACCCAGGACGCGGCGCCGGCGTACACGCGCGGCGCCGACGAGGCGCTGGTGCCCAACGCGGCGAAATTTCCGAACGGCATGGGGCCGCTCGCCGACTACGTGCACGGCCAGGGACTGAAGCTGGGCATCTACGCCGATCGCGGCGTCGTCACCTGCGGCAGCTATCCGGGCTCGGCGGGCCACGAGGTGCAGGACGCGACGTCATTCGCCGGCTGGGGCATCGACTACGTGAAGTACGACAACTGCCCGCCGACCGACAACACGACCTGCACCGCGGTGCAGCCCGCGTACACCGCAATGGGTGCCGCGCTGGTCGGCACCGGGAAATCGATGGTCTACAGCCTGTGCGCCTGGAACTTTTGCGAGTGGGGCCTGTCGATCGGCAGCCTGTGGCGCACGACCAAGGACATCACGCCAACCCGCGCGTCGTTCCTGTCGAACATGGCGACCAACAACAACTTCGCCGCGTTCGCCGGTCCCAACGGCTGGAACGATCCCGACATGCTCGAGGTCGGCAACTTCGTCTTCCCCGAGGACGAGACCGACGCGGTGATCGCCGACTACCGCACGCACTTCACGCTCTGGGCGATCATGGCGGCGCCGCTGATCACCGGCAACGATCTGCGCATCATGACGCCGGCGGTGACGACGATCCTCACCAACACCGAGGTGATCGCGCTCGACCAGGATCCGCTCGGGTATCAGGGCGTGCCCGTGTGGAGCGACGGCGATATCACCTCGCAGTCGGTCTGGGCCAAGCCGCTCAATGAAAGCGGCGCGCGCGGCGTGGTGCTCTACAACGGCACCGACGCCGCCGCCGACATGACGGTGACGCTGGCGCAGATTGGCCTGCGCGCCGGCAGCGCGACCGCGCGCGATCTCTGGGCGCACACCGATCTCGGCATGTTCCAGGACACCTTCACCACCAACGTCGCCGCGCACGACGTGGTCGCGCTGCGCGTCGCCGGCGTCGAGCCGCCGCAGCCGCCGGCGGGCACGGTCTTCCTCAGCGACCTGCCCTGGATCTACGCCGCCAACGGCCTGGGCCCGGTCGATCGCGACCAGAGCAACAGCGCCTCGCTGGCGACACCCATCTCGATCCGCGGCACGAGCTACACCAAGGGCATCGGCGTCGCCGGGCCGTCGTCGGTGGTGTTTCGCCTGAAGAAGGCCTGCACCACGTTCCGGGCCACGATCGGCCTCGACGACAAGACCAGCGGCAAGGGCTCGGTCAGCTTCCAGGTCTGGGCCGACGGCAGCAAGCTCTTCGACAGCAACGACGCGGGCGCCGTGCTGACCGGCGCCTCCGCCCCCGTGCCGGTGCAGGTCGACGTCACCGGCAAGCAGCGCCTGAAGCTGCTGGTCACCAACGGCGGCGACGGCTCCGACTTCGACTACGCCGACTGGGCCGACGCCCAGCTCGACTGCATGTAGAAACAAAAACGGCCGGCGCGAGGATCGCGCCGGCCGTGATGTGAGACTGGGTCTTTCGTCGTCCTAGTCGACGACCGTGTCGATGTTGAACACCACCGGGACGCCGGCGCTCGGATACGGGCAGATGCCGCCGGAGTAGATCTGCAGGCCGATGCCGACGACCTGCGCCGGGTTGACGGTCCCGCTCGGGTTCGTCAGATCCAGCGTCACCGGCGCGAAGGTGCCGTTGGCCACAAGGGTGACGGATGCATACCCGTACGCGAAGTCGGAGCCGGTGGTGACGTGCAGCTGCGCGCCGCCGCTGAACGTGCCCGAGGTGACCTGCAGGCGCGCATGGAGCATGTGGCCGGTCTCGTTCTTCGGCATCGCGAAGTTGATGCCCGGATCGACGTACTGATTGCAGTCGGTGAAGGTCACGGAGACTCTGGCCGATCCGGCGGCGGGCTGGCCGACCACGCTGTCCCAGTCGAGCACCGGGGCGCCAGCAGGCGGCCCGGCGTCGATGGTGCCACCCGCGTCGGCGACGGCGGCGTCGCTGGCCGCCGCGTCACCGGCATCACTGGCCGAGCCGGTGTCGCTGCCGGCGTCGAGGGCCAGATAGGCGCCGGTGAGGTTCCGGGTGGTGGGATCGGCGTAGGTGCTGAAGGCCCAACCCTGGAGATCCGTGTCGAAGGTGTAGTTGATCAGGTGCACGACCGTGGTGTCGGTGCCACTGTCGGTCTTGCCGCCGGCGCCGCTGCCGCCGGTTCCAGTGCCGCCACCCGCGCCCGAGTCGGACGGGGTCGAGCTGCTGCTGCTGCAGCCGACGTTCACGGCCATTCCGGCGATCGCCAACGTGGCGACGGCCAACCAAAGAGTGTTGCGCGGGGTGCTCCTCGAATTTGTCATGATCAATTTCTCCCTTGAGAGGCTAGAAGCTCGTTTCAATCCGCCCCGCGGCGACGGATCCGCTCGGGCGACCGGATTAGATCGCAAGTGATATGGCCTGTCAACGCGGGTTCCGAGAAACTATCGGAGCTCGAGCAATGGACCGGTCGCGAGGGCAGATCACCCCAGTAGTAAAGGGACACGCACGTCGGTTTCCTTCTCACTTTTTTTCTTACTTTCTTCACCAACCGGCGGCGCGCCGGATCACCGGCTCCAGATCGCGGGCCATGGCGGCGTGCTGCTCGCGGGTCGGGTGGGCATTGCAGGCGTCGCCGGGATAGTGGGCGGACGGAAACACGGTCACGCGCGGGTCACCCAGCCGGCGCCCGGTTTCGGCCAGGGCCTCGCGCAGCGCGGTCTTCTGCGGGCGACGCGGGTCTTGGTCGTCGCTGACGATGGCCCCCTCGGTCAAGATGACGGCCGCCGCGGGAAAACGCGCCCGGATCGCGCGCACGAAGGCGACGTAGGCGCCGACGAACTCCTCGCGGTCGGGAAACGCGGGCAGCGCGAGGTTGAAGTCGTTGGTGCCCAGCGCCACCACGACCACGTCGGGCCGGTAGCCGGCGTGGTCCCAGCGCGCGCCGGGGTGCAGGCGGGGCAGCTCGTCGACCACCGCCAGGTCCCAGAACTGGGGCGCGTTGGGGACGTCGCGCCGGCCGCGCCAGTCGCGGACGAGGCCGCGGCCGCCGTAGCAGACCAGCTGCGCCTGCGCCGAGAGAGCGCGCGCAATGAGCAGGCCGTAAGACAGGTCTCCGTCGGCACCGCCGGCGGGGTCGTGCTGGATCGCGCAGTCTGCCCCGCGGTCAATGGCCTCGCCGCAAGTGACCGAGTCGCCGATGAAGAGCAGCCGCCGCTCGGGCCAGGGTGGCGCCGGCAGCAGGCGGCCGTGCGGCGTCTCGAATGTGCGGATGCCGACGATGCCCTGCCAGGCCTCGGTCAGCGAGACGATCTCGACGGTGTGCGGGCCGCGCGATGAATCGGCGGCGGTGAAGACGGACCGTCGCTGCTCGCCCTTTTGCAAGCGGAGGTCCTGGCGCGCGCCGCCGTCGACGGTGACGCCCAGCCGGCAGTTGCCGGTCGTGCACGACGCGCGCATCGCCAGCGACGGACCGTCGACGAGCAGCCGCAGCGTCACGCCCGGGTAGCCGATGCGGACGCGCTGGGAGTCAGCACGATCGATGCGCCCCATGATCGCGATGCGCGGATCGCCGGGCGCGACCAGGTGGGAGCAGGCGGCGACGAGCACGCTCAACGTTGCGCTCGCGAGCACGGCACGATATGGGGTCGCAATGCTTCGCAACGAACGGCCTCCCCGTCGATTCGTCGCCCCGGGCCGGCTGGCCTGTCAAGCGCTGGTTGTCGCCGCGACGATCTGGCTGGCGCCACGCGCGCACGCGGCGTCCGGCGACGCACCGGCGGCGAGCCCGCCGCAAAAGCTGCGCTCGCCCGACGGCCGCATCGAGATCGCGGTCAAGGCGGGCGACCGGCTGACCTACGACGTCGCGTTCGAGGGCAAGCCGCTGCTCTCCGGCGCGACGCTAGCCATGGACGTCGACCACCAGATGCTCGGGGTCGCGCCGCGCATCGAGCGCGCCCTGCGCACGAGCGTCGATCGCAAGCTCGAGCCGGCGGTGCGCCAGAAGGCGGCGGTGCTCGTCGACAGCTACAACCAGCTGCGCGTGGTCTTCGCCGGCCACTTCGCCGTGGCCTTTCGCGCGTATGACCAGGGGATCGCCTACCGCTTCGAGACGTCGCTGCCGCAGGCGACGGTCAAGGTGTACCAAGAGGAGGCGACGTTCGCGTTCGCGGCGACCGGCGACACCGGCGTCTACTACCCGCAAGAGGACAGCTTCTTCTCGCACAACGAGCGCAAGTTCGCGCGCCAGCGCATCGGCGCGCTGACGCCGCTGGCGCTCGCGAGCATCCCCGCGGTCGTCGAGTCCCCAGCCGGTCCCAAGATCGCGATCGCCGAATCCGACGTCGAGGACTACCCGGGCCTGTGGCTGCGCGGCACCGGCGGCCCGGCGCTGACCGCGACGTTCCCGCCCTACCCGCTCGAGGAAAAGGCGCTGAACGATCGCAACATCAAGGTCACGCGCGTCGCCGACTACATCGCCGAGACGCGCGGCACGCGCACGTTTCCCTGGCGCGTGCTCGGCGTCGCGCCCGCCGACAAAGATCTCGTGGCGAGCACGCTCGTTTACCTGCTCGAGAGCCCGTCGCGCGTCGCCGACACGTCCTGGATTCGCCCGGGCAAGGTCGCCTGGGACTGGTGGAACGCGCTCAACTTGAAGGGCGTCGACTTCCAGCCCGGCGTCAACAACAAGACCTACGAGCACTACATCGACTTCGCCTCGCGCCACGGCATCGAGTACGTGATCCTCGACGAGGGCTGGTACCACCCCGGCAATCTGCTGAAGTCAGTGCCGGCGATCGACATCCCGGCGCTGGTCGCCTACGGCAAGAAGAAGAACGTCGGCGTGATCCTGTGGGTCATCTGGAAGACCTTCGACGAGCAGTTCCAGCCAGCGCTCGAGCTCTTTTCGAGCTGGGGCGTGAAAGGCGTCAAGGTCGACTTCATGCAGCGCGACGACCAGCCGGTCATGCGCTTCTACTTCCGGGTCTGCGAGGCGCTGGCCAAGCGCAAGATGCTGGTCGATTTCCACGGCGGCATCCGCCCGGCGCTGCTGACGCGCACCTGGCCCAACCTGATCTCGACGGAGGGCGTCCAGGGCCTCGAGCACATGAAGTGGAGCAACGCCTCCGATCCCGAGCACAACCTGTCGCTGCCGTTCACGCGCATGTTCCTGGGGCCGATGGACTACACGCCGGGCGCGATGCTCAACGCCACGGCCAAGGCGTTTCACGTGTCCTTCAACGAGCCGATGAGCCTGGGCACGCGCTGCCAGCAGCTGGCGATGTACGTGGTGTTCGAGAGCCCGCTGCAGATGCTGGCCGATTCACCGACGCACTACGAGCACGAGCCCGAGGCGATGGAGTTCCTGGGACCGGTGCCGTCGGTGTGGGACGAGACGCGCGTGCTCGATGGCGCGATCGGGCGCTTCATCATCGTCGCGCGCCGGCACGGCCAGGACTGGTACCTCGCGGCGATGACCGATTGGACGCCGCGCTCGGGCGACATCCCGCTCACGTTCCTGGGCGCCGGCGACTACCAGATGACCGCGTGGGAAGACGGCCCCGACGCCGCGACGCGCGCCAGCGACTATCGCAAGACCACGACCGCGGTCACGCGCGCGGCGCACGTGAAGATGCAGCTCGGGCCCGGGGGTGGCTGGGTCGCGCGCATTCGCCCGGCGCGCGCGACGAAGTAGCCGTCATCGACTAAGGCGACGGATAGAGCGGCATCGCCGCGGTCGCCCACAGCTGGTTCATCGCCTGCAGCCCGGTGTCGTCGGGGTGCAGGCCGTCGGTCACACGACCGCCGCCGCACGGCGGGCAGGTGAAGTCATCCTGGTTGGCCATGAAGAAGGCGTAGAAGTCGGGCGCCGCGAGCAGATGATTCGACGCCACCAGCTCGTCGACGACGGTGTTGAACTGGCCGGTCATCGCGTAGAGCGTGTTCGTCGCGTAGGGCATGCGGGGAACGATCGGGATCTTCCCTGCCGCCTTCACCATGTCGATCATCGCCTGCATGTTGCTCTTGTAGGTGTCCATGTTGCCGCGGTTGGCGTCGTTGGTGCCGTAGCCGAGCACGAAGAAGCGATAGGCCGGGTTGAGCGCCAGCGCCTCGGGCAGGCGCGCGAGACCATCGGTGCTGAGCTCGCTGCCGATGCCGCCGTTGATCATCGCCGGGAAGTACGCCGGCAACGCCGTGTGGATCAGCGACGCGAAGCTCGGCTGGTGCGCCTGCGCGCGGTCGTACGCGAAGGCGGTGATGCTGTCACCCATGAAGAACCAGGTGTCGTCGGGCAGGTCGGGGCTCCCCGAGATGTCGTGCACGTCGATCTCGCCGATCTGGACGCCGTTCGAGCTCTCCGTCGGCGGCGCCGCCGTGATCGTCATGCGCACCCAGGTCTTGCCGGTGAAATCGATCACGTGGCCGCGTGTGCGCACGGCGTTGTCTGTCACCGTGACCACGCTGGTCCAGGTGCCGTCGGCGCCGGTGGTCGTGTCGCCGGAGACGTCGATGGTGTAGCCCATCGGAAAGCCGTAGACCGTGGTGCCGGGCGGATCCTTGTAGTTGTAGGTTCCACCGTCGTCCCACTGCACGAGCAGCCGCGTCGGGCCCGCGCCGATCATGATCGCGGCCGAGACCGGCAGATCGGTGACCTTCGTCGTCCAGCCGCCGTTGTGATAGTTGTTGTCGTTCACGTCCGCCGCCGAGACCGGATACCGCGTGTTGCGCTGCGAGATGATCGGGTTCGGGTGCGTGATGATCGGCGCCGGCTTCGGGGCGCTGTCGGGCGGCGTGTCGGCGGTCGCATCGTTAGCCGCATCGTTGCCGCTGCCGGCGTCCGGGGACCCTTTCGAGCTGCTGCAGGCCAGGAGCCCGCTCGAGCCGATCAACGCACTCCCGGCAATCAACCAAGCGATTCTCGATCTATTCATGAAGACGACCTCGGCTTACAAGTCAGCTCAATGCCCGACTCAGGATACGGCGACAGACGGCGCGACGAGTAAAACAGAACTCGGCTGCCCTCACAACGCTGCTGTATCCTGATCGCGATGCACTTCTGCCTTCGATCGAAGCTCGGCCGCCTTACACGATTTGCGTTTGCCGCATTTGCGTTCGGGCTCGTGCTCGCCGGCGCTGGCTGCAAGAGCACGCACGTCGGCCCGGACGCGCTCGGCGGCGCAACCGGTAGCGGTGGCGGCGCTGTTGGAGGCGCTGCGGGCAGCGGTGCCATGGGCGGCACCGCCGGCGGCGGGAGCACCGGAAACGACGGTGCCGCGGGCAGCGCCGGCAGCGATCCCTGCACGACCGCGCTCTTCTGCGACGACTTCGAAAAGTACGCCGCCAGCGCCGCGCCGACGACCCCCTGGCGCGCCTCGACCAACATGGGCACGGTCACGGTCGACGGCGCGTTCGGCCACTCGGGCGCCCAGTCGATCAAGATGACCACGCAGGCCCGCACCACCGATGGCATCAAGACCGCGTTCATCGAGCTCGCTGGCGACGGCGTGTTTCCCGTCGCCGGCAACGTCTTCTACGGGCGCATGATGTTTTACCTGGACGCCGCGCCGACGACGTCGGTGCACTGGACGTTGATCCAGGGCGCGGGCGTCGTGCCGGGCGCGACCTATCACGCGCTCTATCGCTACGGCGGCCAGCTGCCGGTCATGCAGGGTGCAACCTTTGTCGGCAGCCAGCTCATGGCGAACTACGACACGCCCGACTCTTACCCGATCGGCTCGGGGACGCCGCCCGCCAGCGACTGCTGGCAGCACGCCGACAAGGTGGTCGTGCCCGTCGGCCGGTGGGCCTGCGTCGAGTGGAAATTCGACGGGCCGAACAACCGGATGAACCTGTGGCTCGATGGCGCGGCCGTGCCATCGCTGACGATGAACGGCACTGGCCAGGGCTGCGTCAACCAGCCGGCGACGCCGCCCTTCACCTGGACGGCACCCAATTTCGATCGGCTCGATCTCGGCTGGGAGTCGTATCAGACCGACGGCGTGCGCACGATCCATGTCGACGACGTGGTCATCTCGAAGACGCAGGTCGGATGCCCGCCATGATCCGCCAGGCGGCGATCAAGGCGCGGCCGCCGGCGCCTGTTGCGCGGCGGCGATCCAGCCCTCCGTGAACACCAGCGCGCGCAGCGTGTGGTAGCTGGCCTTCCAGGCGCTGCCCTTGATGTCGCCCTTCTCGCCGAAGCCGCCGTCAGGGCGCAGGCTCCAGAACCACTCGCCGTCGACCGGGTCGGCGAGCGCCGTCTCGACGAAGCGCAACGTTCCGTCGAGCCGATCGAGCAGGGTCACATCGCCCGTCAGCTCGTACGCGCGCCAGAGTCCGAGCAACGCCTCGGCCTGCGCCCACCAGACCTTGTCGAGCTTCGCGGGCGCGCCGCCCGGCGGACCCTCTTCGAAGTAGCCGCCCTTGGCCGCGTCGTAACCCGTGCGCGCGGCGCCGAGGATCATGGTCTTCGCGGCTCCGACCAGCTTGGGATCGGCCGGCCGCCCGAGCGCGCGCGCCGCCTCCAGCAGCAGCCACCCGCTCTCCATGTCGTGGCCGTAGTTGACCGCAGGGGTGCCGATCGGCGTCCAGTCGGGCAGGAACGCGCGATCGAGAGAGCCGCTCTTTTGCAGCAGGCGATCGGCGACCACCGCCGCCATCTCCTCCAGTCGCGCGCGCACCGTGGAATCGTGGCTGTACGAATCGAGCGCGGTGAAGGCTTCCAGCAGGTGCACCTGCGCGACGGTCTCCTTGCGCATGTCCGGCGCCAACTGGATGTAGCCCCCGAACCGGGCGTCGTGCAGGCCGTCGAGCGCGTGGAACGTGGCGAGCGCCTGCGCGCCGGCCGCGGCGTGATGAAAAACGCGCGCGTATTCGGTCAGCGCATAGATCGCCAGCGCCTGGCCGGCGAGCAGTTTCTGGCGGTCGACGGGCGCGCCGGTTTCGCTGACGGTCAGATAGAACTGGTCGTCGGCGGCGTCGCGGAAGCTCGACATCAAGAACGTGTAGAGGCCGTCGGCCAGCGCCTTCACGTCGGGAGCCGCCTGCTTGCGCTCGTACCACATCGACATCGCCCACAGGTGCCGCACCGTCTGAATCAGGCTCTTGTCGGTGGGTGCGATCGGATTGCCGTGCCGGTCGAGCGTGCCGTGAAACCCGCCGTGCGCGCGGTCGGGGCCGTGGACGTGCCAGAACTCGAACGTCGGGCGCGCGAGCTCGTCGAGGCGCGCGCGGAGCGCCGTCAGGCGCGCGTCGAGCGCCGGGTCGCGCACCGCCCGCGCAGCGTCGACGGGCGTCGAGACGCCGCGCGACCGGGCCGCGCAGCCCATCGACGACAGGAACGAGATCGCCGACCACGAGCCGAGGAGCAGGATCGCAGCGCCGCCCACGAGCCGGATGCCGATCGTCATCGCGCCATCAGGGCGCAGCAGGAATGACATTGTCAACTGCGCGGGCTAATGTCGCGCCGTCTCCGATGATCACGTCGTCGCCCGCTCGACGCGCACCGGTTCCCTTTCTCGTCGCGGCGATGGCGCTCGGCAGCGCCTGCGCGCGCCACCCGACCCCGACGGTCGGCCCGACGCCGGGCGCGCCCGCCTCGCGCACGTCGCGGCCGCCGCTGGTGATGACGGATCCGGCGCCGATGCCCGGGCCCGTGATCCCTGTCGCGGGCGGCCTGCTGAAGATTGGCGTCTGCGCCGACAACATCGTGCGCGTCGCCTACGCGAGCGATCCGGCGTTCTTCGCGCGCGCCACCCTCGCGACGGCGGGCAAACGCTGCGTGGCGACGCCGTTCACGGTCAGCGACGAGCCCGACGGCAAGAGCATCACCACCGCGGCGCTCATCACGCGGGTCGCCCTGCCCTCGGGAACGGTGTCGTTCCAGGATGCGCACGCCGGCCCGGGGTCGGAGCCGATCCTCGACGAGCGCGACGGCGGCCGCGAGCTTCACGAAGCGCTGGTCTGGGGTGAGCCGACCCACGCGGTGAGCCAGCGATGGGATCGCGCGCCGGACGAGTCGCTCTACGGCCTCGGCCAGCACCAGCAAGACCTGATCGATCTCGACGACGTCGACCTCGATCTCTACCAGCACAACACCGAGATCTTCATTCCGTTCCTGGTCTCGAGCCACGGCTACGGCATCCTCTGGGACAACACTTCGTTCACGCGCTTCGGCGAGATCGCCGACGCCGTGCCGCTTCCCGACACCGTCGGACTCTATTCGACGTCGCCCGACGCCGAGGCGGGCGACGTGGCGACGCCGGCGCGAGGCCAGACGGTCGACTGGACGGGCACCTTCTCGGCGCCGGTCAGTGGGACCTACCAGTTCCTGACCTATTCCGCCGGCGGCATCGAGCTCACCATCGGCGGCACCAAAGTCATCGATCATTGGCGGCAGCGCTGGCTGCCCGGCGAGGACCTGGCGCGCGTGCGGCTCACCGAGGGCCAGTCGGTGCCGCTGCACCTGCACTGGGTCATGGACGGCACCACGCGCATCCTGCGGCTGCTCTGGCGGCCGCCGGTGAAGCAGCGCGGGATCGTCCTGTCGTCGGAGGTCGGCGACGGCGTCGATTACACGTTCGTCTACGGCCCGCACCACGATCTCGACCGCGTCGTCGCCGGCTACCGCCAGCTCACCGGCACGGCGCCGCTGCCGCCGCGCGCGGCGTTCGGCTTCTGGCAGTCGCGCGAGCGCTACCGGACGCAGCAGGAGAGCCTCGACGTCGTGAAGGAATTCCGCGCGCGCCACATCCCGATCGACTACATCGTGCAGGACTGGCAGTACTGGAACATCAAGCGCTGGGGCTCGCACGAGTTCGACCGCGAGCGCTTCCCCGATCCCGACGGCTGGATCCGCGCGCTGCACGCCGAGAACGTGCGCCTCATGGTCTCGGTCTGGCCGAAGTTCTATCCCGGCACGCCGACCTTCGACGCACTCGCGGCGGGCGGATTTCTCTTTCAGCGCAACCTCGACGAGAAGCAGCGCGATTTTCTGGGCAACATCTACACCGTCTACGACGCGTTCGATCCGGACGCGCGCCGGCTCTACTGGGCGCAGATCGACGAGAAGCTGCGCCGTCGCGGCGTCGACGCGTGGTGGATGGATTCGACCGAGCCCGAGATGATGGACGGGCCGTTCAAGACCCCGGTCGCGCAGCTCGACGCCAACGAGACGCACATGACGCCGACCCGCCTCGGCAGCGGGGCGCGCATGCTCAACGCCTACTCGCTGGTCAACAGCCAGGCGATCTACGAGGGGATGCGCGCGTCGGCGCCCGACCAGCGCGTTCTGATCCTCACGCGCAACGGCTTCGCCGGCCAGCAGCGCTACGGCGCGGTCTCCTGGTCGGGCGACATCTCGTCGACCTGGACCGCGCTGCGCAAGCAGATCCCCGCCGGCCTCGGCTTCTCGATCTCGGGCATCCCCTACTGGACCGTCGACACCGGCGGGTTCTCGGTGCCTTATCGCTTCGCGAAGGATCGCCCCGACGCCGCCGATCTCGACGAGTGGCGCGAGCTGGCGACGCGCTGGTTCGAGTACTCGACGTTCCTGCCGATCCTGCGCAGCCACGGACAGTCGCCGTACCGCGAGATGTGGCAGTACGGTGGCGACGCGAGCCCGGCGTTCCAGGCGCAGCTGAAGCACGATCGGCTGCGCTATCGCTTGCTGCCGTACATCTACTCGCTTGCGGCCGGCGTGACCTTCGACGGTGGCACGATGCTGCGCCCGCTGGTCATGGATTTCCCCGACGACCAGCGCGCGCGGACGACCGGCGACCAGTATCTCTTCGGCCCCGCGCTGCTCGTGAGCCCGATCAGCGCCTACCGCCAGCGCGCGCGGCCGGTGTATCTGCCGGCGGGTCCGAACCCGCGGCGCGACTGGTACGACTTCTGGACCGGCAAGGCGCTGACCGCGGGCGCCGTCGTCGACGCCGCCGCTCCCTACGACGCGATCCCCGTGCACGTGCGCGCCGGCTCGATCCTGCCGCTCGGCCCCGACCTCCAGTTCGCCGCGGAAAAGCCGGCGGATCCGATCACGCTGATGATCTACGAAGGCGCCGAGGGTCACTTCACGATCTACGAGGACGACGGCACGAGCTACCAGTACGAGCGCGGCCAGTCGGCCCGCATCCCGCTCGCCTGGAACCAGGCGACGCGCACGCTGACCATCGGCGCGCGCGAAGGGGCGTTTCCCGGCATGCGGGCGCGCCGCCGCTTCGCGATCGTCGACGTGCGCCGCGACCGGCCGATCCCGTTCTCTTTCGAACCGACCCCCGATCGCACCATCGAGTACGATGGCGCCGCGCAGTCGATCGCGCTGCCGTCCCGCCCGTGAACGCGAACGAGGCAAAGCAAAGCAGACCAGACCAGGAGGGCTCCATGCGCCGTTATCGGTTTCCGCCCGCAACGATGTCGTTTCGAGCCTTCGGCGCCGTCGTCGCGGCCGTGAGCGGGCTTGTCACGGTTGGGCTGCCCGCGCCGCGCGCCCACGCCCAGGCGGCGAAGCCCGCCGAGGCACCGCCCGCGAAGATGACGCCGGCGGAGGCGATCACGTTCGCCGAGCAGCGCCGCGAGGAATGGCGCAAGGCGCGTACGTCGATCTATTTCAACGACTTCGGCGAGATCAACCGCTACCGCCGCGCCAACGCCCAGCTCAAGCCACCGGCGCCCGGCGAGCGGCGCGTGGTGTTCTTCGGGGATTCGATCACGGACATGTGGCGCCTCGATAATTCCTTCCCGGGCCGGGGCTACTTGAACCGGGGCATCGGTGGCCAGACCACCGCGCAAATGGTCGTGCGATTTCGTGAAGATGTCGTCGCCCTCGCGCCCTTGGCAGTTGTCATTCTGGCCGGCACCAACGACATCGCCGGCAACAGTGGGCCGATGACGCTCGAGGAGACCGAAAGCAACTTCATGACCATGGCGGAGATGGCGCGGCTGCACGGCATCAAGGTGATCGTCTCCTCGGTGCTGCCGGTTCACCACTACACGGCGCGCTCCGACGCCACGTTTCCGTTGCGTCCGCCGGAGAAAATCGCCGAGCTCAACCGCTGGCTGCGCGGTTATTGCGCCGCGAATGGGCACACTTACCTGGATTACGTCCCCGCGACCGCCGACGAGAGAGGCTGGCTGAAACGCGAGCTGGCCGAGGATGGTCTGCATCCGGGGCCGGCCGGATACGCGCTGATGGCGGCGTTGGCTCAATCGGCCATCGACAAGACCCTGGGTGTGGCGGCGAGCACCGGCGCGGCGCGCGGCGCCGCCGTCCCCGCCGCGGCGGCCAAATGAGGTCGATGGCATGACGGACGCCACGCCGTGCCGCGCCCTGCATTGGCCCCCGACAGGGCTTGCGATTCGCAGCCGCCTCCGGCATCGTCTGCACGGCTGCCTTGGGCATCTGGGCGGTGTTCCCCTTTCGGGCGGATTTGGCCTGCATTTGCGGTCCGGATCGCGCTGGAACTGTCCTTCCGACTAACTTGGAGATCGCTTTATGCGGGGCTCGCGTCTCACCTGGTTTGTGTTGCTGGCGTCGCTCGGGTCCGCCTCGGTTGGTTGCGGCCAGGACAGCGGCGACGGGGTTCCCATCGTGCCGGTCGGTCCGGAGATCCACGGATTGCACACGGTCGGGAATCAGCTGCAGGACAACACCGGCGCGCCCGTGACCCTTCGGGGCGTCAATCGTTCCGGCACCGAGTACATGTGCGTCAAGGGTGGCACCGTCTTCGACGGCGCCTGGGGACTGTCGGCGGTTTCGGCGATTGCCAGCTGGAAGGCCAACGCCGTTCGCATCCCGCTCAACGAGACCTGCTGGCTGGGACAGCAGACTTCGGGCGGCGCGGGCTACAAGGATTCGATCAAGCTCTTCATCAGCATGCTCCACCAGTTTCACATCGTGCCGATCGTCGAGCTGCACTGGGCGGCGCCCGGCACGATGACTGCCGACGAGCAGCAGCCGATGCCCGACGCCGATCACTCGGTCGACTTCTGGACCGACGTTGCCACCACGTTCGCCAGCGACGACGGCGTGGTCTTCGAGCTCTACAACGAACCTTTTCCCGATTCCGACCGCGACAGCCCGGCCGGGTGGCAATGCTGGCGCGACGGCTGCGCGGCGACGTTGTGGATGGGCGGTAAGGCGACCGCCAACACGTACGAGGCGGTGGGCATGGCGGCGCTGGTGAGCGCGGTGCGAACGGTGGCGCCCAATCACCTCATCCTGCTCGGTGGCCTGCAGTATTCCAACTCGCTGTCGCAGTGGAGCGCGTATGCGCCCGCCGACACCAACATCGCGCCGGCGTGGCACGTCTACAGCTTCAATTCCTGCAAGACCGAGCAGTGCTGGGACGATGCGCCCGGCACGCTGGCGGCGACGTTGCCGCTCATCACCACCGAGCTCGGCGAAGACGATTGTGCCGGCACGTTCATCGAGCCTTTCATGCAGTGGCTCGACGGGAAGGGCGCGAGCTATCTCGCCTGGTCGTGGAACTCGGCGCCGTCGTGTATTCCCGGGCGCGGGACGGGGGGCCGGCCCTGGCCGCTCGTCATCGACTACGGCAGCGGCACCCCGACCGGTGGGTACGCGCAGACGTTCCACGATCACCTCGCGGCCGCGGTCGCCGGCAGCGCGCCCTCGCCCTGATTTCGCCCTCGCACGCCCCCGGAGGAACCCCCGCGATGAGCAAGCCCGAGGACCATTTGAAACTGGAAACGTCGCGTCTCGCTGCTCCGACCGAGAGCCTGCCCTCGCGGCGCACGTTCCTGGGCGCCGCCGCTGCCGCCGCGATCGCACCCGCCTGCGTCGCTCACCGCAACGGCGGCGCGGCGCACGCCGACATCCCGCCCGCGCGCGCCGCGGGCATGCCCGCGCCCGACGTCGAGACGTTGCTCGGGCAGATGACGCTCGACGAGAAGATCGGCCAGATGACCCAGATCGACAAGAACGCGCTGCGCACCGGGCGCGAGGTGCACGATCTGATGGTCGGCTCCGTGTTGAGCGGCGCCGACTCGCTGCCGCGGCCCAACACCGCCGACACCTGGGTCGACATGTACGACGGCTATCAGAGCCAGGCGCTGTCGACGCGCCTCGGGATCCCGATGATCTACGGCGTCGACGCCGTGCACGGGCACGGCGGGCTCAAGGGCTCGACGATCTTTCCGCACCACATCGGGCTCGGCTGCACGCGCAGCCCCGAGGTCGTGCAGGCCGCGGCGCGCGTCACCGCGCGCGAGGTCGCGGGCACCGGCATCGACTGGACGTTCGCGCCCTGCCTCGCCGTGCCGCGCGACGAGCGCTGGGGCCGCACCTATGAAGGCTACGGCGAGGTGCCCGATCTGGCCGAGAGCCTGGGCGCGGCCGCGGTGCGCGGTTTCCAGGGCGAGGGCGCGGGCGCGGGCGGCGGCGTCGACACCTCGCGCATCATGGCGTGCGCGAAGCACTTCCTCGCCGACGGCGCCACGTTCGGCGGGAAGGATCAGGGCGACGCGAAGATCTCCGAGGAAGAGCTGCGGCGGCTGCACCTGCCCGGCTACATCGCCACGGTGAAGGCCGGCGTGGCCACCGCCATGGCGTCTTACAGCAGCTGGAACGGCCAGCCGATGCATGGAAACCGTCATCTGCTGACCGACGTGCTCAAGGGTGAGCTCGGCTTCGGCGGGTTCGTGGTCAGCGACTGGGCGGCGATCGACAAGATGTCGCCCGACTACGCCGCCGACGTCGAGGCGTCGATCAACGCCGGCATCGACATGATCATGGTGCCGACGCCGGTCGATCGCGTCCGTGAGTTCCAGCAGAAGTTGAAGGCGCTGGTCGCCAGCGGGCGTGTCACCCAGGCGCGCATCGACGACGCCGTCCGCCGCATCCTGAAACAAAAAGTGCGCTTCGGCCTGTGGGAGCGGCCGTTCACCGACCGCGCGCTCACCGCCGAGATCGGCTCGCCGGCCCACCGCGCGGTCGCGCGCGACGCCGTCCGCAAGAGCCTGGTGGTGCTCAAGAACGAGGGTGGCGTCTTGCCATTGGCCAAGAGCGGGCGCGTGCACCTCGCCGGTTTCCGCGCCGACGATATGGGTGTGCAGTGTGGCGGCTGGTCGGTCGGCTGGCGCGGCCACCGCGGCGCGGTCACGCCGGGCACGACGATCCGCCAGGGGCTGACCGAGGCGGTCGGCGCCGGGCGTCTCGACTTCTCCAAGGACGGTGCCGGCGCCGAGCGCGCCGACGTGGTCGTGGTGGTCGTCGGCGAGGATCCCTACGCCGAGGGCGGCGGCGATCGCGCCGACCTGGCGCTCAACAAAGAAGACCGCGCGCTCGTCGAGACCGTGAAGCGCACCGGCAAGCCCATGGTCGTGGTGCTGCTCAGCGGGCGGCCGCTGATCCTGGGCGACCTCGTCGATTCGGCCAAGGCGATCGTCGCCGCGTGGCTGCCGGGCACCGAAGGCGCGGGCGTCGCCGACGTGCTCACCGGCGCGTTCAGGCCGACCGGCAAGCTCTCGTGCTCCTGGCCGCGTGCGATGGCGGATATTCCGATCAACGTCGGCGACGCGAAGTACGACCCGCTCTACCCGTACGACCACGGCTTGAGCTGGTGATGGCGGCGACAGCGGCGCGCCGGCTCGCTGGCGCCGGCGCGTTCCTGGTCGCGCTCGCCGCCTCGGCGGGCGCGCGCGGCGACACGGCGCCGCCGGCGCACGAGCGGCGCACGCTCGACGGAGCGTGGTCGTTTCACCGCGTGACGCCGCGCAAGGATCCGCCCGAGCCCTGGCTGCCGGCGACGGTGCCGGGCTGCGTGCACACCGATCTCTTCGCGAACGGCAAGATCGGCGATCCGTTCTACCGGCTGAACGAAAAGGACCAGCAGTGGATCGACCGCGAGTCGTGGGAGTACCGCACGATCCTGCGCGCCGACGCCGCGCTCCTGTCGCACGCGCGCGTCGAGTTGCTGTTCGCCGGGCTCGACACCTTCGCCGAGGTGTTCGTCAACGGGCAGACGGTGCTGTTCGCCGACAACATGTTCCGCAGCTGGCGGGCCGACGTGAAGGCGCAGCTGCACGCGGGCGACAATGTGATCGTCGTGCGCTTCCGCTCGCCGATCGAACAGGTGCAGGGCGCGTACCGCGGCCTCGGCTACCACCTGCCGGCCGCGAACGACCAGGCGCAAGAGATGGTGAGCATGTGGGCGCGCAAGGCGCCCTATCACTACGGCTGGGACTGGGGGCCGCGCTTCGTCACGAGCGGCATCTGGCGGTCCGTGACGCTCGAGGCCTGGGACGACGCGCGCATCGACGACGTGCAGATCTTCCAGAACCGCCTCGACGCCGCCGCGGCGGAGCTGACCGCGAAGGTGCGCGTGGTCGCCGCGCACGCGGGCCGCGCGCGACTGACCGTCGGCATCGCCGGCGGCGCCACGCTGGCCCAGGCCGACGTCGACCTGCCGATCGGTGTCCACGAAGTGGCGCTGCCGGTGCGCATCGAGCGGCCCGAGCTCTGGTGGCCGAATGGCCTCGGGCCACAGCGGCTCTACACGCTGGAGGCGCGGCTCGCGGGCGTGACCGGCGCGGCGCTGGACGCGCGGCAGACGCGCGTCGGGCTGCGCACGCTCGAGGTGGTTCACCAGCGCGACGCCGACGGCAAGAGCTTCTTCGTCAAGGTAAACGGCGCGCCGGTGTTCATGAAGGGCGCGAACTGGATTCCCGCCGACAGCTTCAACGCGCGCGTCACGCCCGAGCGCTATCGTTTCCTGCTGGAGTCGGCCGCCGCCACGCACATGAACATGCTGCGCGTGTGGGGCGGCGGCATCTACGAGGACGACCAGTTCTACGCGCTCTGCGACGAGCTGGGCCTGCTGGTGTGGCAGGACTTCATGTTCGCCTGCAGCATGTATCCCGGCGACGACGCGTTCGTCGGCAACGTGGAGAAAGAGGCGATCGAGAACGTGCGCCGCCTGCGCAACCACGCCAGCCTGGCGCTGTGGGCCGGCAACAACGAGAACGAGGCCGCCTGGAAGGGCTGGGGCTGGCCGGCGAAGTTCAGCCTCTCGCGCAGGGCACAGGACCGCATCAGCGCCGACTACAAGCGCATGTTCCATCAGATCCTGCCCGGCATCGTCGCCGCCGAGGATCCCGGCCGCTTCTACACGCGCAGCTCGCCGAGCGCGAACGAAGACAACGTGCCCGCCAACCGCAAGGGCTGGGGCGACATGCACTACTGGGGCGTCTGGCACGCCGAGG